>JAZKTU010000163.1:0-6141 GCA_036625385.1 Halovenus sp. | reverse complement strand
TCGACGAACTCGTCGGCGACGCCATCGTCGCCGATATCTCCGACATGGTTGGCGACTACGATATCTACACGAGTGACATGGTCGAGGACGCCGTCGACGTGCAGGAGGGCGACATCCTGTTCATCCACACCGGCTACCAGAAGTACGCCTGGCACCGGGAGGAGGCCAACCCACACAAGTTCTTCTGCAAGCACCCCGGCCCGAACGCGGAGTTCGCCGAGTGGTGCCTCGAGAAGAATCTCAACTACCTCATCCTCGACTGCGGGAGCGCCGACCACCCGATGAACACCGTCGTCCGTGACGTCCGGCCGGAGCTCGCCGACGAGGCTGCCGACCATCTCGGTGTCGACGACCTGGACGAGGTGTTCCCCCCCGAGGGCTATCAGCTCATGCACACCGAGCTGTTCCCCGAGGGGATCGTCCACGTCGAGAATGCACAGGTTCCCGAGGAACTGCTCGACGAGCGCCTCCAGATCGGGACCTTCCCGTGGCGCTTTCGCGGCGGGGAGTCGAGTGTCAGCCGCGTCGTCGCGTTTACGGAGAACTGACGGCTCTTTCCGTGCCTGGACCGCGTTCTTCCCCCACTCCGGGGGTTTGGTCCCCCTCTGTTTCCCGTCCCCGTGGCAACACATTTATTCAACTGTGATCAGCAGTGCAACGTAGCATGAACAGGCTGTCGAGCCGAATAACGATGGGCGCTCCGGTGCGTTCGCGGTGGTTGCCATGACGGAGATGAACGCGGTCGTTCTCGACGAGTGGGGCGGCGACCTCACCGTCGAGTCCGTCCCGGTTCCGGAGCCAGCCCCCGACGAGGTTCGCATCGAGGTGCAGGCGTGTGGTGTGACGCGAACGAACGAGAACGCCATCCAGGGTGGCCTCGACGACGACCCGGGACTGGTTCCGCGTATCCCCGGCCACGAGTGTGCCGGTGTCGTCGATGGCGTCGGCGAGGACGTCTCCTCGGTTACTGTCGGTGACCGCGTGTTCGCGTACTTCTATCTGACCTGCGGGGAGTGTGACGCCTGCCGTCGGGGCGAGACCAACCAGTGTACGGACTTTGGCGGCTGGTACGGGGTCGACTGCGACGGAGCGTACGCGGAGTACGCCACGCTTCCGGCGGCGAACGCGCTGCCGATGCCCGACGACCTCTCGTTTGCGGGTGCAGCAGTCGCGACCGACGGGCTCGCGACGCCGCTTCGACTCTGTGAGCGCGCGGACGTCTCGGACGAGGACGCCGTCCTGGTCATCGGAGCAGCCGGACGGGTCGGGATCCATCTCGCCCAACTCGCCGAACGCCGCGGCGCCCACGTTATCGCGGCCGACGTCCATGGGGACCGGCTCGCCCACGTCGACCGACATACCGGCCCGCAGACGGAGACGGTCGACGTAAGCGAGGGCGACGTCGTCGAGCGCTTGCGCGCCGCCGCGCCGGACACCGAGGGGCCGACTGTCGCGGTGGATACCGTCGGGGACGTCGGGACACTCCAGGACGCCTGGGATTCGCTGGCGATGGGGGGACGGATCGTCTCGTTGACCACCCACCACGACCGCCGGTTCGCGCCGCCGCTCAAGGAGTTCGTCGTCAAGGAGGCGGAGCTGGTCGGCGCGAGACACACGACGAAAGCGGGAGCGGTGCGTTCGGCGCGGCTGGTTGCCGACGGGCGAGTGGAGCCTGTCGTTCGCAACACCGTCGGACTGGCCGACGTCCCGGACGTCCACGAGGCGATCCGGACCGGGGAGACCTTCGGCATGACGGTGCTCGACCCGAGCGGATAACCCCCGCAGGCGTCTCCGGGCCGCGGAAACGAATTTATTTGCCGGTGTGTCCAGTAGCCAGGGATGACGATGGTACGTGGGATTCCGACGCGCCCCGTCGTAATTCTCGGCATCGGTATGTTCGGACTCGGCCTGGTCGTCGGGGGGTTCGGGGCGTACGTGAGCGCACTCGTCGACCGCGGCGTCGCCCCCGCGACGGCTGGGCTGGGTTCGACGCTGTATCTGTTCGGACAACTCTCCGTCGTGTTGCCGGCCGACGTGCTGTCGCGACGTTACTCGATCCGGTCCGTGGCCGCGGTCGGATTCGTCCTGGGGGCGGCCGGTGCGGCGCTGGGCGGGTATCTCTCACTCCACGTCCACCTCGGCTCGCGGTTCCTCTTTGGCCTGGGCAACGGGACGGCATTCCTGCTCGTGATAAAATACGTGGGGCTCCGCGTCGACGGCGAGACGGTCGCGCGGATGCAGGGGTTGCTCGGCGCCCTGTTTACACTCGGCCTCGCCATCGCTGTCGCGGGCACGACGCCGGCAGTCGCGGCCTTTGGCCCCTTCGCTCCCGCGCTCCTCGCGGGTTCGCTCGTCCTCTGTTCGGGGCTCCTGACGATGGTGGTCGAACCCGTTGCGGCGCAACAGACGGTGGCGCTCCGGTCGTACCTGTCGCCGTTTAGGACCGCTACCGGCACCACGCTGGGGCTGGCAAACGCCGCCTCCTACGGCTTCCTTATCGTCGCGATCACCTGGTACACCGATATCGTCGCACAGATCCCGGTCCTGCCCGTGACGTTCGTGTTGACCGGCTTCGCCGCCGCGACCTTCGTCGGCCGGATCGGGAGCGGTTGGCTCACCGTATTCACGACCGAACGGGGGGTAGTCGGGTGGTCGCTGGCCTTCCTGACCGGCGCGCTCGCGCTCGTGGCCATCGCCCTGCAGGTCGGCTCCGCGTCGCTGCTCGCCGCGTCGCTGACCCTGACGGGGTTGGGTTTTGGTCTCCCCTTTGGCCCGCTTTTCGGCCTGGCGTTCGAGCGTGTCGACAGCGATGCCGGCGTCCTGCTCGTCGGAATGACCGCCCTCGGGAACGCGGCGGCGCTTGCCTACCCCTGGCTGGTCGGCTGGCTGCTCGCCGTGACCGACGGCTACGTCGTCGGCTTCGTCGTGATGGCGCTGTCGGTGCTCGCCGTGACGGCCATCTGGTACCGGGTTGTCGGCTGACGCACCGACAGCTATTTTTGATTCCCGCGACGCGGCATAAACAATGAGCGACGAGAGACAGCTTCTGGACGGGCTCACGGTCGTCGACCTGTCGACTTTCGTCACCGGCGGGTTCTGCTCGCTGATGCTTGCAAACCAGGGCGCGGAGGTGATCAAGGTCGAGCGGCCGGAAGTCGGCGACGACATCCGTCAGTCGGGCCCGCCGTTTATCGACGGCGACTCCCCGTACTACTGGACGGTCAACTACGACAAGCGCAGCGTCGAACTCGACCTGAAAACCGACGCCGGGCTCGCCGCGCTGTACGACCTCGCCGCGGAGGCGGACGTGTTCGTCCAGAACTTCCGGCCCGGCACCGCCGAGCGCATCGGCGTCGGCTACGACGATATTCGCGAGCAAAACGAGGGGATCATCTACTGCGATATTTCGGCGTTCGGGAACAGCGGTCCCTGGAGCGAGCGGCCGGGCTATGACCTCCTCGTGCAGGGGCTGAGCGGGATCATGTCCGTCACGGGCGAACCGGACGGCAAACCGGTGAAGGTCGGGCTGCCACAGACGGACCTCATCACCGGCATGTGGGCTGCTTTCGGCATTCTGGGGGCATTGTACCGCCGGTTGCGGACCGGCGAGGGAGAGTACATCGAACTCGGCATGCTCGATGCGGCGCTGCCGTGGTTGACCAAGCAGGCGGGAAAGGTGTTCGCGGGCGAGGAGCCGACACGGATGGGGACGAGAGACCCCGTGCTCGCGCCGTACCAGACCTTCGAGACAGCCGATGGCTACCTGAACGTCGCCTGCCTGAACCCGAAGCTCTGGCGGGCGCTCTGTGGGGCGATCGGGCGGGAGGACCTGCTCGAGGACGACCGGTTCGCGGACAACGCCGACCGCGTCGAGAACATGGACGCCCTCGAGTCGGAACTCGCTGGGACGCTCGGGGAGCGGTCGACCGAGGCGTGGATGGAGACGCTCGTCGATGCGGGAGTCCCTGCCGCGCCCGTCCAGGACGTCGAGAGCGCGCTCCACAACGAACAGACGGACGCACGCGGAATGGTCGGGACGATAGACGACGACGGCCGGGAGATCCCGGTCATCGAACACCCGCTGAACTTCGAGGGCGTCACCTCGGGGTTCGACAGCGCGCCGCCACGACTCGGCGAGGACACCCGGGACGTGTTCCGCGAACTGGGGTACGACGAGGCCCGCCTCGACGAGCTGGCGACCGCTGGCGCGTTCGGGGACGACTGATACGGACTGCTGTGATTATTTTCGAGCGGTTCGGCAAATATTGTCGTCTCAGCCGCTGACACTGTCAATCTGTGACAGCCCGGCGGTAAAGAATCATAGCAGTCCGTGTTTCGGACCGTGAAGGCCGTGTTCTGTCCCGCCACGGCGGTAAGTCGCAACAGCAACTATAAGAGCCGCGACAGGTCGGGAGACAGTCCCCCGGGTCGGTGCCGGTCTTGGGGCTCCTGACCGGCGGTACCAACACTAAAGATAGTGGCCACACAAATGTGACGTATGAACGAACGAACACGCGAGGACCCCTGGAGTGTGACAGCGCGCGAACTCCGGGAACACATGCGCACGCTCCGTGAGGATAGTGACAGTGCAGTCGTCGTCACCGTCGCTGACGTCGAGGGCTCGGCGTACAGGCGACCCGGGGCGAAGATGCTCGTCGGGGGCGACGGAGAGCCGGTCGGGGCAGTCACTGCCGGCTGTCTCGAGGATCCCGTGACGGAGCTGTCTCTCGACGTGCTGTCGGCAGGCAAGTCCCGGGTCGAGGTGTTCGACCTGATGGACAACGACGACGACACGTGGGGGCTCGGCCTGGGCTGTAACGGGATCATAGATGTCCTCCTCGAACCGCTCGATGCAAGCTGGGACCGTCCCCTCGAACTGCTGGCGGCGGGCGAGGCGGTGACGGTACTGACTGTCGTCGACTCGGACGACCGGAGCGTGGCCGTCGGGGACCGCACGCTCGTCCGCGCAGACGGGGAGGCAGAGACGGTTCCGGACCGCGAGCCAGTCCCAGCGCACGTCCGGGAGGCGACCGGCGAGGCGGTCGCGGCGGTCCGCGACCGTGGCAAGGCGACGACAGTCGACGTGCCGACCGACGACGGCACCGTGACGGTACTGGTCGACGGCCTCGCGCCGGTGAGCAGACTCCTCCTGTTTGGCAGTCAGCGCGACATTCACCCGGTGAGTCGGCTGGCCGCCACGGTCGGGTTCGAGGTGGCAGTCCACTCGCCCCGGGGTGCCCGGGACGCGGACGCGTTTCCGGACGCAAACCGGGTGGAGACGGGCCACCCGTCGACGCTCGCTGACAGCGTCGCCGTCCCGTCGGACACGTACGCGGTCGTGATGTCACACAACCTCGTCGACGACCAGATCGCCGTCGAGACGCTGCTCGAGGAGACGGCGGTTCCGTACATCGGGCTGATGGGGCCACGCGACCGGTTTGAGGAGGTCCGGGAGGCAAGCGACGTGATCGCCGGCGACGCCCTCGACCGGATCGCGACACCAGTCGGGCTGGATCTCGGTGGCGGCGAACCGATCGAGATCGCGTTCAGCATTGTCAGCGAAGTACTCGCGGTCAGTAACGACCGGGACGGCGGTCGCCTGAAGAGCAAGAAAGGACCGATACACTCGCGGGTCTCCGGGCCGGCGGAGTAGCCCCGGACGCGCGGGGCCGGTTCGTGGCAACCTTTATGATCTGACTGACCATACGTTTCCCATCTGGACGATGCACATTCCCAGCCACACGGAGGGTGACAGATGAAACCGGCGCCGTTCGAGTATCACCGGCCGACGACGACCGACGAGGTGACCGACCTGCTCGCGGACCTCCCGGACGCGAAGCTGATGGCGGGCAACCAGTCGTTCGGTATTATCATGTCGAACCGGCTGGCGACGCCCGACGACGTTATCGACCTCAACGAGGTCGAGGAGCTCCGGTATATCGACGTCTCCGAGACGGCTGTCGAACTCGGGGCGATGGCGCGCCACGCCGACATCGAACACTCCGAGGAGCTAGCGGAGGTCATGCCGCTGTTGCCCGCGGAGGCACACCACATCGCCGGGCCGGCGGTCCGGAACAGGGGGACTGTCGGGGGGACGCTCGGGGAGGCAGACCCCGCTGGCAACCACTCGTGTGCGCTGCT
>JAZKTU010000021.1:0-28762 GCA_036625385.1 Halovenus sp. | reverse complement strand
TCGACGGCGCGCATCTCCTCGGCAGTGACGGCACTCACGGGACGGCCCTCTGCCGTCCGAAACCGCGGCTCTACCATCCGTTTACACCCCGTAGAACGCGTCGGGTCCGCGGTCGTCCCGCCACGTGAACGCGAACGACCGACGGCTGGGTACTCGCGCGAGCGTTCTGCCGTCCTCGCTTCTGCCGGTCACCGGATCCCACGTGGTCCCGGCAAGCGTGTCCACGACTACCCCGCCCGCCTCCTCGACGACCGGGCGTGGATAGCCTCTGGCCTCCCCGCCGACCGTGAGGCCGAGCGTCAGCGCTTTTGCGTGGAACTCGTACGGCCAGTCGTCCGCAGGCGGGGATCATTGCCGGGACCGACGGTATCACTGTCCATGTACTCGGCGAATCGGTCGGTCCCGTAGTCGCCGGTTCCCCAGGCCGGTGGCTGGAGTATCTCACCGGCAGGGTAGTGCTCCCTGAACGACGACAGCGTCATCGTCGCTGCCGGTCGGACACGCAGGCTCTTCCCGGCGTGGCTGCCAGACAGACAGACGCCGCTCGACTGTTTCCACTCCGAGTCGGTTTCCCGGTCGTAGAGAACGAGGTCGTTGTCGGCGAGTTTGCCCGACACGCCGAAGGTCAGCACCTCGCCGTCGACGCGACGGTCGTAGACGACGGCACTCGCACACAGCGGACACCACGTGACTGCGATCGGATCACCGTCGAACACTTCGTTAACGACTTCGTGATTCTGCAGGATCCGGGTCGGATAGGCACGTGCGCTGTCGCCCTGCTCGACGACGATGACCTCCTCGTCCGTGTGCCCTCTGTCCCTGCGGTTCGTCTCCGGCGTGACACACCGGGGCGCTCACTCCTCTACGAGTGAACCGAAGACCTCCTCCGCGTCGGCTGGCACGTCGAAGTCGTGGAAGTGCTCGCCTTTCTCTCTGGTGAGAATGTTCAGTGCGGCAGCGGCACCGTCTCCAGCCGAAATAACGGCCTGCCACTCCTCGGCCCGAACCATCGCGCCCGTCGCGTAGGCGTTCTCGACTGACGTCTCCATCGTTACGTTCACCTCGACGACACCCTCCTCGGTCATCGTACAGCCGAGGTCCTCTGCCAGGTCCCGATCGGCACCCGTCGCGAGAACCACGTATGAAGCCGTCTCGTCGCCGTCCTCCGTCGTGACGGTAAAGCCGTCACCGGTCGAGTCGACGCCGGTGACCGCCGTTCCCTGCTGGCGGTCGACGCCGAAGTCGTCGACCTGCTCACGGAGAGTCTCGAGATAGTTCGTGCCGTCTACCGACCCGATCCCCGGGTAGTTGAACAGGTGGGCACTGTGTAGCCACGTCTCGTCGGTATCGAAGACGGTCGTTTCGAGTCCGTTTTTCGCCGTGAACAGTGCTGCGCTGAGGCCGGCGGGACCGCCGCCGACGATGAGCACGTCTGCCATGGTCTATACTCGAACTCACAGGCACATAAGGGTGGAGGTAACGGAATGGATACCTCGCGTGTCGATTCCCACGTGTCCCCGAGAACACTGGACCACGACCGCTCGACGTCCCGAATTGCCCGTCTTACTGCCGGTACGCACAGTGGAAGCTGGAGACGTGCGCATAAAACGTCTGCACGACCTCGGTCCTGAGGTCGGCATCCGGCCGATCCTCGAACTCCTCGGCGGTGAGCGCTCGCGCGTCGTCGATCGCTGCCTCGACGTGTTCGGGAATCCCGTTTTCCTCGACAGTTCCGAGATAGGCCCAGATGAATGCCGACTCCAGCGCATCGAAAAACGACTCCGTCGGTTCGTACTCGGTTATCTCCGCCGCTGCCAGGCGGTAGTAGGTCCGCTGGACTAGCTGCGACCCGTCCGTGATGTCGTGGTCGGTGAACGATTCGGTCGTCGTGCACTCGTCATCGCTGGTCAGTACGTTGTTTTCTCGCATACCTGTACAGAGGGGTGATTCAGTTTAGTACCTACCCTGGTCGTGTAATGCTCTCACATATCCGGCTCTGGCGCGGACGGTGCCCGCACTCGCGGTCCAGCCCATCACAGGAGTGCGCCGAGGTTTCGCGCCGCGAACGCGTGGCGTCCCGAGGCCAGCGAACTCCCCGGAGATACGACCCTCTCGCCGTCACGGCGGTCCCGACGCCGGGATTCAGGTGGCCGGGACGTTGCTCCGGTACCGTTCGGCTGTCAGGACTGCATCGACTGCGCGGGTGTAGGCTGCTTCCCGCCACGTTCGCTCCGTGTCTCCCTGCCGTTTGATCTGTTCGACGGCCCCGAAGGCCGTGCGCATCTGCGTCCGGAGTTTCTCCTGGACGCGCTCCGTCGTCCAGTACTCGTTCGTGGTGTTTTGCACCCACTCGAAGTAGGAGGTCGCGACACCGCCCGCGTTCGCGAGGATGTCTGGGATGATCGGCACGCCCTGCTCCGCGAGATACTCGTCGGCAGTCGGGGTGGTCGGGCCGTTTGCCATCTCCAGGATGGCGTCCGCCCGGATCTCGGTCATGTTCGCCTCCGTTATCTGGTTCTCTATTGCCGCCGGAATCAACACATCCACATCGAGTGTGAGCAGGTCGTCGTTCGAGATCTCCTTTCCCGGCACCGCAAACAGGTCATCCCCTCCCTCGTACTGCTCGAACAGGTCGGGAACGGCTAGCCCGGCGGCGTTGTGGATAGCTCCCTCGACGTTGCTGACAGCGACGACGTCGTAGCCTCGCTGGTGGAGAAAACGCGCGAGGTGGGAACCGACGTTTCCGAACCCCTGTATCGCGACATCCGGTTCGTCGTTCCCATCGTTCCTCGTTTCGAGGAAGGCATCGAGAATCTCCGCCCCGCCGAGTGACGTCGCGGACTCCCGTCCCTTGCTCCCGCCGAGTGCCGGCGGCTTCCCCGTGATAACGCCCGGCGTCTGCTCGCCGGCGATCTGTTCGTACTCGTCTCGCATCCAGGCCATGATCTGTGCGTCGGTGTTCACATCCGGGGCCGGAATGTCGGTCTGGGGTCCGATTGCATCGTGGTATTCCGCGACGTACGCCCGCGAGAGTCGCTCCAACTCTCCCGTCGAGAGCGTCCGTGGATCGACCTGGACGCCACCTTTTGCGCCGCCAAAGGGGATGTCGACGACCGCACACTTGAGTGTCATCAGGAAGGCGAGTTCGTCGACCTCACTCTCGTCGACGGCAGGGTGGAACCGGATCCCTCCCTTTGTCGGTCCCCGGGCGCTGTTGTACTGGATACGAAACGAAGAGAACACTTCGATCGATCCGTCGTCCATCCGGACGGGGACGTTCGCGTTGATCCGCCGGCGTGGCTGTTGCAGGAGTTCGAGGTCCTGGTCTGTCAGCATCGCGACTTCGGCGATCCGGTCCAGTTCGACCGCACAGATGTCACAGACCGTCTCCGTTCCGCGCGGCCCGAGGTCAGCGTCCATATACTCCCGCGCGGGACGCTTTCACAAATACGCAACTTACGCGACCGTTACGCCACTTTACAACCCCCCTTCGCGCGCACCCCGCCATCATACTGCCGGCTGTCACATTGTGAACGTATTCGCCACCCCTGGGAGGCGACTCTCTTTGGGCACTTACCGCCGGCAGTCTCACGACTGGCTGCTACGGTCGTCGGCTGGCCGACCCGCTCGCCGCTCGTCGAGAAAGGCCGTTGCCCGGTCCCGCCCGAGGTCGATCAGTTCCTCGATAAACGCGGGGTCGCGGTCCATCTTCGTCGAGCAGTGATACCGTTTGCCTATCTCGATGCGGCGTATCTCCGTCTTCGAGAACTCGTCTGCGGGGAGTTTTCCCGATTCGACCCACTCGTTTACCTGCTCGATGAAGCCCAGTTCCTGGTTCAGCGAGATGTTCCCCGAAAGTTCGTTGCGCCGGTCGGCGATCTCGTCGATGCTTCTCGGTTCCCCGTTGCGTTCCTGTGGGTTGATCTGGACGATCCAGAGTTCGTCCGGTTTCCGCGGTGCGGGCTGATCCATCAGATCTCCCACTGGCGGGTTCTGTGAGAACAGCCCGTCCCAGTGGAGATGTCCGTTGATTTCGACTGCCTCGAAGAGGTTCGGGATCGCCGCCGAAGCGAGCAGGGCGTCGACCGTCACCGCCTCGTTCGTGAACGTCTCGAAGATGCCGGCGTTGACGTTGACCGTTCCGATGACGAGTTTCGGGGTCCCGGGCGTGCAGTGTTCCGGTATCGATTCGAAGTCGATATGTGCTTCGAGAACCCCCCTGATACGCTCCTTTCCCGCTTCCCGGCCCGGAATCTGGTAGGGGCTGACCTGTGGAAAGGGGACGCCGCTGCTCTGGAGTTTGTTCAGCGTCTGGAGCCAGTCGTTTGCCATCCGATCGGAGCACCCCGTGGCTGCGAGGTCGTTCCAGAGGTCGGTCACAACCGCCGCCGCTTTCCGTTCGCCACCTGTGACCAGTCCATACCAGGCAGCGAGCGCATTGAACGCGCCGCCGGAGGTGCCGCTGATGCCGACCAGTTCGTCGTCCTCGTTCCAGTTCTCGAATAGCTGCTCGAGTACGCCCGCAGTAAACGCAGTATGGCTTCCTCCGCCCTGGCACGCGATCGCCACGTGGGTCGTCTCACTCATTGGTCGTCTTGTCCCTTGACTGTCACTGTTTTTGTCCCTTGTCTTGCCCGTCGATCGACCGGTGAGTGTCCGCCGTCACGGAGACACGCACGGCCGTGACCCATATCGCCGGCTGTCCGTTCGTCACGACAGTCGACATCCCACATGTCGAACCCGTTCCGCATGGGACAACCGGCAGTATCAGTCCGGGGAGGCGACACCCGCTCTCCCGTTACCCCGGACGCCAGCGTTACCCCGGCCTCTCCGCCTGGAACGACTCCCAGAACACTTCGTCGAGACTTCCCTCGTAGGAACCATCGAGGTAGTCCTCTTTGGTGAGGTTCGCCTCCTCGATGAGCGACGCTGCCTCCCCGGCCCAGAGGTAGAACCCGATCAGTGACTCCCGCCGCATCTCCTCGACATCGATCGGCCGGTAGACGTTGACGAACCCGCCGTCCTCGCGGTTGAGCTGGCTCTTGACGAGCAGGCCGATGTCGGTGAGCTGGTTGAGGTACCGCCGGATCGTACTCTCGTCGTACCCGAGCTGTTCCGCGACTCCCTCCGGCGCGAGGGGTCCCTGGTCGATGACACAGAGGCAGATGTCGAGGCCGACTTTCGGCAACCCGAACACGTTGAGCAACACTTCCCGCAGGTTCGGCGGCTTGATCTCCATCCGCGCCTCCTTGACCGGGACCATCGGCTCGTCGTGACAGGTCATGCCGCCCCCGCAGTCGTGTAACGTGAGGACGACGTTCTCGCAGCTCTGACAGCAGTAGACGTCGTAGTCTCTGTCGGCGAGGACGACTTCGCTGTTGGCCTGTTGGGTGAACGGAGACTCACTCTGGTCGTTGGTGCTGTCGGTAGTTTTTTCTGACACTGGGATCCCCTCTTGCTGTAATACAATCCTCCGGCTCGCATAAAATACTCTCCGGCTGTGCAGCGGAGATGCATAGTCGGAGTTACGACGTCTGTGTGTCCCGACTGGTGGGTGATCTGACCGGGGTGTCATTTCCCGTATGGGCCGGTACGTCCGCGACGGTGCGCGCACAGCCAACGCCAGTGTGGGGCTCGCGAGGCCAGTACCGACACGGGACCTCCCGGGGCCGACCGACGTTCTGAAGAATGGCGAAACGCGCGATCTCCGGGGCTGGCGCGCCCGTTACCGCTCGGGTTCGGTATCGAGAATCACGAGGTCGCCGTGCTCGAGGTCGAGTTCCAGCAGTTCGTGGGCAGTCACCGTTGGACGGTAGCCACCCTCGGTTTGCTTCAGGAGGTAGTTCGACTCGAAGTCGTCGAAACACGTCCGGATCGTCTCGGTCTCGGCCTCCATCTCTGCGGCCAGACCGGCGGGCGTGACTGGCCCCCCCTGTGTTTCGTACAGTGTTACCGTTTCGGAGAGTACCTGCATCTCTGATACCGTCATCATTTGTGGACGACTGGGACTCCGGATCCTCAGTGTACTTTCACGCCTCTCCGGATATAAGCGCTCCTTACGCGGGCGTTACCGGGGGTTCAATGTACCTCAGTGCGACGAAGATATACGAGTCACGATGACAGCCCCTCGACACACGCCCACAGTTTGTGAACGGAATAACACGACAGGTGCCGGGTCCGAGGACGGGCTGCGGTAGCCTCTCATGGCCCGGATCGGTCTCGACAACCGCACTGGCGGCGTTGCACTAGTCGTCGGATACGGCTTGCTGGGTGTGGTGCTTCTCGGGAACGCATCGAACGGTCTCGCGACGGCGACTGCGACCGTCCAGGGACTTTTGTTTTTCCTCGTGTTGCCGCTTTTCGGCCTCGCAAGCGGCGTGTACACGTTTCTCGACTGGCCGTTTCGAACAGCCGCGGCGTTCGTGAGCGGCAGTTACCTCGCGATGGTCGGCCTCACGCTGGCGTTGCTGGCGACCACCGATGCGACGACGACCGGTGCCGGCGTCGCTATCTTCGGGCTGGCAGTCCTCGCACTCGTCGCGAGCCTCCGGTCGGCGGTTGCCGGGTTCGTTCCGGAACTCACGTTCTAGCTGGCGGGTCGGCGGGACGTGTAGCCCGGTCAAAAAAGGTGGTCAACCGATTACTGCGTCCGTTCCATCTCGTAGGAGAGACGGTGTGGCATCAGTGCGAGGGCGCGGACGATGGCGGCAAGCGAGATGAAAATCCCCAGCAGGATGTGTGCGATACCGCCGAGTTTGAGCCACAGCAACGTCGACGGCCACTGGTGGATACTCGCGAGGTCACTGTTGAGTGCCGCGGACGCTCGCTCCGGGCCGCCGCCGGCGATGCTGTGCTGTGCGTGGGTACTGAAAAAGTCCTCGAGCAGCGGGTGGAACTGCGTCAACTCGAGCACGAGCGCGCTCCCGGTCAGCAGGTAGCCGACCACGGCGAAAACACCGCCGATCATCAACATCTTTTTGATACTTCCGACCGTCGATTCTACTTCGTTGGCGGGACGTCGTTTGAGCCCCACTGATCTGGTTTGGTCTGACATGACCTACCTGCAACAACGTCCCCCATATATAAAATGGAGACTGAGATGGGTGGTCTGTGCGCCAATCAACGGTAGTTTTATATACGAAAAACTCCCCGAAGCGCGGTCCACTGAACTGCTACCGTTTTCGTCGTTCGACATCCGACGCCGCCCACAGTTTCACTCCCGGTCGGTGCGGGACTGTCAGGAAAACAGTGCGTCGACCGTCCCGTTGTCGGGCGTCCAGCCGACGAACTCGCCCCCCTCGAAGGGCAGGTCAACCGAGGCGACGTAGTTACACAGTCCGACGTAGAAATCGACGATCAACCCGACTGCGATCACCTCGTCGGGGTCGTAGACGGCACAGAGGGCAGCGTGAACCTGGTCGGTGACGTCACCCGTCGCAACAGCCTCGGCGTACTGCAGCAGGACGAACTCCTCGTCGCCGAACGGCGAGAAGTCGTCGCCGCCGATCGCCCGCATCTCGTCGGTTGTCACTCCCTTGTCGCGGGCGATATCGACGTGCTGGTGCCACTCGTAGCGAGCACCGCGTGCCCGCGCGACTGTGAGGATGACCAGTTCCTTCGTTCGGGGGGTGAGTTGCCCGTATAGCGTGTTCAGATACTCGAGCGTCGCTTCGAGTAGTTCCGGGTTGTGTGCCCACACCCGGAAGATGTGTCGGTCGCCCAGATACTCGTCGGTGAACAGGTAGTGGTACTCCTCGGGGATGTCCTCGGTGTCGAGTAACGGTAGTCGCGTCACGTCGTCGCCTCAGTCGGTTAGTTACATAACAGTGACTTACGACGGTGTAATTGGCCGCTGTGCTGAACGCCGGGGCGACGAGCGTTCGATGCTGCCTTCCCTCTCCCGAGCACGTTATTTCCCGTATCCGGTCCCACCGCTCTCCCGGAATCACCGGGCCGCTGGATCGACGTCTTCTCGTACGGACTGTTGTGACTTTCCTCCCGGGCCGACGCACATATCACACGGCGACAGGTCAACTACCCCACCCTGAGCGCCTTCGGCACTTTGAGGGTGGGGCTTGTCCGTGAACTCGCCCTCAAACCCGTCCGGGTGGGCGGTACATCCACCACTCGGCGTCACTGTTCCAGACTCGAGGGCGAGTTGACTGTCGCCCGTCCGCCGAGACGACTGTTGGCCTCGACGGACGTACCGCATCCCACTATTCTTCGACCGGTCGCATCGGCGGTGGACGCCGCCCAGACCCGTCTGTACGACGGTGGCCATCGACTGTTCGCGGCGAAGGGTCGCCAGGAGGCGATCGACGAGGTGCTTGCGGAATTGCCGGAGTGAGCACTCGGAGCGTGTGTGCACGAGTCACGACGGGGCTACTCGGTCCGTGGCCGTGCTGGCCCTTTGCCGGCCTCCGTGACGGAACAGAGTTGCAGTGCGCTCCGGATATGGTAACATCACCAGATCTTCCGGTAGACCCGCCAAAGCGATAACGGGTGTACTGTCCCGACCGAGTCGACACCCTCCGATATCCGGAAGGCTGGTCATTGACGAGCAGGCAATCCGACAGCACCACCGGACAGTGCGATTCCGGTGCCGCAGAAATACTGCTTCTACCCCAAAAGCTAATATACATCCCTTTGTTTGCCAGGCCAGTATGAGTATAGTTGTTGTTTTAACAATTTTTTTTGGGTGCGCTGTCTTTTTTATCGGCCTGACGTTCTATCTCGGGCAACGCCTGTCGTCGGCCCGGGTCGAGTCACACACGGATGACTGGACAGACGAGCGCGGTGGATGACCCGGCGTTCCCGCCGGTTCACCGACAGTGACTCGTTTTTCACTGCCGACCGACGGTTCGGTCCGGTCCTCGGTGCAGCCAGTTTCGCGGCGACACAGATCAGTGCTGGGACGCTCGTCGGTGCGATCGGCCTGCATTACCTGACCGGTATTGCCTTCGTCTGGGCCTGGGTCGGCATCTGGTTCGGCTGGCTTCTCTCGGCTGTCCTGGTTGCCCCACAACTTCGCGCCTACGACTTCGTGACCGTCCCCGATTATTTCGACCACCGGTTCGGTGCTGTCGGGGTATACCTTCGCGGTCTCTCGGCAGTTTTCATCGGAATCATCTACCTGGTTTTCACAACTGCACAGTACGTCGCAGGCGGGCTGATTTTCGAGGTCGTCTTCGGCATGGACCAACTGCTCGCCGCCACGCTCGTTGCGCTCGTCGCGCTCGCCTACACTGTCTACGGCGGGATGCAAACCAGCGTCTACACCGACGCGATCCAGCTCGTCTTGCTCGGCGGCGGGCTGGTCGTGGCCACGGTGGTGGGCCTGGGGACCGTCGGCGGTCTTTCCGCGCTGAACACGGAGCTCACGGCGATCGATCCGGCGCTCGTGCGTCCCGTCAACGCACCAGCCCAGGTCCTCGGTATCGCGGTCGCGTTCGGTGCCTCGATCGCGATCGCCCCGTACGAAATTTCTCGGGTGTACGCGCTCCGTGACCCCGACACGGTCCGCCTTGCAGTCCCGCTGTCCATCGCCATCCAGGCCGTCATTGCGGTCTGTATCGCACTCCTCGGGTTGATCGCGCGGGCCCGGTTTTCCGCCCTCGAGACTGTCGATATGGCCGTGTTCGAGCTCGCGCTCGAGCTGTTCGGTCCCGTCGCGGGTGGCCTGTTGCTCGTGGGTGTTCTTGCGGCGATCCTGAGCACGATTGACTCCGTACTACTCGTCACAGCCTCGGCGATCGCCCACGACCTGTACGCGAAGACACTCCCTGCACTCGGCGTCTTCGAGCACCCCCCGGAGCAGCATCGCGTGCTGCGGGTTACCCAGGGGACGACCGTCCTCGCTGCACTCCTGCCGCTGGGGCTTGTCACCGTCTCCGGCGTCCTCGGTGAACTGGTGCAGCTGATTATCGCCCTCTACGCTGCCCTGCTGGGTGCGACGCTGTTGATACCCGTCGTTGCGAGCCTTCACCTGGAGTTCATCACCGCTCACGGTGCCCTCGGCGGGATGGTATCCGGCCTCGGCGGGGTCGTTCTCTGGCAGGCACTCACGCTCGTCGGCAGCCCGTCTCCAGCCGTTACCCTCGTTCACCCCGTTTTCGTCGGCGTTGCCTGTAGTGGCGTTGCGACGGTTGGCGTCTCTCTCCTGACGGCGGGCAGGTAAGCGGTGAGGCCGATACTCACCCGGTGTCCGCACCGAACGCCCGGAGTGACTCGTTTGCCATCCGTGCCCACTCCTCGAACCCGGCACACAGCAACTGTGTCACTCTCTCCGGCGGGAGCGCCGTGTACTCGTACACGTGCCCGCCGGAGCTAATGATGCGGCGGCGCCGTGTGACGAGCCCGCGCTCGTGGAGGCGTTTCAGGCCGCGACTGCCCCGGGAGCGCTGCCACTCGAGTTCCGTGACCAGTTCCCGTACCGTCGACGGGCCGTTTTCGAGAAGCGCGGCGTACAGCGTTCGCTCCCGGACACCGATGCCAAACACGTAATTGAGGACCTCTCCGAGGGAGGGTTCTTCCTCGAAGGTTCCCGACCCATTCGTCTCGGTGGCACGGTCCACACGCTGTGGCTTTTCGGTCGTCTGCTGTCCCGATGCCTGCGGCTCGATAACGTACTGATGCTGGCTGTTGCTCATCTGTCGGCCCCGGGTCCCTGGTCTCGCCTCCACTGGCCCGTCTCCCCGATCCCATCGCTTTCCTGTTTGCGGACGGTGCACCTCGACGGTTCTTCGTCGCGCAGACCGTCCGGGCTCACCGCGTGCAGTGTCACGCCGAGCCGTGTCGTTTTTTTCCGTTCACGTGGCCAATATCGATCGGTTGCTGCCCTCATCGATATGTCCCTCTGTGTTACCGGGTACCAAAATACGACTACCTACGCATCTCAGCCGCGCTGTGCCTACTTCTCTAGTGTCCGGTGGCGGAACTGGTCGTCGACTCCCGTTGCGAACGGCCCTGTCCGCGTATCGCTGGCAGCGGAACCAACGTATCTAGGCAGTGGATTTTATTATCCCCGGTACGTTGACGGGATATGTCAACTGTCGCTAATCTGGACACCGAGTTTCTCCGGCGACTCGTCTTTCGTTCGTCGGTCGGTATCCTCTGTCTCGATACTGCCGGGTCGGCCGTGTTCAGCAACGACGTCCTCGAAAAACAGTTGGGCTACGAGTCCGGCGAGTTGATCGACACTCACATCCGCTCCCTGTGTCGCGAGCAGCACTCGACGCCGTTCGAGACGATCCGGGACGCGGTCGACTCCACTTTGGCGGATCCGGAATCGTTGGGTTCTTTCCGGTTCGTTAGTGCCGACGGTGAGACGGTTCCGGTCGCACTCACCGTCGACTCGCTGGGCTACGACGGCGACCGGTACTACGTCCTGCGTGTGTGGCAGCGAGGCGTCGAGACCGCGGACGAGTGTGCCGAGTCCGGCCAGTTGGGAACCGTCCTGGGCGAGGCACACGACACGCTCGCGACAGAGGAGGAACCCGAAGCGATCGCTGCCCGGACACTGGATGCAGCAACGCGGTTGCTTCGGACCTCCATCGGATGTATCAGACTGTTCAACGAGTCGAGGGAGAGATTAGAGCGGGTCGCAACCACCGACACGGCGGACGACTGGGTCGCAGCGAAACCCACCTTCGAGTTGGATGCGAGTATGGCCGGTCGGGCGTTCCGACGGGGTGAACGGGTTGTCGACACGGACGGTATCTCACTCCCGGCCTCCGCAGAGAGACCCTCTGACCAGCGTCGGCTGGCCGGTCTGCACGTACCGCTCGGAACACGGGGGACGATCACGGTGTACGTCCCACGCCGGCCGGCACAGGCTGCGGACCATCTGGAGCGACTCGCCTCCGTTGCCACGACTCATCTCGAACGGGTTGCCCAGAGCACGACGGCCAATGCAGCGACTGGGCCCGCCGAATGGCTCGGTCGTCTGGTAACCGACATCACGGACGAACTGAACGGGGCCGAGCCGGAGACGACACTGCTCGGGCGGGTGTGCGAGCAGTTGACGGCTGTCGACCGGTACAGCGGTGCGTGGTACGTCGAGGCCGAGCCAGAAAGCGGCTGGGGTGCTATCGAAGCATCCGCTGGAGACGTTGCGGAGGCGCCAGCAGTCGTCAGCGAGGCTGTCGGAACGGAAGGCGGGAACGACGCTGTCGAAACTGCGATCGAAACCGACAGCATCAATTTCGTCCACGAGCACCGACAGGTCGAACCGACGGTCGAGACACGTACCGCCGCGTCGTCCGACTCGACGGAGACGGAGGCGCTCGTTCCAGTGAGCTACGGTGACCAGACGTACGGCGTGCTCGTCCTGGCACTGGCGAGCGAACGCGACCCCGTGTCCAGCCGGGAACTCCAGGTGTTCAAAGACCTGCTCGGGCTGGCGCTTTACACGATGCACACGCGACGACTCCTCCTCTCGGAAGACCGCCTCGAACTCGAGTTCGAGGTAACCGACCGGTCGTGCCTGGCTGTCGGGGTTTCCGCAGCCACAGAGTGTTACTGCGAGGTCGAACACTCGACCACGACCCGGGATGGGGAGTATCTGATGTTCCTCTCGGCGGAAGGCGCCTCCTCCGAAGACGTCTCTACAGCAGCCGAGGCGCTCGACCCCGTGGTCGAGACCCGGATTATCGAGGAAACTGCGGACGGCTGTCGCCTGGAAGTCGTGAAAACCGACACGGCTGCCGAAGCGATGATGGATATCGGCGCAACGGTCCGCACCGCCGCTGCCGAAGACGGCGTCGGAACGCTCGTCGTGGAGGCGCCGATATCGACCGACGTGCGCGAGGTCGTCGATGCGTATACGACGGAAAGCCCCGGCTCACGGCTCGTGGCGAAACGTGAGATCGACGGTCGCCCGGAGCCGGTCGATGGGTCGGATCAGCGTCTCAGGACGGAACTCACGGAAAGACAGTACTCTGTGTTGCAAGCCGCATACTACGCTGGCTACTACGACTGGCCGCGTGAAAGTACAGCCGAGGACGTCGCGAGTTCACTCGGTCTCAGTTCCGCAACGCTCCACCAGCACCTCAGGAAAGCCGAGCGGAAGATGATCGAAATCCTGAACACTGATACGGATTGTTGTGATTCGGTACCGCGACGTTGAGACAGTGTGGTGGTTTCAGACTCCGGGACGCCGATACCTGGGGGGCACTGCCGAAACTAGTCACAACACTCCGTATGAGTCACCGCGGCGTCACTGAGACGGACTGCTCTGACTCCCCCGATACCGTGTCCCACGCGTGACCGTCTCGCGGGTCGGGGCGCGGACGTCGCGGCTCGATGGCGATTTCCACTCACAGTCGTCAGTCTGAAGTATGATACCGCTACGCGCGGGCCCGACCGTCCCCGCATGTTACGCCACCTCCTCCCCGCAGGAGGTCAAGGGGGTCACTCCTCGACGGTCCGGCTCACGTCAAGCGTGTAGTCTTCGAGGATGTCGCGTCCGAGCAACACGGCGTAGTTCATGTCGCTGCGATCGGTCACGCTGACGGTCGCGGTTCGCCAGCGCCCGTTCAGCGAGAGTTTGACGTCCACAATCGGGCGAGTTTCCGTGCCCGTGCCTGCTGCGGACCGAACCTCGGTCGTCCCGACGAGCGGTCCGACGCCGATCCGCCCGGCGAGTTCCGTATCGATACTCGTCCGGTCGGCACCGGTGTCCGATTTCGCAACCGCCTGTTCGACACCGTCGGTGCCGCTGATCGTTATTCTGGAGGTGTACCCGATCGTCCCGTTCGCCCTCTCGCCCTCACCGGGGTCGGGTTTACACGCCGGCACCGAATCGTCGAGTGTCGATTCGAGGGTCTCGATCCGCGCCTCTCCGACGCTGGCCCCTGCGCGTTCGACCGCCAGTTTCGCAATGTGTGGCCCGACCGAGACGCCAGTCGCCGAGAACAACCCTTTGAACCCAGCTGTCGCGTTCACTTCGAGAATGTACCACTCGCTGTCCGAGTCGATGAGGTCGACGCCGGCGATATCGAGGCCGAGTTCGGCGGTCGCTTCCCGTGCCAGTCGGCGCGGACGGGAGCCGAGCGTGTCGGTGACGTCCTCCACTTCGGCACCGAGCGCGACGTTCGTTCGCCACTCGTCCTCGGGTGCGTGTCGTCGCATCGCCCCGACTATCTCGGTGCCGACGACGTAGGCTCTGATATCTGCCGACCGTTCGTTGTCGGTCCCGAGAAACTCCTGCACGAACGACTGCTGGTTGTCGACTTTCGGGTTTGGCTCCTCCCCCGGCGAGACGAGCGACATCCGGGTTCCGTTCGTTCCGATCGTCTGTTTGTGCGCGGCTGTGCCGGCCAGATGCTCTGTCCACTCCTCGAACGCTCGTGGCGTCCGGCCGAAGAAGGCGTCCGGAACCGGCAGACCTGCTCTCGCGAGCCGAGCGCCGGCCCGGTATTTGTGAACCGTTGCCTGCACCGCCCCGGGCGAGTTGAGAACCGGGACGTTCTCTGCGTAGAGCCCGGCAAGCTGGAGGTCCTCGAGGAGCCGGTCGCTTTTCGTCAGGAGCAGCCGGTTGACGAGCACGTCGACCTCGGGAGAGACTGTGACACCGCTCCCGTCGATCCAGGACGTGAGATTCCCGTCGCGGATCCAGACCGGCTCGTGGCCCAGCGCTCGTACCGCATTGAGTATCGCTTTTGTCTCCTTGCTGTTGTGGGGGCTCAGCACCCCTACCCGTCTCCGCTCGCATGCGGGTTCAGTTCCCGCCGTGACCTCCCGCCGAGCCGAGTCGTCCTCCCGCCGGTCTGGAAATGTGCTCGTCATTTCACGGTCCGGGTGGATATTTCTGTTACTGTATAAAGGACCTCCTGCGGCTGTGTAACGCCGTTGCAGTTCCATATTGATGTTAACAGGACTGGTCTCACAGGTCACGGTACCGATGAGTAATCCAGAGGCAGAGCCGTTCACGTACGATGGGGGCCGGGTTGTCCCCGGCGAGACGAGCGAGTTCCGGTATCCGGTCAGCGAGACGTATCTCGGGGACCCGATCCGGGTTCCGGTCACGATCATCAACGGTCCCGAGCCGGGGCCGACTGTCTTCCTCTCGGCGGCGATTCACGGTGACGAACTCAACGGGATCGAGGTCGTCCGCGAAGTCGCCCACGAGTGGGAGCACACCGAGGTTCGGGGAACCCTCGTCTGTCTCCCCGTGCTGAACGTTCCCGGGTTCATCACACAGCAGCGGTATCTCCCGATCTACGAACGGGACCTCAACCGTGCGTTCCCCGGCAAGCAAGGGTCGACGAGCTCGAACCGGATCGCCTACAAGATCTACGAGAACTTCATCGCACCCTGTGATTTCGGGCTCGATTTCCATACGTCGACCCGGGGGCGGACGAACATGTTCCACGTCCGGGCCGACATGGGCAACGAGGGGTCGGCACGCCTCGCCCGCGCGTTCGGGACGAACATCATCATAGACGGCGAAGGGTCGTCGGGGATGCTCCGCCGGGAAGCGACCGAGGACGGGATTCCGACAGTGACCATCGAGATGGGCGAGGCCCACCGGTTCGAGCGCGAACTGATCGATCACGCACTCGCGGGCGTTCGTAGCGTGTTCGCCGAGTACGGTATCTACCCCCAGGAGACGGTCCGGTGGCCGGGGTGGCGGACAGTCATCGGCGGGTGGGACGAGAAGACCTGGCTCCGGGCCGATAACGGGGGGATCGTCGAGATGCAGTATTCGAGGGGGGATCTCGTCCCCGAGGGTGAGGCGATCTGCACGATCACGAACCCGTTCAAGGCCGATCCGACCACCGTCGATGCCCCGTTTACCGGGATTCTCGTCGGCATTCTCGAGAACCCGGTCGTCTATCCGGGTAACCCGCTCTGTCACTTCGTCAAAGTCGACGAACAACGACGGGCGATCATCGAGGATACCCCGTCCCGGTAGAACGGCCGTCTCTCGCTCCGTCCCTGGTTCGCGCCGGAGACCGGTTTCACGCCGAAAGCCTGCGGCTGGGGTCCCGGAACTATTTTATGCTGGTTTTGAGTGCATCGTACTCCTCGTTGAACGCCGTCACTGTCGTCGCGGCGACCGCGAATATGATCGGGCCGATGAACAGACCGGTCACACCGATGGCGTAGATGCCGCCGAAGACGCCGATCAGAATCACCCCCGGATTGAGATGTGCCTCGCGGTCGATCACGATCGGTCGGAGGTAATTATCGATCAGACTGACAACGAAGATCCCGTAGACGAACAGGAAGATACCCCACTCCGTCTGGCCGATTGCGAACAGATACGCCGCTGCTGGCCCCCAGACCACGAAGGCACCGACAAGCGGGAGCAACGCGAACATGATCATCGTGAACGTAAAGAAGACCGGCTTCGGGATCCCTGCGAGGAACAGCCCGACGCCACCGACGACCCCCTGTACGACCGCCACCAACAGATGGCTCACGATCACGCCGTGTGTCGTCTTGTCGATCCGATCGAACAGGCGACTGCAGACGGCGTTTCGCATCGGCGCGACATCGATCAGCCACGCCACGAATCGATCGCCGTCTCTGAGCAAATAGTAGAGGAGAAACAACAACAACGCGATGCCGAAACTGAACCGCACGCCGACCGACGCGGCTGCCGTGACGTCTCCGAACAGGATCCCGAGTAACTCTGACCCGGCAGTCCTGCTCAACTCCGCGACCTCGACTTCCTGGCCGGTCGTCTCGGCGATCGTCGTCTCGATCGCCTCGGTTTCGATCCCCGTCTCCCCCTGCGAAAGCGAACGCAACTCCGTGACCAACACCCAGGAAATGTAGGCGAGCGGCACGAACACGGCGACGACTGCGGCGGAGATGAGCGCAGCTGGGGCGAGTTGCGATCCCAGACGTGTGACCAGCCGTTCGTTCACCGGATACAGCATGTACGCAACGATGACTGCCCCGAGAACGTACTGGAGAAACGGCATCAAGAGGAGGGCACTCGCCCCCAGTGAAAGTGCGAGAAGTACAACCAGAAACCCTTGCTCCTTGTTCATGTCCCCGGCTTCGTCCCCGGGTCTAATGAGTCCGTCTCACCTCCGGGTAACGCTCCGACGGACCGACTCCGCTACGGGTACCGCTCCGACGGACCGACTCCGCTACGGGTACCGCTCCGACGGACCTACTCCGGCGTGTCGCTCCGCCCGGGCACACCGCGTCCCTGGTAGAAGTTGTCGCCCCACTGGCTGATCCAGACATCCTGGCTGGCCAGGTACATCGCCGCCTCCGTATCGAAGCTGTCGTCTACGACGCGCCACTCGTCGCCTGCCGTGTCGTACTCGACGGTGTTGTTGTAGACGGCGGGCTGGCCGAACTCGCCGCCGGCCATCGGCGGCAGCGGGAGCGGAAACTCCGCGTTCTCGTCGCGGGAGGGGGGGCGCTCGGCACGCTGGAGTCTGCCCCGGTTGACTGTCTGGTTGAAAAACTCCGCGTACTGTGCCCGGACGTCCGACCGGCCGAGGACGGCGTCGGCGGCGTTGAGACCACCGGTGATGTCGCCGGCGTCGCGGGTCGTGATCCGGTAGGCCGACTCCCCGGATCCGGAGGCGAAGGTCCCGGCGTCCTCGTCGAACAGTTCTTCGGAGAGATAGCCAAGCACGTCTTCGGCCGTGTCCGTGTGGTCGACGCCGTCGACCTGCGAGGCCCAGAGGAGCCCCTGCCCGACGACGCCCTGCGTCGCGGCCTGGTTCTCCGCTCCGCCGCCGACGCGGCCGTTGCCGTCGAGGTTCGCCTCGACCTGTGCGGCGAGGCCGTCCGCGTACTCGGCCGCACCACTCCGCAACTGATCCTGGTTCGTCTGCGTCCCGAACCAGCCGATCGCTCCGAGCAACTCGCCGGCCAGCCGCGTGTCGTCGATATCGGCGGGATCGACGGCGTTCATCGTCGTCTTGCCCATCCCGTTTGTCAGCATCTGGATGTTCTCCGCGGGGATCAGCGGCTCGGGGTTCTCGTAGCCGAACCACCCGCCCTGTGCGAAGCTGTTGAGATTCGAGAGGAACCACAACATCGCGGAGTGATGACGCGGCTGCGGCGTCTCGTCGACGAGCCCCTCGCCGGGACGGAACGCCGAGCCGAGCAGCAGGTTCTCGTCGTTCAACCGGAAGTTGCCGCCGCCCTGCGGGGTGACGAGCGCAAAGACGGTCCCGACCTGTGCCATCGTCGAGAGCACCATCGAGCGAAAGCGCGCCGCGAGTGGCAGGATATCGGCGTGGTTCTCGAAGTTCTTCGCCCAGGTGATCCCTTTCAGGTGGGTCCAGCCGAGCGAGGACGGACTGACGGTCATCGACGACGCCGACGGGTCCCAGGTGAGCGTCGACGCCTCCGGCCGCCCGTCACCGCTGTCGAGGACCGGTTTCTCCGTGAAACTCGGGTCACCCGACGTGAACGGTGCCATGTTCAGGTTGGGGTTGACGACCGGTGGCTTGTCGGCGTCCGCGGCCTCGACGATCCGGGGGAACCGCTGGTTGAACGCCTCTTCCTGTTGCTCGGTCGCGGGGAAGGTGATCCCATTACCCGACAGCGTGATGACCGTACTCATGTTGTAAAGCGAGTACCAGTACGAGTCCCAGGTGGCGTCCCTCCAGCCGTACGTGGACGCGGGCGCTTCGACTTCGATGTCCGCCAGTTCGAGGAGGTCGGCCAGAGCGTTCGCCTCCGTGCTGTCGACCTCTTCGAGTGGGCTCGTTCCCGGCCCCGGGGTGGCCTCCCCGACGACCGCCAGTCCGACCATTCCCAGCCCCCTGTGTGGGCGACAGTAGTAGTTGTACACCCCTGGCGTGTCGAAGGTGTGCTCGAAGGTCTCGCCCTCCGACATGATTTCGGAGTCGAACGGCTGTGCTCCCTCCGGGATCCGCATCGCACCGTCGGTCTCCGGGTGATAAGCGGTCGCTGAGTGACTCCCGCTCGCGTTGTCCCACGTTACCTTCGCACCCTCCTCGAGCCAGACGACCGCCGGCGAGAACACGTTCTGTCCGGCACCCTGATCCCCATCGAGTGCCAGGGCCTCGACCGTCGCGGACGAGTGCAGGTCCTCCGGCCCGCCCAGGACGTCCGCACCCGGGACCTGTTCCTCGTCATCGTCGTCCCCACTTCCGTCGTCCGTTCCACCGTCGGTGTCGCCGCCCGTCTCATCCCCGCCGGTGTCGTCGTCGGCGGTGGATCCGTCGTCGCCGTCGCTGTCGCTGCTTCCACAGCCGGCCAGTGCGACCATCGTTCCCGTGCCGAGTATCTTCAGTAGCTTTCGTCTGTTGGAGTGTCTGGAGTCGTCCATCGTCGTTCGCCTTCACTTCAAAACGGGGAGGTATGATGCTGCGGTCGTCGTGTGCGTGTGTCACCCACAGGCAACGGGTTTATATTGATGCGGTCGGCCGAGTGACGTTCCCGGTACGTACCCGGTCATCCGGCCGGTTCGTCGGTAGCCGCACCGAGTCGCCAGTTCGTCCTCGCCCGGTCGCACGGAGCGACCCGGGACGGGGCAGCCAGCCGGCGAACGCGGGGGTCGAACGGTTCGTGGCGGGGCGGTCACAGGTACGATTTCCCGTCGGGCAGTTCGCAGCGGTCGCCGTGGCAGTTCGTGGCCTTCTCGACGGCAGCGAGGTCCGGCGTCCCCTCCGGCGTCTCGCTTTGCCACGCGTACTGGATCTCCCTCTCCGGGTCGACGACGAACAGTGCCGACCGGGCGACGTTTCTGTGCCCCTCGATCTCGTCGACGAGGACGCCGTAGGCTTCCGCGACGCTCCCGTCGTTGTCGGCGAGCAGCGGGAAGTCGATGCGGAACTCTCTGGAGAACTTCTGGTGGCTGTGGGCACTGTCCGTCGAGATGCCGAGCACGACGGTGTTCTCGACGAGCGAGAGGTTCTCTGCATCCCGGAGCATACACAGCTGGGAGGTACAGCTCGGGTGGAAGTCGAACGGGTAGAACACGACGACGACCGCCCACCCGTTGTCGGTGTATTCCTCTAGCGTGTGCGTGTCCACCCGACCGGCGGTCGCGCCGGGTAGCTCGAAGTCGGGGGCCCGCTGTCCGATCTGGAGCATACCGCTACTTCGCCGACGAGGGATGTGAACCCATGCCGGGTGTGTAACCCGTTTGCACACTGCCGTCAACCGCCGTCGGTGACCGTCTCGACGCAGTCGCCGCGGGCGCGCTGCCGGTACGTCTCCAGGCGGTCACGGACTGTCGTCTGCTCCGCCCCGTCTCGCGACGGCGCGACGAAGTCCAGCCGTCCCTCGCGATACTCCGCGAGCACCATCCTCGGAAAGACGATGCCAGTCACTTTCGTTCCCGTCAGTAGCGATTCCGTGTCGCGTTCGCGAAAGCCGACGAGTTCCCGACCACGTTCGTCTGCCCACTGCTCGAAGGCTTCGTGCCGCCTGAGCAGCCGTCTGCCAACGGCGGTGTCTGCAGTGCTCGACTCCGGACAGACACACTCGCCACAGAGTGCGACCTCGAACCCAGCGAGCTGACCGGCGTCCTCAAGCGACTGCAGTTCCTCGACGATTTCCTCCTGCTGGCCGCGCGTCTCCGTCGGGGCAAGAGAGCGGAGATAGAGTTCGACACGCGGCGTCGCTCTCATCCTCCTCTCCTCCGTGTCCGCGGCTGGAACGCGATACTGTCGTGTGGTGCTCGTTTGCCGGTTCTTCGCATACCACGTCTGAGCAGGCCACCCTACTTGAATGGAACTGAGCCACCGGTAAGGCCCGGGACAGAGTCCTGACCCTCCCCGTGTTTTTCAAAGGCCGTGGCGTCGATATCACGTCCGCCGTCCCCCCGGCAACTGCCCCGGCCGGGATGTGGCGATCAGAAATGATGTGCGGATGAGGGGATCGCCGGGACAGTCGGTGGTGCGACGGGCCATCGATGCCGGACACACGACGACGGCCCAGTCGATATTGCTGGACGCGAGTATATTAACTGTAACTTACGCCCGACTCAGCCGGTTTCGGGCGCGTCAGTGCGGGTTTATTACTCCGCGGGTCAATCTGCCTGTCGTGGCACTTTCGTTCACACCAGCTTTTGTCGCTGCGCTCGTGCTCCTCGTCCTCGTCGCGGGCACGGTCAACGGTCTCGCCGGCTTCGGATTTGCCGTCGTCGGGACGATGGGACTCGCGACGGTCGTGGCGCCGGCAGTGGCGGTCGCGTTCATGATTCTCCCGATTTTCGCCGTGAACGTCGCGCTGGTCAGGGAGCTGTCGGTCACCGAACTGCGGACCTGCGGGCGGCGGTTCGCGCCGCTCATCCTGGCAGCACTGGCCGGGACGCTCCTGGGGATGGTCCTGCTCGACCGGGTGCCTGCCGGGCCGCTCCGCGTCGCGCTCGGCCTGGTCGCCCTCGCCTTCGTCGCAAGCGTGCAGAAGCTGGTCGACTTGCCCGGCCTCGACCGGACGAAGGAGGCGTGTTTCGTCGAGACGCCACTCGCGATGGCCGGTGTCGGCGGCGTCTCCGGACTGCTTTTCGGCGGGACGAACGTCGGTGTCCAGTTGGTCGCGTACATCCGGAGCTGCGACCTCTCTCACGGCCTGTTCGTCGGCGTCGTCGCGATGGTCTTTCTCGGCCTCAATGGCGTCCGCGTCGGGGCTGCGGGCGTACTCGGTCTCTACCCTGACCTGGCGACGTTCGCGGCCTCCCTCGCCGCTGCGGTCCCGGCGGTCGTCGGCGTCGCGGTCGGTTCACGCCTCCGCGAGCGCGTCGGCGAGCGCCTCCGTCGCTCACTGGTGCTCGGACTGCTGACGGCCATCGGTATCCGGCTGATCCTCGGCGGCCTCGGTATCGCCTGACGCCGCGCTCGTCCGTCTCAACACTCGACGAGTTCGCAGTCGAAGACGAACTCCTCGCGCAGGTCGTCGACGCGCTGGACCTGCGCGCGACACTTCGGGCAGTGGTAATCCCGGAGCAAGAGCAAAATCGCGAAGTCGACGAGTTCTGCGGTTCGTTCGAGTGAGAGCGGGTCAGGACCGACCCCGGCGTTCCGGAGCTCGAATGCGGGAGGACTCGTTCCGTCCATCGCTCCGGCAGTTCGACGCGCCGAGCCGAGACCTCCCGACCTCGCGTGCCGGCGTCACGATCCGGTGCCGTCTTGCCGACTCCAGTTTAGCAACGCTTATGAAAGATAGATGACACCCTCCCGGAGTGAGAGACACGTGAGACGACACCGTCGCCCCGTTCCGGGACGTATACCCGCCGCTACGCGACGTGGATCACGACACACAGCAAAGCCGTCGTCGTCGGTCTCCCCGGCCCCGACGAGGGCCGTCACGAGGAGGACGGCGACGACGACGGCGGTTCTCCAGGACGCGTTGCTCGATACGCTCGTCGACGCGTTCGTGGTGACTCTCGTCGTCATCCTGGTCTTCCTCACGGCCCTGTTCTGGGTCCAGTCCCGCTCGCCGACCCAGGGGGTCGTCGTCGTGGTACCGGTCGTCGCGGCGCTCGCCTGGTTGCTCGGCACCGTGGCGCTTCTCGATATCCCGTTCAACAGCGAAACGGCCGTGATAACGAGCCTGGCGATCGGGCTGGGTGTCGATTACAGTATCCACGCTGGCGAGCGGTTCGTCTCCGTCCTCACGATACTCCCTTGCTCGTCGTCGGGGAACGGCTCTCCAGGCGACTCGACCGGGAGGAAGCGGCTACAGCCGGGTCGTCGCCTCCAGCGCGATCGTGATGGCACGCTCCACGTTGTTCTTTGCCTGCTCGGGCAGTTCCTCGTCGTCGGTTTCGCCTTTCTGTGTCCCCTCGACGAGGTTTCCGTCGACGGTACAGATCGCGCCGGCGCGCATGCCTTTCCGCCGGGCGAGAGAGAACAGCGCAGCAGCCTCCATTTCGACGGCAAGCAACCCAGCAGCCTCCCACTCGGTCACGTACTCTTCGGTTTCGGCGTAGAATGCGTCGTCAGTCGCGATCGGACCGACGTGGACCCGTTCCTCCCGACGTTCCGCGACGTCGACCAGGGTATCGAGCACATCGTAGTCGGGAACTGCCGGGACCGTGGCAGCCTCGTACCGTTTCGTCGTCCCTTCGTCCTTTGCCGCGCCGGTCGCGACGACCATGTCGCCGATATCGAGCCCGTGCTGGAGCGCGCCACAGGTGCCGACACGGATGAGCGTCTCGACGCCCACCGCGTGGAGTTCCTCCGCCGCGATGGCTGCCGACGGCGCGCCGATGCCGGTCGAGCAAAGCGAGAGTTCACGCCCCTCGTAGACGGCGTTGACGAGTTTGTACTCGCGGTTCTGGGCGACTGTTTTGACGGCTTCGCACTGTGCGGCGATGCGGTCGACCCGTCCCGGATCACCGGGAACGAGCGCGATATCTGCCAGGTCTCCCTCGGCGACGAGCAGATGCGGTTGGTTCGCCATAGCGCCCGTTTGGCCGACGGTACTAAAAGCGCAGCGTCACACGGCGAGGAAGTCGGGCGCCTCTGCGCCGACGCCGAGCGCGAACAGCAAGAAGTTGTTTATCGCGGGCCCGAGGCCGACGACGGCGACGAAGGCAAACAGGAGGTTGCCTTCGGTCGGGCTCCTCCGGACGTAGTCGGCGAAGAGGGAGACGATCGCGATCGCGAGGACGAGTTTCACGAGGATGAACAGCCAGCCAGTCCCGAGGGTTTCGGCTGTCGGGAGGCCGGCGGCAAACTCCATGATGCGTCGGGGAACGACCGACCGCTCCCCCGCACCCATGAGGTCGACGCCGATCGTCGTCGTGATGGCGTCGAACAGATGGGCAAAGAGCACGAGCGCCCCGACGTATCGCGCGTCAGCGATGATGTAGGTCCGCCACGCTCCGAGCGCGACGTAGACGACGAACGTCGCAGCGAGCGTGACAATGAGGCCGAGCACCGGCATGATGGGCTGGAACGTCAGCGGGTCGGCGGTGAGGCCCTGCCAGCCCAGCAACCCCACCAGCGTCAGCATGATCCCGACCCCGATCGTGAGGACGTACCGTGCGATCCGGCGCTCCCGCCTCGCGCTGGGCACGATAGTCGCCGCGACGACCCAAACCGTCCCCATCCCGACGAACGTCGTCAGATACACTGCTGGCGCGGAGAAGTATGGCGCGAGCGCTGGGGGATAGACCGGGTCGAACGTTTCGCCGAGCTGGTAGAAGACGTGCAGTGCCGATCCGGCGACCATCCACGGCACGAAGGAGAGAACGATCCGCTGTGTGATGGGCGGACGGATCGCGTACAGAAGTGCCCCAACGATCACCGTCCCGACGACCAGCGTCACGGACTGCAACACCGGCGGCACGACAAATCCCGTAAATAGCTCTGCCATAACGCGTTCGTTAAACCGGAGTGTCAAAAATATTACGGTCGGCAGGGCTAAGCCTCCGGCACGTCTGGACCTAGTATGGAGGGCGTTCCAGTACGCATCGAACACACGGTACTGGGGCCGACGACGACGTGGTCCGACGTGAAAGCCGTCCTCGATGCCGCGAGGGAACTGGGCATGCGCGCGTGTCTCCCGCCGTGTTATGCCGCCGATGCTGTCGCGTACGCGCCGGCGGTGGACGTAACAACCGTTGTCGGGTTCCCCCACGGCCAGCATACCGGGACAGTCCTGTGCGAGGAGGCGGCCCGGGCGTGGAACGACGGCGTGGCCGAGATCGACGTCGTCTGTAACGTCGGGCGGGCGCTCGCGGACGAGATCGAGACCGTTCGCGAGGTACTCGCCGAACTCGTCGCGTCGGTGCCGATCCCGGTGAAAGTCATCGTCGAAGCGCCCCTGCTGGACGAGGGGACCTTGCACAGCGTGTGCGAGGCCGCCGCCGACGCCGATGCCTCGTTCGTCAAGACCGCCACGGGCTTCAGCGAAGGCGGGGCGACCGTCGAGGACGTCTCGCTGATGAGCGAGTATCTGCCAGTGAAAGCCAGCGGCGGGATCGGTTCCTGGGCGGACGCAAAGCGGATGTTCGACGCTGGCGCGGAGCGAATCGGTACCTCGAGCGGTGACACCATCGTTCGGGAGTACCGGGACGCGACCGGCGGGATGGACGGGTAGCCATCCCGGGAGTACTGCGCCGGCGGCGATATCCTTTTTCACCCGCCAGCCCCAGCATGCGGTATGGCAGACGACACGGAGCCGACACAGGGCGAGACCGGGGGCGAACGCGAACGACACGACGGTGATGGGCCGACTGCCGTCGACGCGGGCGGCGGGGACGACGGAGACGGAACCGCCGAGATCCCCGCGGACGTTCGGACGTACGACCGCTTCACGAAAATCGACGGCGGCACCTACGACCGGGCAAACGACTTCCTCCGCGAGCGGACCTACATCACGGCCCGGGAGTGGGCAATCGCCCGGCTCTGTGCCGATTTTCGGACCGAGACGGGCGTCGAGATGACCAAGATCGGGGAGAACCTCCCGCATCTCGTCCCCTTCATGACCGATACGTACTCCCCGCAGGCGGTCAACCAGGCCAGGGCCTCCTTCGAGGAGAAGGTCCGGAAGGCGGGCGCCACGTTTCTGTACGGCGCGATGTGTGACTTCTTTACCGCCGAAGAACTGGACGACGTGATGTACGAGGCAACGGAGGTGGCGAAGTTCCTGCTCGAGGTCGAAGGAGTCGACCTCTCCGTCGAGGAGGAACTTGAGGCCGAGGACCGCATCTCCGAGGTGATGCGTGACGTCCGCGAGCAAAGCGCCGCCCTGCGCCACGACGAGGTCACCTGTCCGGACTGTGGCCACCAGTTCGCCGCCGACGAGTGATAGTGGTTGTTGCGATTATTCTCGCGACGGGATGCGTATTTTCGTGTTTCGGACCGTGACGCCCGCGTTTTGTCCCGCCACGGCCGTAAAGAGTCCCAACAGCCACTACAAGCCGTCCGGCCCTCTTCGCAGGCGGAACTGCGGCACTCCTCCCCCGGATCGGACGCTTCCGCCCCCACCATCACAGATGGTTTTCCCGTCCAAACCGCCCTGCTACTGTCTCCACGCCGGGGCAGTCGCGCCCAACCCGTCCAGTCCGGTCCTGCCGGGGTCCCTACTGCCCGACCGTCTCGACCGTCCGTGGCTCGCCTGCCAGCCGGTCTGTCAGCCGCGTGATCACGGTCCCGGGGTCAGCCTCACCGCCCGCTCGGGCGACGCTGCCGACTGCATCGCTGTCGAAGGTGATGGATAGGCTGTCGTAGACGGGGTCGAGGACCGCCGCGATGCGCTCGTGGTCGCGGACGACGACGATCCCAGCGACCGTCGCCACGTCGTGCTTGACCCGCTGTGCGAGGCCGACAATCTTGCCCGACGCCGACAGCGAGTGTGTCCCCGGACAGAACGATCCTTCGGGCTCTCCCTCCCATACGGTGACGCCGAGGTCGCCGAGCGCGTTTTCGACTGCGGCTGTCGTCCGGTTGTAGCGCTCCTGGATCCCCGTCCGGGCGTCGTCGACCGGTTCCGCCCGGGCGAACGCCACTGTCGTTCCCGTGAAGACCACGGCGTGACCGCCGACGGCACGCTCGATCACCGTGAGCCCCGCCTCGCGGGCGTGTTCGACTGCCTGTTCGTACCCTCCGCGGTTGCTGTCACGGCGGCCGAACGCGACCTGTCCGGGGGGCCGCCAGACCCGTAGCGCTGGCGTCTCAGTTTCGGCAGCCCGCTCGACCAGATCCCGGGTGACTCTCCGGTCCCCCTCCGCCGTGTCGGCCCGCCCCTGGAGGATCAACATGGCACGCGGTAGGGGCTCGGGTGGCTAAACTCTCCCGACCCGCAGACGGGAGCCTGAAGCTGCCGGAGCACCCTTCTATTCTCACGCCGCTCGGGTTGGCGAACTGGTGACACTGACTGCCCGCCACGCGACGTGTCACGCGGTCGCGTCCCGCGTGGCGGCACGTGCTCAAAGCACGGCGGTGTTTCCTGTGGCTTCGGATATAAACGTCGACCCGCGCGTTCGGCAAAAGAAACATATCCCCGGCACTGCCCGGACACGGTATGCCCGGTCCGGTCTTTCTACACGGTGACACGGTCACGCTTCGACCGGTCGAACGCGAGGACGCGGCGTTCCTCCACCGCGCGATGAACGACGCCCACGTCTGGCGGTCCGCGCTCGACGTCGACCCGATGAACGCCGAACAGGTGACGGCGTTTTTCGAGAATACGATTTCGTGTTCCGAGGACGTGCACTTTCTCGTCTGTGACGGAGAGGAACCGCTGGGGCTCGTCTCCCTGACGGGGTCCCAGCACGGCCCGGACGAGACGGTCAGGTCGCGGGCCGCGGAACTCGCCTACTGGCTCGCCCCCGAACACCAGGGACAGGGGTACGGCTCCGATGCCGTTGCCCGACTGGTCCAGTACGCCTTCGAGGACCGGAACCTGCGACGACTGGGCGCCCGCGTCGGGAGCTTCAACGAGGCCTCGGTCGGGCTGGTAGAGTCACTGGGGTTCGAGCACGAGGGAACCCTGCGCCAGGCCGCGTGGTTCCGGGGCGAGTACCACGATATGCTCTGGTATGGCCTGCTCCGTGAGAATTGGTCAGCGCCCTGACCGCCCCGACACCGACGCGCCTATACTGTTGCCGGCAAAGGGTGTGCCGATGGCAGTGACCATCGGGTCGGACGTCCTCTTCCGGTACCGCCAGTTTACGCTCTACAACTCGCCGTTTGTCGCCCACGACAGTGGTTGTGCCATCGACCTGTATCCTGACGGCAATCGGGCGCCCTCGCCGGTTGCTGGCGAGGTGCTCGACATCCGGTCCGTCGACGCGCCGCCGAAACCGTACGCCGCCGACCGCGATCACCTCATTCTCGTCGATACCGGGGGCCGCGTCGCGCGCCTGCTCCACGTCGACCCGGCTGTCGACCCCGGTGACACCGTCGCCGTCGGCGACGACCTCGGCGGGCTCGTTCGCGCCGGGTTCTTCGCGCCGTGGGTGCCAAACCATATCCACCTGGGCTTTCGGACATACGACCGGAACCCGTACCGTGCGGCGGGGTCGCTTCCGGTCGAGGTTGCTGTCGACGTCACCGGTCTCGCGTGGGACGGCACCGGCACGGTGCGGGCAACGGGCGAGACGTGGGCGCGACTGGATGCCCCGGCACATCCGGCACCGGGCGAGCAGTTCGTTGGACTCGAAAGCGGCGACGGCGTCCTCGACGGCGGGTTCCCACACTACGAGACCGGCGGACTCCTGGCCGGCGGCGACCTGGCCACTGTCGCGGGAACGGTCGTCGGCACCGTTGCCGGTCGCGACGTCGCCTGGCACGACTGCACGGTCACGGCGAACGGCGACCCCGTGACCGGTCTCGCGCTGTTCTGTGCCCGCGACTCTTTCGGTATCAAACTCGTCGGCGAGGAACTCGGCGTGTCTGTCGGCGACGACATCCGGGTTCGGGTCGCCTGCTCACAGCGGGCGTAGCGCCCGGCCGCCTCACTCGAAGGCGAGTTCGTCGAACGTCGTCACATCGCCGTACAGCCATCCGGCGTGGTCGAGCGCGTACTCGCGGTCGCCCTCCTCGATGTACCCGATTGCATCCTCGACGAGCAGCGGCCGGTAGTCCCGGAGGCCGGCGCTCCCCGAGGTGTGGAGCACACAGACGTTCGCGAGCGTTCCGCCGAACACGAGGTTGTCGATGTTGTGGGCGTCGAGCCACCCTTCGAGTTCGGTCCGGTAGAACGCGTCGTAGGTGTGCTTGACGACGACGAGGTCCTCCCCGTTTGGCTCCAGTTCGTCGACGATCTCCGCCTCCCATGACCCCTCGAGGACGTGTTCGCCCCACCGCTCGAACTCGTCGTAGTAGTGGGCGTCCTCGAACTGCTCGGGCGGGTG
>JAZKTU010000020.1:0-28954 GCA_036625385.1 Halovenus sp. | reverse complement strand
TAATCGACAGACGGAAAATTGATTGATCGAAGATCTGCGGGTGTCGAAAGTGAGGTGGCAGATATCCGGACGTATTTTTATCATGATCCGCGCCGGGTCCTGCTCGAGATAGGGGTACTCGTCGACACCAAGGTAACGCCGTGCCAGGCTATGCGCGTGTGATTCAGCACCGTCCTCGACAATGTCTGTGACGGTTCCGGCGATCCACAGGTACCGGTAGGGGGTCTCCGGGTCAAGAACCGCAAGACCGACATCCGGATTGTGTCTAGCGTTCTTTACTTTTCGCCGCCCCACAGCGGAGTTCACGAGCAGATGCGACCCATCGTAGTCGATCCACACCACCGTCATATGCATCGCGCCGTTCGGCAGCGTTGTACCGATAACCGCGAACGACTTCCGTTCGAAGAGGTCCTCGAACTCCGCGGGTATGGTCGTTTCTGTCGTCTCTTCTGCCCCTTCGACCATAGTCCAATTCCCAACCTTCAGAAACAAAAGTGCTCCGTCCCTGCAACTACTGGTGACTATTGCTGCTCATACTGTCGGCTGTAAGTGCGTAAAGATATTCGACACCCCGGGGTGTCGAATTCCTTCAAAATGTTACAGCCGACAGTATCAGTAGTCGATTGTTTGGCTTCTTTTGCGTCCGGTGGACGAAGAGTTCAGCCCTCTCTGGGAGATTTTCCGTCACACTCGCCCTGATATGGAGGCCGTCAGCACAGCCGCCACAGCCCGGGAGTTCGCCAGCGCTGGGACCTCGGGTTCGTCGGCACGTGGCTGTTCAGCTGGCCATTCAAGCAGCGCCGGGCGGAGGGCGACGCGCAGGTCGACGACACGATGCTCCGCCCGGAGCGTGCGAAGCAACTCCTCGCGCTCTACCTGACGACGCTCGCCGTCTGGGCACCGAGCGGCCACGCACTCCTCGAACTGTTCTGACGGGCAGGCGCCCGGTTCGGTGCTTTCCGCAGTCTCGACCTCGACGACCGCAACAGCGGGAAAGAGTAGAGCCAGTTTCGACACAGCTCCATTCGGAGAACGGTTCCGACGGTGAGCGAACTGTCAGTTCCCCCGGCGAAATGTGCAATGTCTTCGACACGGATATGTACACCGAGCGCCACGAGAAGTTCGACGACCACGGTCGCGAACTGCTTCCCGCGAGTACGATGGGCCGGCTGGATCGACAACGCCGTCAGACGGCCATGTAACGTCCGTCACTGGCACTCGGGCGATCGGACAGGGCAAACCGTTCCGGATCCACGTGTGGATCGCACCGCTCCGCACCGACGCCGGGAGCGTGAGATTTCCGGACGGGTGGCGTGCGAACCGGGCCCTGGGTCACAGCGCCTCGAGGGGTTCGCTGGCCTTCTCATACTGCCGGCTGTACGTTCGTCAAAATATTCGACACCCCGGAGTGTCGAATCCGTTCAAATCGGCACAGCCGGCAGTATCAGTCACACTCGTACGCACACTCCATAACGACGGGCAGGTGATCCGACGGGAACTGGCCCCGAACTCTGGTCGCGTCGACAGTGTACGACTCGACCTCGAAGGCTGGTGTGAGAAAGACGTGATCGACCTCGCGGTCCGGTTCGAGGGTACTGAAATCTGTGAATGTTGTCTCCGGGCCAGCCGTCCCGGCGGCGACCGTGCGCGCATCCAGGAGCGTGCGGTCGTACTCGTTGCTCACTAGCTGTTCGTAAGCAACGGTACCCGGCTCGGCGTTGAAATCCCCGGCGACGATAGCTGGTCGCTCACCCGGCAGGGAGTCGACGCACTCGCGAACCCGCTTTGCACTCATGTGTCGAGCCCGAGTCCCGAGATGATCGAAGTGAGTGTTGTACACCCCGAACTCCAGCCCGGTCGGCTGGTGGCTGAACTGTGCCTCGGACACGACACGCGGGTACCCGCTATCCCACCCGACGCTCCCGGGCTGTCCCGACTCCGAGAGCCAGGTTGTATCGGCGTCGAGCAACCGAAGGTCAGAACTGTAGCCGATCGGATTGTGCTCGCCGGATCCGGGCGAGTCGGCGACACAGACCCACTCGTACCCGGAGAGTTCTGCGGCAAGTTCGACGTGTTGCTGGCCCGCACATTCCTGGACACAGATGATATCCGGCTTGGCCTCGCGGAGCCGACGCACGACGGGAACTCGCCGCCGGTCCCAGCTGCGACCTCTCTCGTCCAGTGCTGCGTGATGGACGTTGTACGTGACGACAGTGAGCGTCCGCATGCACGTAGTCACGGACTGTTACCCCTTTGAGCCATCGGTCGCTGGTGCCGGCGTCAACCCGTGTTGTCCGGGGGCTTGTCGAGGCAGTATTCAGGGATCCAGCACAGCCAGCTCCGGTCAGTTTGGCCTCATGGGGCGTCCACGGACAGGCGCGACAGCGCTGCTGGTCGCCCGGATTATTTCGCGTCATGGATCGCGTTCCAGACTCGCTGGGATGAAAGCGGCATATCCATGGCGCCCACGCCGAACGGTTCCAGGGCGTCGACAACGGCGTTGACGACTGCTGGCGGGGCAGCGATGGCGCCCGCCTCGCCGACACCCTTCACACCCAGCGGGTTGTGCGGGGATTGCGTCACTGTCGAGTCCCACTCGATGTCGGGGATGTGCATGGCTTTCGGGACCGCGTAGTCCTGGAACGAGCCCGTCACGAGAGTCCCCTGGTCGTCGTAGATTGCCTCCTCGTAGAGGGCCTGGCCTATGCCCTGTGCGACGCCGCCGTGGATCTGTCCTTCGACGATCGTGGGATTGATCTGGGTGCCAACATCGTCGACGGCGACGTATCGCTCGAACCTGATCTCGCCCGAATCCGGGGCAACCTCGACGACCGCGACGTGCGTTCCGAACGGGAACGTGTAGCTGGGGGGTTCGAAGTAGGTTGTCGACTCCAGACCCAGCTCCATCCCCTCGGGGAGCGACTCGGATTCGTAGTGGGCGGTCGTAGCGACCTCCGCAAAGCTCACTGACCGGTCGGGAGCACCTGCCACCCGGAACTCACCCTCCTCGTACTCGAGGTCGGCCTCCGCGACTTCCAGCTGGTGTCCCGCGATCCGCCGGGCTTTCTCGAGGACGTCCTCCGCACTCTGTCTCAGCGCACTGCCGCCGACAGCCATCGCCCGACTCCCGCCGGTTCCGTGCCCCTGTGGGACGTCCGCAGTGTCACCTTCCTGGACTGTGATGTCCTCGAAGGGCACACCCAGCGTGTTTGCGACGATCTGGGTGTAGCCGGTCCGGTGCCCGGTGCCGATCTCGGCGGTCCCGGTCTTCACGATAACCCGACCGGACGGCTTGACCTGCACGACGCCGCTTTCGGGCATTCCGGGAGCGGCACCGCAGGCCTCGACGTAACACGACAGCCCGACACCGAGGTACCGCCCCTCTTTGCGGGCCTGTTCCTGACGCTCCCGGAAGCGCTCGTAGTCGACCATCTCGAGTGCCCGGTCGAGCGTCTTCTCGTAGTCGCCGCTGTCGTAGGTGCGCCCGAGCCCCGACTCGTAGGGGAACGCGTCCGCCGGGACGAAGTTCTGCCGGCGGAACGCCACAGGATCCATATCGAGTTCCCGTGACACGATGTTGGCTAACCGCTCGATGAAGTAGGTCGCCTCCGGGCGGCCGGCGCCGCGATACGCCGAGGTCGGCGCGGTGTTGGTGAACGTTCCCGTCGTGTGGACGTAGGCCCCGTCGACGGCGTACTGTCCGTTCGCCATGACGCCGAGATTCGTCGGGACGAGTGACCCGCCGGGGACCAGAAACCCGCCGACAGGAACGGTCGTATCGGCGTGGAAGCCGCGGAGCGTGCCGTCGTCGTCGACGGCTGCTTTCACGTCGACGATGTGGTGGCGGGCGTGAACCATCGACTGGAAGTCACCGGTCCGACTGGCGACCCATTTCACCGGGCGTTCGAGCTGCACGGCACACCAGCCGGCCAGCAGGTGGCCGGTGTACGGGAACAGCTTCGCGCCGAACCCGCCGCCGACGTCCGGGGGTCGGACCCGGATCCGGTGGTCCGGGATACCGAGCGTTCTGGCGAGATCGGCCTGGACCTGGTGGGGGTTCTGTGTCGACATTTCGACGGCCAGTTCGTCGTCAGACTGTCGGTAGCGCGCGACCGCGGCCCGTGGTTCCATCGCCGTCGGGATCACTCGATTGATCTCGAAGTCGAATTCGACGACGTTGTCTGCTCTTTCGAGTGCTGTTGCGGCGGCGCCCTCGTCGCCGGTGTCCCACTCGAAAGCAAGGTTCCCCGAAACATCGTCGTGTACCGTCGGCGCGCCCGTAGAGAGCGCCTCCTGGGGGTCTACAACGACGTCGAGTCGTTCGTACTCAACATCGATTGCATCGAGCGCAGCGTGGGCAGTCTGTCGGTCCTCTGCGACAACAGCCGCGACAGCCTGGCCCTGGTAGGTGACTTTCCCGTCGGCAAGCAGCGGGTGGTCCGGGACGGTGGGACCGGTCTCGGAACCTCCCTCCACCGAGCCGCCCGCTGGATCATCGGTTCGCATGTATCCCGGGGAGTCGGACGCCTCGATGTCTGCCCAGTGGATGGCGGTCAGGACGCCATCGATGGCTTCGGCGCCGCTCGTGTCGACCGCATCGATCCGGGCATGGCCGTACTGGCTTCGGAACAGCGCCAGGTAGGCCCCGTCCGGATACTGGATATCGTCGGTGTACTCGGCCTCTCCCGTGATGAGATGTGGATCCTCGCGCCGCTGGACCGCAGCGCCGACGAGGTCGCTCGGCCTGGCGTCGTCGGCCTCGATGGTTTCGAACGACATCCCGGCTACTCCCCCCTCGGCGTTTTGCTTCGGCCATTCCTGTGAGTGTTCATCGGTCACGACCGAATACACCCTGCTCTCTCAAAAATTGTTGGCCAGCTGTGGGCCGTTCCGGTTCGGTCCCCATGAGCGACCCACAGAGCGCATCGACTCCCGGTTTCCGCTGGTACCTCTCGAGAGACGACGGGTATCCACAGCGCGAGCGAAACGGAATAACGCTCCATCGCAGCGGTGTCGCGGAATACCGTCGGCTCTCCCGATAGCCGTGAAACGCCAGACCCGCCTGTCTCCGCGAGTGCGCTCACACCGGCAGTGCCGGGGGTACGGCGTAGACGAGCGACGTTCCACACGTGAAGAGCCCGGGTACGCACTGCCGGGGCTGGGCGTCCCGTGGTGCTCGCTTCGGTACTTCTTTGCCACCGGACCGAAAACGCCGCGTATGCGACTTGCCCGCATCTTGACGCCCAACGGCCCCGTCGCAGGGCGCTACGACGACGGGACTATTTATGCCGACGATGGAACGTACGAAGTCGGAATCGACGGTCGGCTGCTCCCGCCCTGTGAGCCAACAGCACTGTACTGTGTCGGGCGGAACTACGCCGACACCCTCGACCAGATGGACTACGAGCGTCCAGCCGAACCGGACTTCTTCATCAAGCCGTCAACGTCGGTGGTCGCACACGAACAGCCGATTCGCTATCCCGCATTCGCCGAAGAACTCACCTATGCGGGTGAGCTGGCGGCAGTCATCGGTGAACGAAGCCGTCAGATCGCGCCGGAGAACGTGTCCGACGTCGTTCGTGGCTACACGATTCTCAACGACGTCGACGCACTCGACCAGCAGGGTCGGACAGCCCGAAAGGCGTTCGACGGCTCCGCCCCACTGGGCCCGTGGATCGAGACTGATCTCGATCCGGCTACCATCGACATGACTACCGATATCAACGGCGAGCGACGACAGCGTGCGAACACGGCTCAGATGCTCTTTGACGTCACCGAGGTCGTGTCGTACCTTTCCGAGCGGTTTACCTTCCGGCCCGGCGACGTCATCGCGTTCGGCAGCCCGGCGAACCCGGGGCTCGTCGAACCCGGTGACGATATCGAGATAACCTACGAGAGCATCGGTACCCTCACGAACACTTTGATTTCCTCCCCGCGCTGAAGCGCGAGGCTTTCTCTTCATATTCCCGGAAGGTGACAGAGCCACACGAACCCCTCTCCCGAGACGCAGTCCGAGCGGGACACCCGTGCTGTCCGACAGCTCGTGTATCGCGTCACAGCAAGAGGAAACGCGCTGTCGTTGCAGCCGGCCACGAGAACCGCTCACTTCCCGAGGAGTTCGGCAGGCGCGCCGACGGCTGATTCTACCGAGTTCGAGCCCCAGCCGAGGACGCTCGCAACGAAGTCCCTGACGCGCAAGCCGCAGCAACACCTGTGACCTGCTCGACGCCGAGAACTCGCGAGAGACCGACGGGGAAACACAAGCCAGGTAGTTCCGTCGAATACACCATCACGACCCAGCGAACGGGCGACGGGAAATCAGGCGTCTTCTTTGATCATGTCCGCCGCCCGTTCGGCGACTCCGATGACCGCTCCCTGGGTGTTGGCCACCGAGATGTACGGCATGACGGAGGCGTCGACCACGCGAAGCCCGTGGACCCCTTTCACGCGGAGCCGGTTGTCCACGACGGCCATGTCATCAGTGCCCATCTTGCAGGTCCCGATAGGGTGGTACCCGGTCTGGGTAGTCTCGCGGAGGTAGTCGGCGATTTCCTCGTCGGTCTGGACGTCCTCGCCCGGCCACAGCTCTTCGCCCCGGTACTCGTCGAGTGGGTCGGCCTCGCCGATCTCCCGCGCTCGCTTCAGTCCCTGCACGAGTCGGTCGAGGTCCCGGCTGTCGCTCAGATACTTGAAGTCGATACGGGGCTCGTCGAGGGGATCCGCACTCCGGAGTGTGAGTTCGCCCTCACTCTCCGGGTAGGTCATGTGGAACGCGATGGTGTATCCTTGCGTCCCTTCCGGGTTGTCGAACCCGTGGTTCATGAACAGGGCATTGATCAGGAAGATGACCAGGTCAGGTGTCGGGTTGTCGGGGTCATCGCGCTCGAATGCGATATTCTGTGTCATATGCTCCGAGGGTGGCAACTCGAAGGATTGTGCCGACTCGTAGGTGAGGACTCCCATCAGGTGGTCCTGAAGGTTCTTTCCCACGCCAGGAAGGTGCGTGACCACGTCGATGTCGTGTTCTTGCAGTTGGGCGGAATGTCCAACGCCGGACAGCAACAGCAGATGGGGGGAGCCGAACACGCCTCCCGAGAGGATTACTTCCTCGTTTGCATCCACCTCGTACTCCTGTCCGTCCTGTTCGAGGGTGACGCCGACGACCTGTTCGCCGTCGAACCGAAGTGAGGTCACGCGGGCGCCGGTCTCGGCCTCGAGATTGTGCCGCGACAGGGCCGGGCGGAGGTACGCATCCGCCGTACTGTGTCGCTGCCCGTCCTTGATGTTGACCTGCGTCTGTCCGATCCCTTCCATCTCCCCGGCGTTGAGGTCGTCGTTCCACTCGTACCCGACTTCCTGTGCCGCTTCGAGAAGGTGTTCAGAGAGTCCCGTGGTGTTCGGTTGCTTCTTGATATGCAGCTTTCCCCCCGTGTTCCGATACTCCGACTCCCCGCCGGCGAAGTCCTCCGCCTTCTTGAAGTATGGCAGCATCTCATCGAACGACCAGCCCTCGTTGCCGAGCTCCGCCCAGTGGTCGTAATCCCACGGGTGGCCGCGGAAATATATCATCGCGTTGAGCGAGCTCGACCCGCCGATCACCTTCCCGCGGGGATGGTACGCCTGGCGGCCTTTCAACTGCTGTTGCGGGGTGGACATGTAGTTCCAGTCGACGTCCGTCTTCAACAGCCCCCCAAATGCCATCGGCGTCTTGATTTCCTCCTTGTCATCCGGCCCACCGGCCTCCAGCAGGAGGACGTCGTTTCTGTCGTCTTCGGTCAGCCGGTCAGCCAGGATGCAGCCGGCGGACCCGGCTCCGACCACGATGTAATCATAATGGTTTTGCATAGCCAACCGGCATCTTCACCGTCCTGAATAAAATAAGTATGGACCACTCGGACGTGACTTCGTTACACGCCACGAGACAATCTCCGGGAGTGCAGGCCGCGATGCTTGCATTCTGTGAGAGCAGATCTTAACTGAATCACGTCTGATACTGTCGGCTGTAACATTTTGAAAGAATTCGCCACCCCGGGGTAGCGAATATCTTGTGACAAATTTGTCGACGGCAATGCCCGGTTACCAGAGGACAAAGAGGAGTAGCGGTGTCAGTGGCGGGCGCAACTTTTGATCCGTGCCGGTGAGAGACACCGTTCACAGACCACCGGGAAGCCGCCGGCTACGTCGGTTGTCCAGTTTCCGATACGCTCAGTTACCCCGTTTACGATACCAGATCTGCTGACCGACTGGCGACTCGTCTTCGTCGATATCCAATCTGCTCACGAAGAGGTCCCGGACAGCAAACGTGACGACGAGTTCGACCCGGTCTGTCCCGTCGGTCTCGGTTCGGACTGTGACGACACAGTGGCCATCCCGTCTCTCCAGGGACTCTATTTCACCCGTCGACCACCGCTCGGTATCCTGTGAGGGCTTTCGGGCGTGGATTCGGTCGTGGTTCATCGCTCTGTCCTTTGTCGAGCGGTCTAGAATAAATATCTCACTCGAGGATGTCTCTCACTCCTGTCCCAACGGCAGATATGCCGACAGTCCGGGTCCGCGACAGAGCGGTCGAATGTGGGGAAGGTAGCGTCTCTCGGGCGTCACGCTTCGAGCCGACAAGTCACCACAGGGCGGTCGAGCTACACAGATCAACTATCACGGCCTGTGGACCCGTGGGACCTGTTCCGTCGAGATACAGGGGACCTGAAGAAGCCGCCACGCAGGGCGACACGGCGGCTGAACTGTCCGCCACACGCCCCAGACGGTCCGCGTCCCGCCTGTCAGACCACCTACGGAGTGATCTCGGAGTCGTCAAACACGAGGGATTCCTGGGGGAGCGTCTCTCAGCAGCGAACCAGGAGTCACGCCCGTGTCCGGGTCGTCGTAGCTCTCCGGTGCTCTGTTTGACTATCGCTGTGGCGGGACCGGTTGCTGTGGCCGGTTCACAGTGGTCAGTGTAGCGGAGGATTGACACCGGTGTAGTCACAAGTGGAAATCGGTCACACGCGATGGAAAGAGACGAGATCCGAAGACAGTGGGACGCTCTCTCGGAGAGATACGCCGACCGTCGGGATCCGGACGGCTCCGATGCAGCCCTCATCGACGACTTGCTGGCCGGGCTTCCGGCGGACCCGGTCGTGCTCGACATCGGTCCCAGCGACGGTGCACGGACACTCGCGAATCTCCCCGCAGGGAGCCTTGGCGTCGACATCTCCCGACGAGCACTGCAACTTGCAGCCGGGACGGTGCCCGACTCGGCCCTCCTCCAGGGGGATATGGCTGCACTTCCCGTCGTGGACAGTTCCGTCGACGGGATCACGGCCTACCACGCCGTCTTTCACGTGCCGCGGGAGCGTCATCCGGCAGTCTACCGGGAGTTCGCTCGCGTCCTGCACCCCGGTGGACGCGTCCTGATGACGCTCCCCGGTGGACGGTTCGAGACTGTGCGGCGCGGATGGATGGGCGGGAAGATGTTCTTCTCGACCCCGGGCCGGGAACGCACGCTCGACCAGTTGCAGGCTGCGGGCTTTACTGACCTCCAGACCGAGACGGCAGACGACCCGCTGGGCAGCAGCACGGAGTTCGTGTTCGCCACCAGGGAGTGAACGCACTGTAGGGCGTGCTGGAAGCCGTTTCCTACGGACTGCTGTGATTATGTTCGAGCGGTTCGAGAAATATCGTCGTCTCAGCAGCTGAAACTGACAATTTGTGACGGCCCGGGGTGAGGCGAGCACAGTAGTCCGTATCAGAGCCCCGAGAACCGGCGGTACCGGCCCGGCGACAGGGGGAGCCGACAGTATCAGGCGTCTCCAGCCCCACGTGCTGGTATGGCAGGTCTGTCCGACCGCGAGCGCCGGAAAGTCGACAGCCGGGACGACGAGCAGTTCTACAGCCGACCGCGTCTCGTGACCCACGTCGACGACGCTTTCTGTGACCGGTTGACCGACCTCTACGCGCAGGAGCTGTCCCCGGGTGACCGGGTCTTCGATGCGATGAGCAGTCACGTGTCGCATCTTCCGCCGCTTTCACTCGGTGAGGTAGTGGGTCACGGGATGAACGCCGAGGAACTGGCCGCGAACGAGCGCCTCGACGAGTGGTTCGTCCAGAACTTCAACGACGAGCAGACCCTCCCACTGGAAACGGAATCGTTCGACGCTGTCCTGTGTGCCGTCTCGGTGCAGTATCTCCAGTACCCTACCGACGTGTTCGCGGAGTTCGCCCGCGTTCTCGCGCCCGACGGTGTCCTCATCGTGAGTTTTTCAAACCGCATGTTTCCCACGAAAGCAGTGCGTGTCTGGCGCGAGTCGTCGATGGACGACCGGGCAGCGCTGGTGCGTCGGTACGTCGAGTCTACTAGAGCGTTCGAGGACCAGTCGGTCGTCGCCGAGCAGCCCGGTCGTGACCCCTTCTATGCGGTGGTCGCCCACCGACAGTCGTAGCTGTTCGCCGAGAGTCCCCCCCGCTCGGATCTCATCCGGCGCGACCACGGCACGGGGACAGGATAGTTTCGGAACCGGATCCCGGCGTGGTGACAGTCGCAGCGGACGGGCGTAATTGCGGAGAACCGTCGGGGCTGGCGTCGGTGCTCAGATACGGATTGACAGGGGAGGCGTAGCGTTTCCTGATACTGCTGGCTGTACCGTTTTGAATGAATTCGCCACCCGGGGGTGGCAAGTATCTGTACGAACTTACAGCCGGCAGTATAAGCCTCACCTCTCGGTTGTGTAGCGGTAGCATTCGTTCTAGTTTAATACTGTAGGTAATATTTCTTGGATAATCGCACGATAGCGCACTTGTCTTACTGGTATATGCCAGAACTGTTCGGTCAGAAGCGTTCGAACAGTCCTACCTCGGAGAGCGCTCACAGCGCTATTCCCCGATGATCGCCAGAAATCAACGTGCACTTGGTGCACGCCGTTTTAAGCTTGTCTCAAGATGGCCAAAGAGAAATCTGGAGTCGCCGTTGCAGAAGATGTGGCCGAAGAAGTGGATGCATTAGTTAGTGAGTGTGAAGATCTCGGAGCCATCGCTCCGAGATCGTCGAAGCGATCCTCACAGCCTACGTTCGCTCCGAGACAGACCACGTTGAACGGGCACGAGAGCTGATCATCCGACGGAGAAAAGGAACTCTCTAACTCCCTCAAAAGTACGTGCACCGAGTGCACGAGATTTTTAGAACGTAACTAGCTGTTTCGTGATCAGCTGATTCAGATCGTTGATTCGTTTCTGGCATCTGTCTCGATGATTCCCCTCGTAATTGCTTCGCTAAGACGTTCATCACCGTTCTTTCTGTCGGTTTTGTGCTTGGTATTACTGCTGGTTTTAAACTAGAACGAATGGTGCTGTACCCTCGCGTAATTTCGAGGGTATCATCGCTACCAGAGTTGGTTTCGTAGAGACCGTGAACCGAGAACGTCGTTGTGTCGGCATGAAGAACGTCATAAGAGACATTTTCAGCGTCAGCAGCGCGCAGCAGCACGGTCCCGAGGACCGTGCTTGGCTCCGCGTCTGAGAGCTTGTCGAGAGCGCGTGCACACGCGTGATTGTTGATGTCGTCCGGTTCGACTCCAGGGCCGAACAGGTTCCCAACATCGGTTCCATCGAAAAACTCGGGCAGCCGATACATCGGCTGCCCTTCAGTAAGAATATTCATTATCAACGCCAGCAGGCGGTGTCCTGGTGAGAGTTGATACTGTGCTTTATCTCATGTCAGCACCTCGTCCAAAGTTTCGACTATACCGAGCTCCTCGCTGATGGCTTTGATTACTGGAAGGGGCCCCGGACCGAAGTCTTCGATCGCCGCAGTCACATCATCCGTGACTGCGGCTCCAGCCGTTATGAATCACATCCCAATCGAAAATCCGGTCGGTTCGTCAGAGAGGGTGCTAAATATGGGCTTCGACGAGTCCTCGCGGGGGATGCGGAGGAGTTGGTTCTCCACGTCCACCCATTGCACTCGTGCCCGTCGGACTTCGACCGGGCGGAGCGCTGCATCCAGACACGTCAGTATAATCGATGCTTCCCGCCAGTCACCAGTTGGGAGCGCGACTTCACGCAGCTTCCGGCGCTCCTCTCGGGTTAGAAAGTCCCGCGGGGAGTCGGCCCCGGACGAGTCGAATATTTGCTCGTGCGTCCACTCGTCCGCGTTGTGTTCGCGGTGAGCCCATCCGTGGTACCGTGCGAGAGCCTCCTCGATTTTTTCCTTCGTGGCGGTGCTTACGTCCCGGTACGCGACGGTGTTCTCGATGTACTCGGTGGCGTGCTCGGGTCGCGGGGGCACGGTGTACCTGCCTTCGTGGTCCCATACCCACGTGTCATATCTCGCGCATCGGTACGCGCTCTCGTACACCGTATAATCGGAGTAGCCTTCGTACGCTTCCGGGTCCTTACCCTCACGTCGTAGCCAGCGGATGAGTTCGCGTCGGTATCCCCGGTAGTCCGCGAGTTGCTGGTCGTTCAACTGTTCGGCGTTCGCTTCGGGTGCGAGTGTGATGGTGCGCTCGGCGTCGATTTCAACGGTACAGCGTTCGTGTCGTTTGGCTGTCATGACTGGTTGGGCAAAGCAAAACCACAAGATAGCGTAAGGATCGAGTGCGCGGGACCGGATTTGAACCGCGAGGACTTCGCTTCGCTCGCCCTCTGGGCCGCAAATCCGGCCTGCTCCTTCGTCGCTTCGCTCCTCAGTGCGCGGGACCGGATTTGAACCGGCGGACCCCTACGGGACAGCGTCCTAAGCGCTGCACCTTTGGCCTGGCTCGGCTACCCGCGCGCGGTAGCCGCTTACACCACCATCCAAATGAACGCTTCGTTTGCCAGGGACCAACGCTTATGTCGCTGACGGGGCTACCTGCAGACGTGTACAGAGCCAGTGACGAACTCGAACACGCCGACTGGCTGACCGACCTCGAACACGCGGCGGACCGCCTCGAACTGGACTCGCGAGCGCGCTCGGCTGCACGCGACATCTTCCTCTCGACGGTGCCGGAGTCCAAGCGCTCGAAACAACCCGCGCTGGCGAGCGCGCTCTACGTGGGAGCGCTCGTCGCCGGACAGCAGCGTGCGCAGGGTGACGTGGCCGACGCTGTCGGGGTATCACGGCTGGCGGTTCAACAACGGTGGAAGGACCAACTCGAGGCGGCTGGGCTGGACGCACCCGACTGGTAGCTACCCGGTCTTTCGCAACTGGCGGCCGTCGCTGTCCGGCGTGAGGTTTCCGTGTTCGTCGATCTCCCCCTGGACGATGCGAGTCGAGGAAATCTTCTCCCCGTCCTCGGCGTAGACGTGGTCGACGACCTCGATGTCGAGGGGTTCGTATCCCTTCTCGCGGCGGATCTCGTTGATACGCTTGCCGCCGGTTTTGGTCTCCGGTGAAACGATGAGGACGTCGAACTGCGGCTCGACGGCGATCCCTGTTGGCTCCTTGAGTTTCCTGATCGTGTAGTCCCTGTCTGCAGCCTCAGCAAACTTCTGGAGTTCCTCGTCAAGCACGTCGTAGCGGGCCTCGTAGGGCCTGATTCCACGGTCCTCGCGCCGCGTTTTCGGCGCCAGATCGTCACTGGTTAATCCGACCGTCACGTCACCAAGCTCGAACGCTCGCTCGAACAGCTTCCGGTGACCATCGTGGACCGGGTCGAACGTCCCACCCAGCGCTACTCTCATACGGCTATCCACGACACCTTGACGTTTAGTGGCTTCGACTTGGGAGGAGGAGACCCGCGAACTGCGGGCGGGTCGGGACGACTGAACCGCCCTGCAATCCGTAGTTCGTACTGCGGCTGTGGTTTATTCAGAGTGTCGGCCCCAGGGGAGGAGGGGTGGCGAATGCGTGCGAACTGTCCTGGCCAGCAGTCTCAGGGTTCGTTCGATTCCTCGGTGACCGTGATCGTCACGGAATCGGCATCGGAGCTATCGGACCTGTCGAGATACGAATCGAGATTGAAGACGGTGTTGAGCTGATTCTGAATATCGTCAACGATCTCCGACACCAGGTCGCTGGGCGGGATTGCGCTGTACTCGTAGGGGTTGTTGCCGGCCCCTTCGTTTGCACGCTTGTCCCGCGTGACCGTCCCCTCCTCGTGGAGTTCGGCGAGCGCCTCGCGGACGGTACTGGGATACAACCCCGTCGTCTCCGCGATCTCCTCGCTGGTGCTTTTTGGATGCTGGCGGAGGCTGATGTAGATTCTGGCCCGCGTCTCGGTATCGAGAATCCAGGCAAGCAGATCGACCACACTCTCGTCAAACTGGTCGACTGCCCTGTCGGCCTCCTTCTCGAGGCGCTCGCGCACGTCTCCCCCCGACTCTGCCGTCTCCAGAGTGGCGCCGCCGTCGGCATCTGTTGGATCATCCGCGGCCATCTCTACTTTGAACGAAAGCGATTGGCTGGTAAAAACCCTTGCCTCGTCGTTGTCTCACTCGAACTCGGTCAGGGATCGCTGCACCTCGGTGTCGGCATGCTGCCGCTCCGAACGCCGTTCGGTTGTCGAATCGGAGTCCCCGCTTGCTCCCTCGAACGCAGCAAGCGAGGGTTGTTCCTCCGAGCCAAAGGAGAGCTTCGAGAGCCGAACGCCCAGTTTCCGGACCCTGTCGTCGGCAAACTCCCCGAGGAGGTCGAGCGCAACCTCCTCGACCAGCGACGGGTCCGAGACGGGCCCCGGAAGCGAGCGCGAGCGGGTCCGGATATCGAACGGCGGCAACACGACCTTGATTCCGATGGTCCGGTAGAGCACGCCGTTGCGCTCCGCCCGCTCGGCAACAGCCTCGGCGAGACGCCGGAGGCAGTCTCGCTTTCTCGTCCTGTCTGCAGTGGCTTCTTCGAGGGCTGATTCCCGCGAGAAACTCTTTGGCTCCCCCCGGGGTTCGACATCGCGGTCGTCCTCGCCGCGTGCAAACCGGTAGATTTGGCGGCCACGCTCCCCGAACCGGTCGACGAGCTCCGCCGGGTCAGCGGCGGCGAGGTCACCTGCGGTCGTAATCGAGAGTTCCCTGAGGTCGCGGGCAGTCACCGGGCCGACGCCGTGAACGTCTTCGACCGGGAGTGGCGCGAGAAACGAACGCACGCCGCCAGGTTCGACGACGACCAGCCCGTCGGGCTTGTCGTGGTCGCTCGCGACCTTCGCGGCGGACATCGTCGGGGCGACCCCGATACTCGCCGTCACGCCGACGCTGGTCCGGATCTCCGATTTCAGCTCGCTGGCTGTCGCCTCGACGTCCTCGCCCCACGTACACCGGTCTGTCAGGTCGAGATACGCTTCGTCGATACTGACTTCACGGACGACGTCGGCAGCAGCGTGAAGTTGCTCCCGGATGTCGGCTGCGATCGACTCGTAAAACTCCATGTCCACCGGTCTGTAGAAGCCTGCCGCCTCGACGGAGCCGTCATCCCCCCGTGCGGCGTCGATTTTCCGGGGAAGTTTCTCGAGCGCTGTCTCGATCGCCTCGGCACTCTCGACGCCAAACGCGCGCGCCTCGTAGCTTGCCGTGGCCACCGCACCCGAGGTGGTCCCGGGCTCGTACCCCATCCCGACGACGACTGGTTCGCCCCGGAGCGCCGGTTCGCGCAACCGCTCGCAGGCCGCGTAAAAACAGTCCATGTCGACGTGTGCAACGATCCGGTCGCTCTTGGCGTCGGGCGTTCCCGGCAACTCTCCGGGTCCTGCCATCGCACCGACTTACCGCCCCCAGACAGGTAAATGTCACCACGCTTTCGCAGGGCCGTGCACCGGAATCTCACTACCCGTTGGGGAGTCAACCGCATCGCTGACCCGCACGTGTAACGCGCCCCGACGCGGCACAAAATGTTCCGGTACTCCCGGCCGGCGAGTACCGGAACGCGCTGCCCGGAGTGCGGTGCCAATGACCAGTGCAGTGCGACGGTCGTTCCCGCCGGAAGCCCCGCGTACCAGGGCTCCGGCAGTGTGTTACTCGTTCACACATTTAACCCTGTTGGCGGCTGCTATCCTGTCGAATCTGTTATATAGTTAATCGTGCTAGAGGGGAGCAGCGACCGCCACATGGAGGAGAGTTATTACGAGTTGCTGGGCGTCCCGTCGGACGCGACACCCGAGGAGATCAAGCGGGCCTACCGGACGCAACTGAAGGAGACACACCCGGACATCAGCGATGACGAGGACGCGAGCGAGCGGACGAAACGACTCATCGCGGCGAAGGAGACGCTCGCCGACGAGGCGGAACGGGCGAGATATGACCGTCTCGGCCACGCGGCGTACGTGGAGGGGTCGACGTCCGGAACCGGGGCCAGCGACACCGCACCGGGTTCGACTTCGGATGGGCAAACCGCGACGAGCCAACCGGGAACAGCCGCCAGTTCCGGGCCGGGACGGCGTACAGCGGAGTCGACGACAACCGGAACAGCAAGCACACAGAGCGGTGGAGCAACGGGCACCGCAGGCGGACGGCGCAGGCAGCACGGCCGGTCGGATCAGTGGAGCGGGACGGCGTCCACCGACGAGAGGCAGTGGCAAAACTCCTGGCGGGCGTGGGACACTGATGGCTCCTACGCAGTTCGCCGCGGCGACGACAGCCTCCCCGGGAGCGGTATCTTCTCGACACGACAGACCCTTCTCGTCTTCGCGATCACTCTCGCCGTCTATCCCGTCTTGCTTTTCGGTGCACTCCACGGGACGTTTCCGCTTTTCGTGAACGTCTTCGTCGCGATGTGTGCAGTCCTCGTGGTCGCGTTTCTCCAGAGCGTACCGCTTGCCGGCGTCGGCGTCTTCGGCTTCTGGACACTGTTCGTCCCGCCGCTCGTTTTTTTCCAGTTCGACGTCGGCTTTCTCACGCCGGTCGGCGTGCTCGCGACTGCGGGCGTCGCGTTCCCGTTCGGTCTCTCGGTGCTCACGTGGCGGTTCGCCGGACCGGGCAGAGTCAACTGATCACTCGCGGGCGAGAGAGGCACAGACCTCCTCGTGCAACGTCTCCCGGAATCGGTGGCTCGACTCCGCGTCGGTCTCGACGTGGAGCACCTGCGTTCCGTCCCGTCGGGTGCTCGAGGCGACCGAGTCTGTCAGGGCGTCCGTCTCCGAGACGTCCACAAACGAGATGTCGTACAGTTCACCGACACGGGAGAGGTCGAGACCGTGTGGTGTGCGGAACTGTTCGGTGAACGGTGGGTCGAACCCCTCGATGGGAAGTTTGTGAAAGATCCCACCCCCGTCGTTGTCCACGAGAACGATTGTCGCGTCGACCCCACAGCGTTCGACGGCCAGCAACCCGTTCATATCGTGGTAGAACGCGAGGTCACCGACGACAGCCACGAGCGGGTCGTCGGTGGCACTCCCGGCACCGAGTGCTGTCGAGGTGACGCCGTCGATACCACTCACTCCGCGGTTCCCCAGGACCGTCAGGTCAGCCGCGGCGGGCCGACCGAACCGGTCGAGGTCACGCACTGGCATGCTATTCGAGACGAACACTGTTGCAGGGTCGGGACAGCCGTCCACGACTGCCCGGAGGACGGCACCCTCGAAAAACTCCGCCGCACACGCCGTCTCGACGTGGTCCCAGTACTGGCGCTCGACCTCGAGCATCCTGTCGCGGTAGACCGTTGGGCCCGGTGACAGTCCCGCTACGAGGCGCTCGGCGAAGGCAGTCGGGTCGGCCTCGACCAGGTCAGTGGCGGCGAACTCCGCTTCGCGCCATCCGCCGGCGGGATCGACGAGAAACTGTCGGGGCACAGACTCGCTCAGGAACTTCCGCAGTTCCTTCGAGGTCGGTGAGGCCCCGAAGCGGACCACGAGTTCCGGGGTGGGAACCGCCTCGGGTGCAGCCAGATACGAGTCGTAGCCTCCACAGACCGGCACGTCCTCGTGGCCGAACCGGTGGCCGGACAACGGGTCAGCGAATACGGGAAACCCGGTTGCCTCGGCGAGTGCCGCGAGCGCGTCACGGGACGGTGTGGGGCGGTTCGCCGGGCCACAGATGACGAGTCCCCGGTCGGTCCCAGCGACAGCCTCCTGTACCCGTTCGATACCGCTCCCGGAAAGCTCGGGCCGGCCGCGCGCTCGGCTGACAAACGGGCCGTCGCGTCCGCCGACAGCAAGCGACGCGTCGGCCTCGAATTCCGGCGGTATGTCGTCCTCGACGGGGACCGGTTCCAGGGGTTTTCTGAACGGTACGTTCAGATGGACGGGACCCGCCGGACAGCCGGTAGCCTCGGCGACGGCACGCCCCGCAGTCACCCGCAGCGACCGGAGCTTCCGGTCCTCGGGTTCCGGTTCGGGGAGCGTCCGGTACCACCGGACCGCCCCCCCGTACAGCCGCTCCTGGTTTGTCGTCTGGTTTGCGCCGCTTTCCCACAGTTCGGGCGGTCGGTCGGCTGTCAGCAAGACGAGAGGGACTCGGCTTTCGCTGGCCTCGAGTACCGCCGGATGGAGGTTCGCGGCTGCCGTCCCGGACGTACAGACCACTGGGGTGGGCCGGCCGGTCAGTCGGCCCCGGCCCAGCGCGAAGAAGGCTGCAGACCGCTCGTCCAGATGCGAGAAGACGCGAACGTCGTCCCGGTTCGCAAACGCGACAGTCAGCGGGGTCGAACGGCTGCCCGGGGCGATACAGACTGCGCCGACGCCCGCGGCGGCGAGTTCGTCGACAAAGACCTCCGCCCAGAGCGTGTTCCGGTTCGGTGCTGTCATGCGAGTTCGTCGAGGACCGGTCGGTACTTCAACTGGAGTTCGTCCCACTCCTCGTCTGCATCGCTGTCCGCGACAATGCCGGCCCCCGCAAAGAGCGTTGCAGTCGTCTCCCGGGCGATGGCTGACCGGATCGCCACTGCGAAGGTACCGTCACCGTCCCTGTCGAACCACCCCACCGGTGCTGCGTACCACCCGCGGTCGAACGCCTCGGCTTCCTGTATCGTCTCGAGCGCTGCTCCGGGGGGCATGCCGCCGACCGCAGGGGTTGGATGGAGCGCTTCGACCAGTTCGAGCACGTGACGGTCCTGCGTGAGTTTCGCCCGGACTGGCGTCCGCAAGTGCTGGACCGTCGCGAGCTGCCGGACTGTTCGGGTTCCGGTCTCTATCTCCTCCACCAGCGGCGAGAGCTGGTTCCTGATCGCCTCGACGACGAGGTCGTGCTCGTGGTTGTCCTTCGCGCTGTCTGCAAGCTGGCTGGCGAGCCACTCGTCCTCGGCGGTCGTCTCACCGCGGCCTGTCGAGCCCGCGAGCGCCTCCGTATCGACCGTGTCGCCGCTGACCGACACGAGGCGCTCCGGGGTCGCGCCGAAGAACGCACCGCCGTTTGCCGGCTCGAAGAGGAACCGATGGCAGCCGGGGTACGACTCGCCGAGGCGCGCGAGCATGTCGGGAAGGACAGGGGTCCCGTCGAGTTCGGTCCGCAGCGCCTGCGCGAGCACGACTTTCCGGAGCTCGCCTTTCCGGATTCTACCGGTCACTGACTCGACGTCCGCGCGCCATCGCTCCTGTTTCGGCGTGTATTCGCGGGCGTTGACACCGGGCGGTCCCGAGACGGCAAGTTCGGGCAGCGCCGCCGAGCGGTCGCGCCAGTCCCGCAAGCGTGTCGTTGCCCGCTCGTGGGCGTCCGGGCCGACTGCGGTTGCCGTCACCCAGGCCCCGTCTGCAGTCACGGAGAACTGTACCGCCGGGAGGACGAACTCCGCATCCGGATACCCCTCCCAGCGCCCGTTCAGCCTGTTGTCTCCACGGCTGGCGGTAAACGAGAAGCCGCCGAAGACCCGTGGTCGGGCGCCTGTCGGGACCGAGTCAGGACTGTCGAGGCCTGCAAAGAGCTGGTCTGCCTGCTCGCGGATGTCCCGAAACCGCGTTTCCCCTTCGGCGGTAAGCGTCGCGGCTGCGCCACCGGCTGCGATTGTCGTCGTCGCGTCGGCCCACGCGAGTCGGGGTCGGGTGTGCGTGCAGAGAAACGCCCGAAGCGACACATCATCGACACGACACGCCCGGACCACACCACCTCCGGTCGCTATCCCGGCTGCTGACGGTTCGCCGCGCGGTGGTTCCATCGCCCAACCGTTGGGACTGAGACCCTTTGAGCCTGTTCATCCTGTCGATCCTTCGCCGCTCGGCCCGCCGTGTCCGACGGTGTTCGACACGCTGTCGCAAAACTCACCATTCAGTTTCAGAAACTCACGTTTCCGTTTAGCAACTTGAGATTTGTTGTTACAAAATATTGCCCGTCACTTTTAAATAGGAATCAGTCAAAGCTCCCAACGACAGATGCCAAAGGTAGAGATTACGATTCCGGAACATCTCGAGATGCAGGTAGCGCAGATGGTCGAACAGGGGGAGTTTCTCAATCGCGAAGAAGCGATCGAGGAACTACTGTCGACGGGACTCAAGGCTTACAAGACAAGCGGACCGAGCGACGAGGACGAGGAACCGGGCTACGAAGACGACGGCATGATGGGCCACGACGACGAGTACGTCTTCTGATACTGTCGACCGAGCCGTCCGTTATACTGTCGGACGGAAGTCATGATATTCTGCTCGTTCCACGTGGGGCGAGTGAAAGTATCAACAGTTCCGTCCGACAGTATACACTGTTGTCGGTCGTGACTATTCGTGAACCGATCGGACGGAGCACCGCGTTGCCCACTGGTCGGGTTCGACAGCACACACAATCCCGGCTGGCGGACGTTCGAGGCTCGCGGCAACCAGTTTGTCCGGACGTCTGCTACTGGTTCCCGGGCAACGGTTAAACCAATCGCACAAGTAGTACAGACATGCACAAAGACGAATTACTCGAACTACACGAAGAGATGGTCCTCATTATGGAGTATTTCAAGGACCTCGAACAGGTTGACGAGTCGCTGTTTGACCCGTACGAAGATATTGACGTCACGCCGGACGACGTCCACAAATCGAAAAGCGAGCACAAGCACGCGGTATTCGTCCTCGGGAACGCCCTGGCGAACGCGATGAGCGAAGACGAGTTCTCCGACGCGGGCCGTGTGAGCAAGCGGATGAAGGAACTCGCCGAGGACGCCGAGAGCCGGCTCTAGTCGCGGGTCGGCAGGCTATCGAGCAACTCGGGGTCGGTCCGGAACTTGAGAACGTTGTGCAGGGCCTTGTTTCTCACGTTCGTCACGACGTCGCCGTGAGTCTTGTAGAACTCGTGGACCCAGCGCGACTCGGCCTCGTTGTCCGGGAACATCATGATCGCTTTCCACTGGTAGGTCCCTGTCGAGAGACTGTAAAACAGCGTATGCGGGTCGTTGCGGATGTATTCCATCGCCTCCCGCCACCTGTCCGCGAAGTTCGACGTGTCAAATTTGAACTCGAGCAAGGAGAAGTTGAAATAGGACTCGTTTATCAGGATAGCGTCCCTGAAGACACCCTTCTCGCGCATCTCTCTGACTGACTCACTGACCGTGACGTGTGAGACGTCGATGCCGTAGTTCTCTTCCAGCCGGTCCGCCAACTTGCGCGAGGAGAGCTGGGGGTCCCGCGAGAGTTCCTTGAGAATACAGACGTCCCGTCTTCGGAACTCCCAGTCTGGCGCGTCCGAGTTCATACCCGACACAACTCCCCGGGGGAAGATGTCGTTTTCGGTGGTGTCGTACAGTTTTAACCGGGCATACTTATAACACGTATACAGTTGTTAACCGGAGCCGCCACCCGTACCAGCAACGCCGGGGTCGCTTTCTCGTTTCACAGTTCAGTGTCGGTCCTCGCTTGCAGTCCAGCGGTCGGTGGATTTTCACTCCCCGCGAAACTCGGGCTCACGGTCCGCAGTGAACGCGGCGAGGCCCTCGGCGTGGTCCGCCGTCTGGACCGTCACCGCCAGCCCCTCTGCCTCCGCCTCGACTGCGTCGTCGAAGGAGTCATGCTCGGTTTCGAGCAGTTGTTTCGACTGTTTCAGGGCCACCGTCGGGCCCGTTGCGATACGGTCGACAACGTCGGCTGCCCGCCCCTCGAACTCCTCGGCCGGGAACACCCTGTTGAGGAGTCCGAGGTCCTCCGCTCGCTCCGATCCGAGCAGTTCGCCTGTGTAAACCAGTTCCTTCGCCGTGTTCTCCCCGACGAGACGCGACAGCAGGTACGAGGTTCCGGAGTCGACGGAGAGCCCGACCTGCCGGAAACCGAAGCTTATCCTCGCACCCTCGCTCGCAAGCACAACGTCACAGGCGACCGCGAGGGCCGCCCCGGCCCCAAAGGCTGCCCCGTCGACTTTCGCCACCGTGGGTGCCTCACACTCGTACACCGCCTGTACCGCGCGGTTGATGGGGAGAGCGAACTCTTCGAGTGCCGTCTCGGCGTCCTCGTCGCTCTCCTGGGTCGCGCGCATCGACTGGATATCGCCACCGGCACAGAACGTCTCACCCGCCCCCTGCAACACGACACACCGGGGCGCTGCCGACTCGATTTCCGAGAGCGCCGACCGGAGCTCCGTGGCGACCTCCGCCGTCAGCGCGTTCCGCTGGTCCTGGTTCTCGAGTGTGACTGTTGCGCGTTCGTCCGCGATATCGCACCTGACACCTGGCATGGCTGTGTCCACGACCACCGGCGAAATAAGTCCTGGCGTCGGTTTGGCCCCCGTCAGATCCGTGACTGGAGCCGGCAGCATGATCCTACGCCCCCATCGAAACTCCCATCAACAGACACGAATCGCTCGGTGAGTACGGAGAATCTGCTTCTCTCGAGTGGTTATTATTGTTGCTTGAGTGACTTTTCCTATCACACAGAAGTAAAAAGAGAAAGAGGACTACAAGTAAGTTTCTGAATAAGAACTCAAAACGGGACACAACAACCTATCCGGCTTCGCTGGCATCCTCAACAAGTGACAGGTTCTACCGGACGTGCTGGATACACAGCGCGAACCTTTTCAGCCTCGAGATCGCCTCCGACGACCCGCTCGGCGTAAGCACTTCGAGGAAAAAGGCCGACTGCTCGGCCTTCGACTTCGCCGTCGGGGAACCGCGCTCGCTCCGGTCGCGCAGATTCGGTTAGTGAACAAGCAATATTTACTGGTATGCGGACGTCTAACATGTAACTATTTCAATTGAACAACGGATCATCTCGCCGAGGGAGAGCAGAGAAGCTCTCACGGGGATGTCCCCACGAACGGTAACCGACAACTCAGGAACACAGCCATACATGCAAACGAGCGAAACGCCAACGGTAGAGGACACGTCGAGTAGAAATAAAAACGATCGGACAATTTTGGATGTGAATCGGGAACCAACCCATGACATCAGACATCTTCCTGAAACAGGATGGTATCGAGGCGGTAACGACTAACGAGGAGTCCCTTGGGGTAACGACTGGCGAGAACAAGGACCCGGACATTCTGCTCTCACCGAATTCGGCGTCGCTCACGCTTGGCGGTGGAGACGGCGATTACTCCGACGGCGACATCCGGTTGATGGATAGGCCCGACAACGGCGAGTCCAAGCCACGCATCCATCTCACGGGTGGAAGCGGCGACACCGACAGCGGTACGCGCATTCGGATCGACGGAAGCAACGGGACCGCAAAGTTGGGTGCTGAGAGTGCCGACGACCCCGACATCGAACTTGTACCTTCGAAGGCAGACATCGAGCTCGGAGGCGGCTCCGGCGGCGACAGCGCCTCCGATGGCGGGCTCAAACTGTTCGACAGCGACCAGCGCCAGCGCGTGTTCATCGAATCTGGCGGTCTCGCACCACGACAGGGAGACGGAGAGGACAATGCCGTTTACCTGACTGCCGGCGGTTCGGGCTTTCCACGACCCGACGGGACGGAGGGGGATGCCGGGCAACTCTTCTTGAGCCAGGTCGGCGACGACTTCGCCGACGCTACGGTCTCCCTTGATGGCGGGGCTGCCCAGTTGACGCTCGGCAGCGATGTCGAGTCGGGCGACCTGGTGATGTACCGTCGGGGCGTTCTCCGGACGGTCTATCTCAACGGCCATGAGGCAACCGTTTTGGTCGGCAACGGCCAGGGTTCCAGGGGCGTCGCTGGAACCCTGGAACTCGAGAACGACAGCGGGAACCAGACCGCCACCGTCGAGAGCGACCGCTCGAGCGGCGGTGCAGGCATCGAACTCACGACGGCTGCCGGCGAGACGACCGCGGACATCGACGCCGGGGAGAGAGAAATGGAACTCGGCGGTGCCGGCGTCGGCGGGACTCTCCTGCTCACCGACGGCAAAGGAACGACCTTCGAACTGACCGTCCAGGACGGCACGATCAGACTCGGGAGCGCTGACAACGGCGATGTCGCGATGGAGCTCGAGCCTGACGAGGGGCTGTTCAAGATCGTAGACGGAGACGGCGATACGGGGTTCCAGGTCGACACGCAACGGAAGACCGTGAAGAAAGGCCAGAAATACACTGGTGGGGTCGTCGACCGTGGCTCCTGATCACACTCGCCTGGCGGGGTGGAGGTGAACCGGGATGGCCGCCGCCGACCCGACCATCGCGTGCGTGGGCGACTCGGCACTCTGGTGTACGGGGACACGATACGAAGACAAGACGCCGAACCTCGTGCACAAGATGCTCACCGGATCTGACACCCAGACGGCAGACGGCGACCCGATCCCGCCCGCTCAGTTCAGGGCGCGCGGGGGGGCGGTAATTGGCGTTGACTACCCCTATCGGATTACCCGTCTCGACAACTTCAAGGACGATGGCAACGGGACACCCGACTGGCTTGACCAACTCCGGACGAAGAAAGACGAGTGCCAGACTCACATCGACAACAATGGGTTCAGCGCCGATGCGTGTAAGGTAAAAATTGGTCCGGAGGCCCTGGTACCAAACCCCAGAAAGCACGCCAAGATCCAGTTGAATCAGGGCGCAGAATACCTCGCCGAGGGCGACGTCTACGGATTCATCAAGCACGACGCGAACGACTGGTACAACTATTATTCGACCAGTGACAAGAGTGATATAAACCAGCTCAAGTGGACGATCGCTCGCGACATCGGCTGGCACTGGCCGCGGATCGTCGACCAGATCGAGCAGTTCCCAACCAGGGGCTCGAGCAAACCAGACCTTGACGTCCCCCGAGACGGAACAGACACGGTCAAACAATTCGACGGGCCCGTTGATACGAAACCACCATACGCAGAGGACGTCGACGTCCTCATGCTCAACGGCGGGACGAACGACATCGAACTCGGCTGGCTAAACAATCCAACTAGGGTCCTGCGTCCCGGGATTATGAACGCCGTCGCGAAGCACTGTTACCACGACCAGAAGACACTCCTCCAGAAGGCAAGGCAGCGATTCCCGAATGCGATCATCTTCCTCGTCGGATACTTCCCGTATGCGAGCGACTGGACGTGGCGCAAGAAGGCGAAGGCGTTCCTGTCGGCAAAGGCGGGGTCGATCGGCAACGTCGGGGCGGTCGTCGAGACGGCGACCGACAACGCGCTGAACTTCGCACGCCTCCAGGCCCACTGGATGCGAAAAGCTGTCAGCGAACAGGCACGCGTCGACGATGGACCGGGGATGGTGTTCGTTGCCCGCGGGTTCGGAGTCGTGAACGCGTTCGATGCCCCAGAGGCGTGGTCGTGGGGGGCGCCCGCCAACCAGACCGACGACACCGGCCAATGGCGCGAAGACGCCTGCCACGCGAAGCACGATTCGGACGACGCCGCCTGCATCCAGGCGTCGATCGGGCACCCGAACACACCCGGGTGCAAGCAGACCGCTGACGCGATCGTCGACCGATACGACGGGTTCGTCAATCGGAGCGTCCGCGGGCCAACTGAGGAATGGACCGACGGTAGCCCAGTGAGCCTCCGAGACGCCTGTGGGAACTACAAGCTCGACCCGCAGGGGGACGGTCTCCGGTACTGCCTGTCCCACCGGGTGGTCGACAGCATCCGCGTCGACATCGAAACGGGCGACTCCATCGACGGGATCTTCAAGGCCCCTGGTGGCGGCGGGTCCCAGCCGTCCGATCCGTCGAACGATGTGTACCTGAAGATCGAGCCTGGGAGGAATGGAAACGCCGAACGGTTCCGGCTCGAAACTGAGAACGATGACTTCCAGAAAGGCTCCACGGACCGCTTCTTCATCGACCCGATGATGGGACGGCAGATTTCCGCAACGCCTGGACCCGTCCAGAACATCAAGAATGCCACGCCCATCGGGATGGACGAAGGCACGAAGGACTACCAGAATCACATAGACGACGGTGACGACTCACATGGGCCGGAGCACCTGACGGAGACCGACCATCCCGATCTTCCCTATCATCGAGCGGAGCGGTGGGATTCGAAGCGACTGCGCCTCGGGATGATCGAACGACTCAGCCTCGACATCGTCGACACGAATCCCTGGGCTCTGGAGGACGTCGCCGTCGAGATCAACGGCTTCATCGAACGTTCGACGAACGTCAGTCACGGCGGTGATGGAGTTAAGGGCGATGTCGAGATAGAGATCTGGGAACGGTGAGAACATGACTCGAGAACACTTCCAAATGGACCGCCGACAGTTCCTCAAAGTCAGCGGCGCCTTCGCGAGCATTGAATTCCATAGAGACGCGATCACCGAACGAGTCGACGACCGTACGTCGCCCGAACATAGTACTGATCTCACGGCGTTCGTCCAGCGACTCCCGTCGATGAACGGACTCAACGCCGACTCACATCTCGCGTTCTCCCTTACCCGCCTGGACGAGAACGCGGCCACACTGACCGAATCGTTCATCAGCGACGCGACAGCATACGCAACGGTGTTCGCCGGTCGAACCGCGACTGACGTTGCCTTCGGTCTCGAGGATACCAGTGCAGTCAGGACCCGTCTTACTGCCGACGGCTACGAGAAAGTCCGTACGTACGACGGCCGGCCGGTCTTCCACCGGCGCACACGGACCCGTCACCGTGTCATCGCTGTCACCGACTCCACGGCCATCATTGGTGTCGGGCCAGTGTTCGACGCCGTCCAGAACGACGTCACTGAAACACTCGCTGCTGTCAGAGACCCCCCTACTGTACAGATGGCTGACACGGAGCTCTGCCAAACGATCCTCGACCACCTCGGGTCAGGAACCCACCTCTCCGTCGATATGACGCCGGATTCACGCCGAACAACAGCACACGTCGAGGCAACTGGCGAACACTACCAGTTTCACGGAGACACTACAGTCGTCCGCACTGTCACGCTCTTCGACACCCCCGTCCACGCGCGGGCCGCAAGCCAGGACGACCTCGAATCCCCTCCGACCCCACAGTACCCAGCAGCGGGCGACTGCTCCACCGACTGTCAGGGTCGAGCCGTTGTTCGCGAGACGAGACTTCCATCCGCTGCAGTTCCGTCAGGCTCGTACCGACGGACCGAGTGAGCCGTCCTCACTCGGTTCTCTCGTCATCGTCCGTCGTGAACACCCGCTGACTGTCCTGCTCCTGTATCTGTCGATGTGCGTCGTTGATCAACCGAAGCACATGTGGGAGGACTTCAACCTCTATCTGATCCCGAATCGTCGGTTCGATCTCCTCCAGTTCCTCTAGCTTCGTCCCGTACTTATCGGGAATCTCCACTTCGATCTTCATGCTCTACAGTCTCCGCGCCGGGAACAAAGGATCACGGGACGAGTCCGGGGTCGCGTTAAGCTAGAGGATGAGGCATTCGATGTGTGAGTGTCCATGCTCGATTCACGATATCCTCCTCGGAACGAATCCACAGTGACGGAACCGAACCCCCGTATGCACTTCACGCGCGGTTCCAAAAGATGGACTGGAGACTCCCGATCACGCGATAGTGTGACAAGAGCCAGTACGAACTTTTCGTATTCGAGTGGAGCTTTTCAAGGAGGCCAATTCTTTCAAAACGTGACAGCCGGCAGTCTCAGTACTCGCGCTCGATGAGGTAGTCGGCGATGGCATCGAGCATCTCGTGAGCCTCGTTGTCCGGCAGCGTTTCGAGGTTGGACTTCCCGCTCCCGACCAGTTCGCGCGCAGTCTGCCGGGCGTAGTCGATACTGCCCGCGTCCTCGAGCGTCGCCACTGCCTCGTCGATCTCGGCCTCGGTGACCGCAGCAACCGTCTCGGTCTCGACCAGGTCATCCACGTCGACACCCTGGTCGCGAGCGTGGACCGTGATGATCGTCTGTTTGCCCTCCACGAGGTCACTCCCGCGCTGTTTGCCGAGTTTCTCCGTCGGCGTCGTCAGGTCGAGCAGATCGTCCTGTATCTGGAACGCCCGCCCGATGTCGAGCCCGAAACTGTGCAGCGGGTCGACAGCCCCGTCGTGGCCGAGGATGACCGCCGGAATACTCGCCGCCGCAGCGTAAAGCACGGCAGTCTTGAGTTCGACCATCTCGAGATAGTCGTCGGGCGTCACGGCGGGACGGTTCTCGAACTCGATGTCGAGTGACTGCCCTTCGCAGATCTCTGTGCAGGTCGTCGCAAGTTCCGAGAGCGCGCGGACGGACCGCTCTGCTGGCGCCCCTGTTTTGAGCATGTTCTCGAACGCCTTCGAGTAAAGCGTATCGCCGGCGAGAATCGCCGTCGAGAGGTCGAACTCCTGGTGGACAGCCGGCACGCCACGGCGGACGTCGTCGTCGTCCATGATGTCGTCGTGGATCAGCGTGAACGACTGGATGATCTCGATGCTGACTGCCGCCGTCATGATATCTATCTTCTCGCCGCTGGCAGTCGGAAACGACCGGTAGTCGACCGACATCGGCTCTACGTCCTCCAACCCCTCTGCGGCGAGCAAGAGAATCGTCGGTCTGAGTCGCTTCCCGCCCGCGTTGAGGAGATACCGGGAGGCAGCGTAGAGTTTCTCCGGTTGCTGGAGCGGGAGGTCCTCGTCGATGGCCTCGTTGACCGCCTGCCGACGACGCTCAATCGCCGTCTCCACTGCCTGCTGGCGTGTCATCTCACTCGACCAACTGCACCATGTTCCCGTTGCGTGTCACGTGGAGGTCGCGGCCGACCGAGTAGCCGTTTTCTTCCGCCAGGTTCACGTAGTCTGCGTAGCCGCTCATGTCCTGGTGGGCGGGGATGACGTGTTGGGGCTGGAGGGCCTGGAGCATCT
>JAZKTU010000162.1:0-6328 GCA_036625385.1 Halovenus sp. | reverse complement strand
GGCCGTGTTACCCCTCGTCGCGCTGTCCGAGGAGTTGCTCTTCCGGGCCGCGCTTATCGGTGTTCCCGCCGCCGGGTATGGGCTTTCCCCGTGGCTGCTCGCCGTCGTTTCCTCGCTCGCGTTCGCGTTCGCCCACGGCGCCCAGGGCCGGGTAGGTATCGTCGTCACCGGTTCACTCGGGTTCGTCCTCGCCGGGGGCTACATTCTCAGCGGGAGTCTCCTGCTTGTCGTCGTCGCCCACTACGTCATCAACGCCGTGGAGTTTCTGGTCCACGAGCTGCTCGCCGACCCACGCTGAAACTCCCGGGGGACTGCGTGGGCTCAAATGTCCACCCAGCCTAGTTCCGCGACATGTTATTCAAAAATAAGGAAAACACTCATATCCGACACCGGACAACGTACATCCATGGGTGACAAACGTCAGCGTCCGCTTGCAGTGTGTGACGCCTGTGGAAACGTGTTCAACGAGATGGTAAACGGGAGCAGATGCCCGAAATGCAGGGCAAGAGAAGCGCAGCCGTCGTGAGAGTCAGCACGCGAGTGCCGGGGCTCTACATGTAGCCGAGGTCACGGAGTCGTTCCATCAGGTCTTCCTTGTCCTGTGCACGACCGGCACGTTCGGTCGTGGTTTCGAGGTCCTGTAGCCACGCGGGTTCGTCCTCACTTTTTTCTGTACTGATCTCGCTGCCCAGCGACCGGAAGCCGGCGAAGTACTTCGGCGACACGGGAACGTCTTCCCCGTCGACGCCATCGGGAAGATCCTCCACGCTCTGTGGGATGTACCCTTCGTCGGGGTACTCCTCGACGGTGTCGGGGACGACGACGTTCCAGAACGCGTCCCAGACAGCGCGCTCCTCGAACTGGAGGATCGGCTGGATGCGATCGTGTGGGGGGTAGATATCCGGGTCGTGGCGCGGTGAGAAGAACGTCTCGTCGGCACGTGCCTCCTGTTCGTCCCAGCGGACGCCGGAGATAACGCCGTCTACGTCGTGCTCCTCGAGGGCGCCGTTGAGCGCGACGGTTTTGAGCAGGTGGTTTCCCACGTAAGTGTCGAGAAGGAAGGGGAAGGTCCCCTCCTCGTACTCGAGAATCTCGCGGACGTGGTGCTGGTTGTGCTCGCTCAGCTCCGCGATGGGAATGTCGTCACCGGGCTGGAGGCCGTGTTCTTTCACGTAGTCGCCGATATCGTCGTTGCTGGCGTAGATGACCTCGAGGTCCCACTCGTCGGCCCAGTGGTCGACGAACTCGTGGAGTTCGTCGAAGTGCTGGAAGTGGTCGATGAACACCGCCGGCGGGACATCGAAGCCGTACTCCTCGGCGACTTCCTTGACGAAGTAGAGCGTCAGCGTCGAGTCCTTCCCGCCGGTCCACATGATGACCGGGTTCCGGTACTGGGCGAGACCCTCGCGGGTGACAGCGATTGCCTTCTCGAGTTTGTCGTCGAGCGTCGGGTAGTTCTCCGGGTCTTCCTCGTCTCCTTCCTCGTACGATACGTCCAGATAGGCCGGAAACGTCTCCTGGTCGCTCATAGTATAATAATATATAATTATAGGATGCAAAGAGCGTTACGGATCTGACGCGGTGACAGGCGGGTCAGCCCGCGCGCTTTTGAATCTCCTCGCGGAGCAGGTCGCTGACAACGTCGCCGTCAGCCTTGCCCCGTAGTGCCCCCATACACTCGCCCATGAGAGCGGAAAACGCGCCCATCCCTTCGGACTCGACCTGATCCTCGTGGCGTTCGACCACCTCGACGACGGCCTCGCGGACCTCGCTCTCGCCGGCGCTGCCCAGCCCCTCCCGCTCTGCGGCCTCGCTGGCCGACCGCTCGGGGTGCTCAGCGAGCGCCCGCAGCAGTTGGGGGACACCCTCGTCGGCGAGTTCGTCCGCCACGAGCAACTCGAACACCTCCTCGAAGTGCCGGTCGGTCAGGTTCTCGACCGGCACGTCGTCGCGCCGGAGTTCCGTGACCGTCGACTCGAGTGTCCCGGCTGCAAGCGTCGGGTCGACACCCATCTCCACGGCTCGCTCGAAAAGCGCCATCCTGTGGCCGAACGCGACCTGCTCGGCCAGGCCCTCGTCGAGTCCGTACTCCTTCTGGTATCGGGTAACCTTCTCGGTCAGCAGCTCCGGCGACTCGACGTCCGTCGGGTCGGGTTCGACGGGCGGGACATCCGTCTCCGGGTACATCCGTGCTGCGCCGGGGAGGGGTCGGAGATAGCGGGTCGTGCCGTCCTCGTTTGCGCCGCGGGTCTCCTCCGGCACGCCCTCGAGTGCCGTCCGGGCGCGTTCGGCGACGGCGTCGATGGCGAGTTCCGCCGTCCTGGGGCCGTCAGCGACGAGCGCGACTGCATCGTCCGGCTCCGCATCCACCGCATCCCGAAGGGCCGACACCTCGGCGTCGGTCACGCCGTAGGCTGGCAGTTCGTCCGTGTGGAAGATGCCGCCCGCACCGTGGCGTTTCGCGTGGTCGGCAAACTCCGTGCCGAGACGGCGGTCCGGCAGAATCTCGCGCCCGACCAGTCCGTCGAAGCCAGCAAGACACACAGCGTAGGCAGCGCCGCCGTTCGAGAGCGCACCTGCGACAACCGAGCTTTCGGTGTCCTCGAAGACCGTCGAAACCTCCTGGGGGTCGCCGACGGACGCACCCCGCTCACGGAGTTCGGCTGCGATGTCGAGCAAGGCGACCTGGCGCGCGACCTCGTTGTCGACGATTGCGGCGATATCATCGAGGTTCTGCACGCCCTTGATTTCGACCCGTGCACCCTCCCCGATCGAGACGTTGACGTCCTGGCGGATGGTACCGAGGCCGCGCTTGACCCGCCCCGTCGAGCGCAGTAACATCCCGATCTGTTCGGCGGCCTCCCGTGCCTGTGCGGGCGTGCGGATGTCGGGACGGGTGCCGATCTCCACCAGGGGGATGCCGAGGCGGTCGAGGCTGTACCGGACACCGTCGTCGGTCTCAGTGATCCGCTGGGCACTCTCCTCCTCGAGCATCATGTCCTCGACGCCGACCGGCCCCTCGGCGGTGTCGACGACGCCATCGGTTGCGACCAGCATCGTCCGCTGAAACCCGCTCGTATTCGACCCATCGACGACGATTTTGCGCATCACGTGGGTCTGGTCGACCGGATCCATCTCGAGCAGTTTCGCAATCTCGAGTGTCGTCTCGAGCGCCTCGCTGTCGACTCTGCCGGGTGGTTCCTCGTCCGCCTCGACGAGGCAGGTGCTGTCGTAGGCGAGATACTCGAACTCCCTGTCGACCCGGCTCTCCTCCAGGGCTGCCTCGTCCAGTTCCCCCAACTCGCTTTTCGTGGGATGCAGGTACCTCGTGAACTGCCGTACCGACTGCCCGGGCTCGCGGCGGTCTGTCGGGCACTCGCAGAACAACTTCGTCTCGGTGTCGAGTTGCTGGTGTATCTCCAGCCCCGCAACCAACCCGAGTTCCTCGTAGTCGTACTCGCTCATTGGCGAAAATGAGACACCGACAGGCAAAAAACGTACTATTGTGGCAGGGAGTCTCCCCCGCCGAAGAACTGTCGGGCGATGGGGGAGGAAATGCTGTCGTACCCGTGTCATCCTCGTACTGCCGGCTGTCCGTTCGTCACGATATTGGACAGCCAGGGGTGTCGAATCCGTTCAATGTGGGACAGCCGGCAGTATCAGCCCCCACAGGAGGGCAACGTCCCGACTACATTCCCAGCGAATGATAATCTGTCCAGGGTTTAATCGGGTCGGGTGAGAGGGAGGAAGTATGCGAGTGGTGGAGCACTCGAGCACGGGCATCGAGCAGATACTCTCCGAACTCAAGGGTGTGTACGGCACGTTTCCGATCAACCAGACGACGGTCACGGTGTCACCCGAGCGCTACGACCGTGTCCGGAGGGCCGACGGGCAGGCCTGGATCGACCTCTACGCGATGGTACGGAACGGCACCGGGGACGTACTCCACGTTGACGGGGAGAGTGGTTGTGTGCTTCCCGGGATTTCGGTCGACGAGGGGGCTTCACTCGAGCCGACACTCCGGTCGACGGTCTGGGAGCAAACTGGTATCGATTGCCGTATCGCTGGGATCGCCGAGGCACGCATCGTCGGTATCAGGGACCGCGCGAGAGCCGACAGCGACACGGTCTATCGCCTTGCAGTCGTGTTCGAGTCGGAGTCTCTGGCGGGATCGCCGACAGACGACGCGTGCTGGCTCGACGATATCCAGGGGCTGCCGGTCTGGGCGGAAAACCGGGAGTGAGTTCCGTGCTGCCCGCGATGGAAGCGCATTTTTGACCATCGCCCTCCAAGCCCCCGACGTGACTGTCCCCGGTACTGGGTCACTGGTCGTCCAGCTCGGATTGGTCCTGCTCGGACTGGTCCTGCTTGTCACCGGTTACCCGTGGTACCGGTTCGGGCGTCTGGTCAGGGACACGCCCACCTCGAACGCCGGCACGCTGGCAGCGGGTCGCGTCGAGGTGGAGGGGACGACACGGCCAGCCGGGGAACCGCTTACCGTGCCGTTTCTCGACCAGGAGTGTCTTTCCGTCGACTGGACGCTCGAAGAGAACGTCGCCGATACCGGCGAGGAGTGGGTACAGCGTGCAAGCGAGACGCGTATCGAACCGTTCTATCTCGAAGACGACACCGGGCGCGTGCTGGTCCGGGCGGACGAGATGGCGGACATCGAGGACCTCTACTGGGAGTTCGATTCCCGGCGGTTCACCGACGACGAACGGGAGACGGTCGAGTCCGTGCTCGCTGCCCACCGGGAGACCGCCGGAGCGGGAACGCGGACCAACCCCGCAACGACCGAGCGACCGGACGCGGGACGGCTGGGAACGACAGCGGCAGCGACACCCCCCGAGCGCGACCGGTGGCGGTTCGTCGCCCGGTTCCTGCCGCCGGGTCGGCAACTGTACGTCTTCGGGTCCGCGGAGCCACAGTACGGCTACAGCGAGCTAGGGATCGAGCCGGACGGGCCGACAGGAATCTTCCTGATGGGCCGTGGTGACGAGCGATGGATGAGCTACCGGAGCTACTATCTGGGCCTGTTATCGATGGCAGCCGGGCTCTTCTTCCTTCTGCTCGGTGGCGGAACCGCGACAGGGCTCGCGTCCAACCTGCTGTGATTCCGTGCCCGGACAGTGTTACCGTCCCAGCACAGAATGCTGACAGTGGAATTCTCTAGATGACACCAGTGACACTGGCGGCCTCCCGGGCCGCCGCCTCGTTGATCCCGTTTCCGAGTATCGTGTACCGATCACGGATGGTGTGCGCGGAGGTGAGCGCCTCGATGACCGTCTCCTCGTCGATGCCCAGTCTCGCGGCGGTTGTCGGTGCGCCGATGCTCTGGAGGGCGGCCCTGACGTCCGGCCAGTCCTCGTCCCCGCTGTGGAGATAGGAGGTCATGATCGCGCCGACGCCGACCTGATGTCCGTGCAACGCCGCGTCGGGGACCAACTGGTCGAGACGGTGCGAGAACAGGTGTTCAGCCCCGCTTGCAGGTCTGGACGAGCCAGCGATACTCATCGCAACGCCGGAGGAGACGAGCGCTTTGGTGACGAGCCAGGCCGACTCCTCGAGCCCTTCCTTGATCGATCCGGAGTTCTCGACGAGCATCTCGGCGGTCATCTGTGAGAGCGCGCCGGCGTACTCGGAGTACTCGACGTTCCGGAGCCGGTTGGCGAGTTGCCAGTCCTTGACGGCCGTGTAGTTCGAGATGATGTCGGCACAGCCTGCCGTGGTCAGCCGCCACGGTGCGTCCGCGAGGACGCCACTGTCGGCGATGACCGCGAGTGGGGGTTCCGCAGCGACGCTGTGTCGGGTGTCACCGTCCGGTACCGAGCCCCGACCCGAGACGATCCCGTCGTGGCTCGCCGCCGTCGGCACCGAGACGAACCCGAGTTCACGCTCCGCCGCGGCCATCTTCGCGATATCGATCGCCTTCCCCCCGCCCACGCCGACGAGATAGCCGGGGTTCGTCTCGGCAGCGACCGAGAGGACCCGCTCGACGGCGTCGAACGACGCCTCCTCGACGATGACGAGTTCCGGGTCCGGGCCCAGCGTCGCCAGGTCCGCGATCAGACGGTCACCAGCCACCTTTCTCGGCGTCGGACTGGAGACGACGAGAGGCCGTCCCGTCAGGTACAGGTCATCGACTGCCTCGGCGGCCCTGTCGAGGACGCCATGGCCCACGAGGACTGTCCGCGGGAGCCGTATCCAGGTCGACTTCTCGAACATACCCCCACTTTCTTATCGACATATTTGGCTCTGTTGAAACTTTCAGCAACTGATAGTGATTAGTGCGAGTCGTTACCGGTCTCTCACCACCCCGGGGTGGTGA
>JAZKTU010000161.1:0-6368 GCA_036625385.1 Halovenus sp. | reverse complement strand
TCGACCACCTCTTTCTCCATTCTGAAGGGAGTTTATGAACGTGCAGAGCCGAGTTGTGATAAAGATTTTCCCAATTTCCCCCAAACTCTGGCCTTCACGATCGGCACTCGATCCTCCACCAATCCACGCTGTGCATCCAACACTGCCGCTGGGATCTCTCACTGATTGATAGTGATTAGTGCGACTGTTTACCGGTTCTTCACCACCCCGGGGTGGTGAGAGACCGGTAACGACTCGCACTAATCACTATGAGGGTTCCAGCAGATTTTTTATTTTGCTGATAGCACGACCGTGGTGTCACTGACTATTCCACCACGCGCCCAGCGGGGCGTTTTGAACAGTTGAGTGCCGGAGCGACGCTTACGCTTTTTAGCATCGATAGTATCGGCACTGCAACCGCAGACGACGTTGCGACGGTCACGTTCTAAGACCTGTTTTCCGCATTCGTTCTAGTTTAATACTGTAGGTAATATTTCTTGGATAATCGCACGATAGCGCACTTGTCTTACTGGTATATGCCAGAACTGTTCGGTCAGAAGCGTTCCTCACAGCCTACGTTCGCTCCGAGACAGACCACGTTGAACGGGCACGAGAGCTGATCATCCGACGGAGAAAAGGAACTCTCTAACTCCCTCAAAAGTACGTGCACCGAGTGCACGAGATTTTTAGAACGTAACTAGCTGTTTCGTGATCAGCTGATTCAGATCGTTGATTCGTTTCTGGCATCTGTCTCGATGATTCCCCTCGTAATTGCTTCGCTAAGACGTTCATCACCGTTCTTTCTGTCGGTTTTGTGCTTGGTATTACTGCTGGTTTTAAACTAGAACGGATGGGTCGGGGGGACCCAGCATACCCAGAACTGTTCGAGGCACTACTCACACAAGGTCGGGCCGAACAGAGTAACCACCGCGTGACTGCGGCACTCGAAGGGGAAGGCATCATGGTCGCCTGCCGGGCAGAGTCGGCGTTCCTCTCCGCTCTCGAAGCTCGCGACGTTGCGGCCCGGCTGGAACAGGTCGCCGTAAGCGAAGACTGGCGGGATGATGATACCCGCGATCTTATCGAGTTCCTACGATACGGGGCAGACGTTCTCGATGGCGACAAGACTGAGCGGGGACTCCACGAGGAGTTCCACCAGTGGCGATGACTGATCTGCTACTCCCTCGCCGGATCTCGTCCGCGCTGTGGTGACGATAGGGACGTATAGGTCTTCGAGAAGACAGAACCGACGGTGACGAAGGTAACAGTACGCCTGCGCGATGTGCGGGTGAACGAACTCAGACGGAAATAATCCATCCGCGGGCTTCCCGCTGTTTACGCTGAGAGTGATTGAGTGTGAGTGACGATGAAATAGTCAGTCCTCCTGAAACCACGGGCTTTCGCAGATGTTGGTTACCTGGCGCGTGTCATAGAAAGCTTCGCACGGTCTGTCTATCCAGTTTTTGTCACGATTCGCGTGTACGATGTAGCGCGCGAATCGGTCACGGCGCACCACTCAGGCTATCGGCTTGCACTTGGGATGGCCCGACGAACCCCGCAAATCGGGACAGACGGATTCTCCAAGCGCCATTCAGGTGGAGGATTCGGCGAGTTCGCGGAGCCGCTCGAGGTTGTCAATGGCCGGTTCTCGGTACTCGGCGATCCGTTCGAGCACGCCTGGATCCTCGAGGTGCTCGCCCCTCCCGTGATCGAAACGGAGCCGACAGCCTCGTATCCAGTCCTGGATGTCGGGTTCCTCTCGCCAGGCGGCGCGAGTCCATGTTCTCGCATCGGATGCCGACGTCGAAGGCCGCGGTCACGATGATCGGGAAGGGGATCATAAACGGGAGGAGGTTGACCGACAGTGTCCGACCGGACGTTCGACGGACGGTGTGTTTTTGTTGTGCGGATCTCAGTAATCGATGTATTCCTTTATTCACTATTGGAACTTCGAGAAGACAGGTTGTTGTGTCGCCAGTTGGGACACGATAGCTTCGGAGGGGTGTCTTCCAGTTTGCTGTACCCGTCCTCTGTCTCTTGCACTGGTCAACATGCAAACACAAATATAGATACTGGTGTTTCACTGTCAGGTGAGAGTCATTACAGAATCACGAACGCCTTTCGTCTGCTGCCTTCCTAACTCCGCGCCGCCTGTCGTGCAGCCTCCGGGTCAGCATCGTTTCGGAGTACGTTCTCGACGAAGAGTTCGCCGGCGCGGTACGAGGACCGGACCATCGGACCGCTGGCACAGTACGCGAAGCCGAGTTCCTCCTCGGCAACCCGCCGGAACGTCTCGAAGACGTCGGGGTGGACGTACTCGGCCACCTCGAGGTGTGAGCGGGAGGGCTGGAGATACTGGCCCAGCGTGACGACGTCGACGCCGACTGCCCCGAGGTCCCGGAGCGTCCGGTAGACTTCGTGGTGGTACTCGCCAACCCCGAGCATGAGGCTCGTCTTCGCGTAGGCGTCGCTCTCCCGGGCGACCTGCCGGAGCACCGACAGCGACTGCTCGTAGCCCGCCCTGCGGTCACGGACCGGCCACTGGAGGCGCTCGACCGTCTCGACGTTGTGGGCGATAACGTCCGGCCCCGCGTCGATTATCTGTCCCACCAGGTCGGCCTCGCCCTGGAAGTCCGGGATGAGCACTTCGACGAGGATATCCTCGTCCCGGCGCTTGATCTGGCGGATTGTGCGCGCGAAGTGCCCCGCGCCCTGGTCCGCGAGATCGTCGCGGTCTACCGACGTCAACACGACGTACTCCAGCCCGATCTCGGCGACCGCCTCCGCGACGTTTGCGGGTTCGTCCGGGTCGAGCGGCTCCATGCCGCCGGTCTCGACGTCACAGAAGTTACACCCGCGGGAACACCGGTCGCCCATGAGCATGAACGTGGCCGTTCCGGGGCCCGAGCGTCCGCTCCAGCAGTCCCCGAGGTTCGGACAGTTTGCCTCCTCGCAGACGGTGTGCAGGTCGTGCTCGCGCAGGGTCTGCTTGATCTCCGTGAAGCGCTCACCCGCGGGCGGACGCATCTTCAGCCACTCCGGTTTGCGGGCCCGACTCATTACCCAGTCCTTGTCGCCTATCGACTAAAACCTGCGGCTCGACAACCGGGACACGTCGTCGCGGGCCGGTCCACCGCCATCGCCGTCAGTGTCGGTCTCGTCGCGCCGGTCCGGCCGTGTCCCTCGCGGTGACTTTGCGTTGCCTGCTCGGCGATGGGACCGCCGACCGACAGAAACGCCTATGTGCGTCCCCCCCTGCGACCCGGTAGTGCCAGGCAGTGCCGACGCGCAGACGGAGATTCCCGTCGCCGACGTGCTCCCGGACTTCGCACCGGCGTTCCCGTTCGAGCGCTTCAACGCGATGCAGTCCGAGACACTCCCGGCGTTGCTCGACACCGACGAGAACGTCGTCGTCAGCGCCCCGACCGCGAGCGGCAAGACCGCCATCGCGGAGGTCGCCATTTGCCGGACGCTCGCAGCCGGGGGGACGGCGCTCTTTCTCGCCCCCCTGCGCGCGCTGACAAACGAGCGAGAACGCGAGTGGGAGCGCTTCGAGGACCTGGGGTACTCGGTGTACGTCGTCACGGGAGAGCGTGACCTGAACCCGAACCGGGCCGAGCGGGCGGACGTGCTCGTGATGACTCCCGAGAAGGCCGACTCGGCGACGCGCAAGCACGACTCACCCCGTTATTCCTTCGTGACTGACGTCGACTGCTGTGTCATCGACGAGGTCCACCTGCTCGACTCCGACGAGCGCGGGAGCGTCCTGGAGGTGACCATCGCCCGCCTCCGTCGCCTCTGTGACCCCCGGATCGTCGCGCTCTCGGCGACGATGCCCAACGTCGAGGACGTGGCCGCGTGGCTCGACGCGCCGCCCGAGACGACGTTCTCGTTCGACGAGAGCTACCGGCCCGTCCCGCTCGAGGCGGACGTCGCGACCTACAGCCACGGCGACAACGCCTTCGCCGACAAGTACCGCCGGCTCTACCGGGCGCTCGACCTCGCCGAGCCACACATCCGCGAGGAGGGACAGGCGCTCGTCTTCGTGGCCTCCCGGCAGGACACCGTGCAGGCCGCAAAGAAGGCCCGCGACGAACTCGTCGACCGGGACGTTCCGATGGGGGCCCGCGGCGACTACGACTTCCACAGCGCTGCCGACGAGCTGTCCGACGACACGCTCCGCCAGTCGGTGCTCGACGGCGTCGGTTTTCACCACGCCGGCCTCTCGCGGGCCGACAAGGAACTCGTCGAGCGGTGGTTCCGCGACGGGAAGATACAGTTGCTCTTCTCCACGTCGACGCTGGCGTGGGGAGTCAACCTCCCCGCAAGGTGTGTCGTCATCCGCGACACCCATCATCACGACCCGCTCGACGGCGAGGTGGAGATGAGCCCGATCGACATCCTGCAGATGCTCGGTCGCGCCGGCCGGCCGGGCTACGACGACCGGGGGTACGCGTGGGTAGTCTGTGACGACGACGCAGCCGACCGCTACCGGCGGCTGCTCCGCGAGGGCAAGACTATCGAGTCGCGGCTGGCGGACCGGGACGGCGACGTCGCCGGATCGGATGACGATCTCGCCGAGCATCTCAACGCCGCCATCTGCCTGGGAACGATCCGCGATATCGGCGACGCGATGGACTGGCTCGAGGACACCTTCTACTTCGTCCGCGCACAGCGGGCCGGCAGCTACGTCTCCGGTGACCAGTTGCGCGAACGCGTCGCGGAGACGCTGGCGTGGCTCGTCGAGGCGGCCCTCGTCGACAGGGAGGAACTGGCCGTCGAGCCGACACCGCTTGGCCGTCTCGCCTCGGAGTTTTACCTCCGGCTCGACACCGCCCGGTCCTTCGCCGACCTCGCCGAGCGCGAGGAGATCGATACGTTCGCTGTCCTCCTGGCGGTGGCGACAGCCGGGGAGTTCGACAGCGTCAGCGCCCGCTCGGACGAGGAGGGGGCAATCGACGCCGTGCTAGGCGAGGAAGCCGCGGACGGCGGCGGGGAGGACGACAGCTCCGACGCCGGCACGCGGAAAGTCCTCGCAATCCTCCGGGCGAGCATGCGCGGGACCACCCCTGCGGCGCTGCGCAGCGACGCCTGGATCATCCGGCAGAACGCCCGACGCCTCCTGGCTGCCCTGCGGGCCATCGTCGACCGGTTTGGCGACCCCGCGGACGCGAACCTCGTCTGTCGCGTCGACGCCCGCATCGACACCGGCATCAGCAGCGACGCAGTAGGACTCGCCGCGATCGACGGCGTCGGGGCTACGCGGGCCGAATCTCTCGCGGCTGCCGGCTACCGACGTCCCGCCGACGTCGCGCGCGCCTCCGTCGACGAACTCGCCGCCGCCGGGCTCGCACCGGGCGTCGCGGAGCGCGTCAACGAGAGCGCGCGCGCCCTGCCCGCGGTGGCCGTCGACTGGGGCAACTTCCCCGAGACGATTCCCCGGGGCAAGCGAAGGCTCGAGGAACTCACCGTTCGCTCCACCGCCGGCGACGCCCGGGCCGGGTTGCGGGTGACGGTCAACGGCGTCGAGATGACCAGCAAGGCGACCTATCTCGGCGAGACGACGCTCCCGGTGGGGGTGTTCGGCGGCGACGCAGCCGACCTCACCTTCCGGGTCCGGGTCGTCTTCCCGGATCTCCCGCTCGCGCCCGCCGTCCGCTCGCGAACCGTCAGCGTGACCGACCACTGACCGGATTCCACGGCTGCGGCCAGAATCACGAAAAACGATCCAAACGGGCCGATAAACACTCTAAAAAAACCTGAGGGCGTTATAAATCATTGCCAACCGTTCTAAACCGTTGTCTAACGGAGCGAACTCGGGCTAGACGTCTGTTGTTTATATCGGGGTCGCCATTCATAGGTGGAATCGAGGAGATCCGCCATGTCACGTGCGTCCCCATTCAGTCTGGATTCGATCGGCGAGCAGGATATCATCAACAAACCGTTGCGAGCACTCGAACTCCCGGTACGCTTTGCCGGGTTCTGGACCGCTGTCGTTGTCCCCTTCGTCGTTCTCGGCCTGTTCGCCAGCGGCGCCGCACAACAGTCGCCCCGTCTGGTGGTGGGTCTGCTGGTGGCGAACGTTGCCGGACTCGTCGTCGGGAAGGATTACAACCGGTAGGGACGCGGGTCGGCGGCCTCCTCCCCCGTCACGCGCGTCTCCGAGTCCACGCGGCCACACGCGTGGCCCACGTTTCCCCCACAGTCGAACGGTCACGACCCTGCTGTCGGTTGGCGGCACGTCTCACACAGCGGGGCGAACTCGCACGGGCTGTTGTGACTCGGTCCCGCCGGAAGATCCTCTTCCGAGGCTCGCCTCGCTGCGCTCGCCTCACCGCCGGAAGATCCTCTTCCGAGGCTCGCCTCGCTGCGCTCGCCTCACCGCCGGA
>JAZKTU010000160.1:0-6377 GCA_036625385.1 Halovenus sp. | reverse complement strand
GCGGCCACCACGCGCTCAACTTCGAGATATACGGCCACTTCACCTCGCCGATCCGGCGGCTGTCCGACCTTATCAACCACTGGATCGTCGCCACCAACGACGTCCCCGAGGACCTCGTGGCGCTGTGTGACCGCGCGTCCGACCGACAGAAAGACGCCGAACAGTGCGAGCGCGAGTACCGTGACTTCCTCGAGGAGGTCGGGCTCGACCCCGATGCCGTCAACAACCGCGACATCGAGGTTGTCGAAGAGGCGTAGTCAGCACTTTCAGTCACCGGCTCGGTCAGTCCGGCCCCCCGACCGCGTTCCGCTCTCGCTTCATACGGATCGTTGTGACTACTTTCGACAGTGCCGTCCACCTGTCGATGTCTCGGGATCTGCCACCACCGAACGGTGTCAGCGGAGTGGCGAGGCTCGGAAGACCTCGTCTTCCGGTGGGAACGGATCACCGCTGTTCCGTCCAAATCCCCGGCACACGGCTCGCAGAAACGACCGACGACCCTCAAAGAGGGATATCCACCGGCTGGAAAGACCTCCGGTGTCGCTCAAAATGGTACAGCCGACAGTATACTGTCGGACGGAACTGTTGATACTTTCACTCGCCCCACGTGGAACGAGCAGAATATCATGACTTCCGTCCGACAGTATATTACTCCCTGGAGTCGATTTCCTGGTAGATCACGTGCCCACAGGCCTTACAGTGTGACGCGTCCGGATCGTGATATTCCAGACCGCATTGTGGACATGTGACATTGACTTTCTCCCTGGAAGTCCACTCCCTGACGAACTTACTTGCCTGTCGTGGGATGACAATGACGGCGGCCAGTATCGATCCTACCGTCACCCACCTGCCAGCAGTCGTGACTGGAATGATATCGCCAAATCCGGTCGTCGATAGTGATATTACGGCGTAATAGAACGCGTCGCCGAACGTCATAACGTCGGGATTCGCCGCTTGCTCTACACTGTAGAACAGTCCGGCTGAAACGAACAGGAGGACCAACATCGTCAACAGGAGCTTTCCGGCGCGCAGGGTGTTGTCCGTAACTGTTCCAAAGAAAAACTCCGTATCCTCGGTGAATCGGTAGAACCGCAGTACACGGATGATCCGAACCGCACGTAGAAACCCGATCTGCAACGCGTTGATGGACACCGGAGACACGAATACCAAGAGTGTCGGTGAAATTGCAATCAAATCTACCATCGTGTATCCGTTAAAAAATTCTGCCGTCCGGTCGGGGGCGCCGTACAATCGTGCTATATATTCTACGACAAAAATGAACGCAATACCGACTTCGAGGTTCCAGAGGAGGGATCGTAAATCGGCGGCAATCGGGTACGTTTCGACGACAACAATACCAACGAACACCAGATTTAGTCCCAGCAAGGTGATATCGATCAACCTCCCTAGTACTGTCCTGTGATCCAGAAGGTAGAACTGCACTAGCTCCCGAAGGTTCCGTTCGTCTGGAACGGATGCGTCGCGGCTCATATACAGCATAGTGGCCAGTTGAGTATAAACAAGCAGCCGTAACTGGCTTCGCAGGGTCTGTACCGGGGATACGCAGTGCTACATACGGAGGTTGAACCGTTCACCGGCGTCGAGCGAAGCGAGACGCCGGCTTTTTTATCGAAGTTTTTACGCCTCGGGATCGCCGGAGGCGACCCACTCGGCGCAAAAAGTTCGCGTCCTGTATCCACCACGGACGCTGCAACCTCTCACCGATCGAGGGTTTCACTGACAAGCCCCGCGCCACCGTGTGCGGGGCAGTTGACCACGGCCACAGCAGTCCGTATCAAAGTCCGGTCCTTGCGGCATACAAGCATACCTGGCGAGCGAATCCTTTGCACGTCCGTTGACGCCGAGAAATTCAGCGTGTAGCATCCTGAGTGTTTTGAGTTTCGAGGAGCACGCTGTCCGGTATTTTATACTGCCGGCTGTACGTGCGTAACGATATTCGCCTCCCCGAGGTGGCGAATACGTTCACAATGGTACAGCCGGCAGTATGAGGCTTTCAACAGAGCCAGATGTCCCCTTGTGTGGCGTTCGGGGACTACACTGATTTGCCTGGTGGGCCACTCACCGGATGACCGTCACGGGCACTTGCGAACGGCGAGTGACCGACTCGGCGACGCTTCCCAACAGGACACGAGTTGCCCCGCTCCGGCCGTGGCTTCCAATGACGACGTGGTCAATATCGTGTTCGTCGACGTACTCCACTATCGACCGAGCAACCTCCCCGACGAGGTAATCGGTCTCGATGCTCACACCGCGTTCGGCGGCCCGTTCGCTCATCTCGGCAAGGAGATCCTCGGCCTTGCTCTCGTGACTCTCGAGCAATTCGGTGTACGTGGCGGCCCCCTCAATGCTTGCCGCGCTGCTGAACTCTGAGGGATCGATGACGTGCAACGCCGTGATGCTGGCATCGGGGTAGTTCTCGACTGCGTAGTCAAGGGCTTCGGTCGCCGGATCCGAATCGTCTACCGGAATCAGGAAATTTTCCACCATATATCGTGGTTGGTCACGCTTCGAGATATATCTCGGTTGAAATTCTCAGTATTTGGAAACTGGTGGTCCGGATGCGACGTACGCGCGCTACGTTCATACTGTCGGCTGTACGTGCGTCAAGATATTCGACACCCCGGGGTGTCGAATTCTTTCAAAATGTTACAGCCGACAGTATGAGGAAGGGACGGTCGCTCGCCGGGTCACTCCTCCGCGAGGAACGATTCCACCGAGCGGACGTTGTCCGCGGCCCGTGTGACGGGAAGCGCGAAGTGTTCGGGGTCGATGCCGGGGGCCTCGATGTCGTAGTCCTCGAAGGTGTCGGCGATAGCCGCTTCCAGGCGTTCCCTGTCCGAGGCGTTCACCCCCAGAATCGCGTCCTCGAGGTGTTCGAGCGCGCCGGGTGCGGTGACGGTCGCCTGTGGTCTGATGTAGAGGTCACCGGTGAGTTGTACATCCTGTATCCGGCCGTCGTCGTCGAGAATGACGGTCGCCTGGAGCGTCTTGCGGGACTTGTAAGCCGCGATACCGATGTCGTTGGCAGGATCCGCCTGGCTGGCCATCCGCTCGGCTGATTTCCGCTTCAGCCAGCTGTCCCGGCGGAAGAACGGACGCATCTCCTCGATAGACGCTTTTTCCTCGTCGGTCCACTCCGCTTCCGTGACCGAGTCGGCACCGACGAGGTCGCGCGCGCTCTGGGTCACGAGTTCTTCGACCGCACCGTCCCGGGTGACGTCCACGTCGATATCGTCGAGCAGCGTTTCGACGGGGCTCATCCGCGTCGCCTGCTTGTCGGTGTCCTTGTCCTCGAACTTCTCCGGTGGCGGGGAGGAGACGTCGTCGAGCAGGGCGAAGGCCTCGGTCACACCCCAGATGAGGCTCCCGCTGGTGACGCTGTAGAAGTCGTCGAAGTGCACCTGCCCCCCGCCAATGGCCATGATCTTCACCATCTCGCCGCCGACTTTGATCTCCAGGTCGCCGATGGGGCGGTACTGAGACTCCAGTCCGAGGTTCTGCATCGCCTGCTCGCAGGCTCTCCCTGCTCTGTTGATCTCGTCTTCCAGTGTCGTCCCGGATCGTCTGTACCAGAACTGCACCATCGGCGTCTCCGGCACGTGTAGCGCGTGTCCGCCGCCGATCATGTATCGGCGGGAGAACGGCATGTCCAGTTCCTCGATCTTGTCCATGTCGACGTTGTCGGAGTTGTCGAACGGTGCGATCGTGAGGCTCGGGGAATTCTCCCGCCAGTGAAACACCACACAGGTCGGCTCGAACGTTCCCTCGTACACCTGATTGACAAAAGTGTCGTCGATGGCTCCCCAGATGTCGCCTGCCGCATCAGTGTCGATTCGACGCATAGTACGACTAACAGAACAGAGGTAGTTAAATATTGTTTCCCACGAAGGTGATATATAATGGTAACGCCTCCCCGTACCGGTAGAGCGCAATGGCGGGGACAGCTACCGGAACGTATCGACGTGTCGGAAGGGTCCGGGAGCGCAGCCTGGCGAGTCGAGCGGGGATGGGAATTAAGTACTATGGTATTCTGATTCCAGACGGTATGAGACGAATAGATGTTCACGGTTCGGGGACAGTCTGGCCAGCCATCGACGAACTGTTCGCAAACCAGATGTACGAGGGAACGTTCGAGCCGACAGCCGTTGTCTTCCACTGGGACGGGGAGAGGCCGACGATTTCACTCGGGGCACTCGACAACGCGGACCTCATCGACCACGACCGGATCGACGACCTCGGACTCCCGTTTTTCCGCCGACACGCCCAGCCGGGCGGCGCGGGCGTCCACGTTCCCGAGACGCCGCTGGTACAGCTCTGGTACAGGAAGGACTCGACGCTCGAAGCCGAGATCAACCGTGTCGGCGAGGCGTTCAACGGCGCACTCCGGGAACTCGGGCTGGAGACGGAGTACCGACCGATCGGTGACGTCGAGATCAAGGTCGGCGGCGATCGGTTCAAGGTCGGGGCGACGGGTGCGGGAACCGTCTACGTCGACGATTACGTCACGACGACAGCCAGCCTCATCTGGGGGGCAACCGAGGACTTCGGGCTGCTCGACGAGGTCCTGACGCCCCCGCCGGAGAAGTTCGAGGACAAGGACACCGACGAGCTAGCCACGCGGATGCGCCCGCTCGAAACGTTGCTCTCGGAGATCGACGTGGACGTCACCCGGGACGCAGTCATCGAGGGAATGATCGAGGAGTTCGCCACCGACGTCGTCGGCGACGACGGGGTTGTCGACGCGGACTGGGGAGCCGAGGAACAGGAGTTCCTGAACCGCGCAACCGGCTTCTTCGAGACAGATAGCTGGACGTTTCGGAAGTCCGCCTCCCGGACTGCCGCCCGGGCACCCGACGAGTACGACGTCGGTATCGCGGCCTACAAGTCCCGCAAGACGCTCCAGGCGACGATTATCGTCGACAACGAGGGACAGATCGACGACATCGAACTCACCGGTGACCTCTACATCAGACCGCAGCCAACCATCGGCGAGATCGGGGCGATGGAGGAGATGGAACGGGTACTCGTCGGACTCGATCCCTCGGACAGGACGGCCCTCGAAGACGCGATCCGGACAGCGTTTGCCGAACACGATATCGAGGCTCCAGGCATCGACCCCGAACACTTCGCAGAACCCGTACACAGGGCCGCCGAGAACCTGGAACCCGTCGCCGAGTACCGCAAGCAAATCTGAAGCCGCCCGCGGCGGCCTCAGACCCTGACGAACTGTGCGTCCGGGTCGCGGATCTCCTCGACGAGTGAATCGTTGACCTCGATACCCATCTCCTTGCACCGCTGGCGGTACTGTCGTGCCTTCAGTTCCTGATACGGCTGGAGGTCGAGGTCGGGGTTTGCCAGCTGGTAACTGATGAAACCGATAAGCGACTCCTTGTTCCCCTCCATGACCTCCCGCACGATCTCCTCGTACTCGGGAGTCTCCTCGACGAGTTCACCGATGATCGTGGTGCCACCGCCGACGTGACGGGCTTCGTCCTGGAGGATGTGCTGGTAGCCCTGCTGGAGGCCGGGCAGGATATCACCCCACTGTTCACACGTATCGAGTACGACGCGGTAGGACACCTGGCCGGCGACGCCCTCCTGGTGGGCACAGTAGATAGTCAGGGCCTCGACGAACTTCTCCTCCATCGCCCGCCGGTCGTCACCCATCGAGCGTTCGAGGAGCTCCTCCATTACGTCCGGCAGGGCTGTCACCGCCAGCCAGGTCGGGTCGTCGTACTTGCCGTTTTTCTCGATGGTCTGTTTGTCCATGTTCAGGTACGGGACGAGTTCCTCCGGATCGACCGTCCCGTAGACGTTCTGGAGCCAGTACTGGAAGAACTGCCCGTGTTTGACCTCCTCCAACTGGAAGGCGCTGAGGTGGGCGACCCAGTCGAACCGTCCCATGCGATACGCCGCAAACACGAGCGGCGCGATTTCCTCCGCGACGCGTTGCTCGCCGACGATGAAATTCGACACGTACTCGAGGAGCGTCTCCCGCTGTTCCGCCGTGAGTTGGTCCCAGTCTTCGAGGTCCTGCTGGAGGTCGATATCCGTCGGGTTCCAGAACCCGTCCATCGCCTGTTGGTAGAAGTTGTACAGTCGACTCTCCGTCATCTCGTCATCATAGCCCATGTACTTCGCTATCGCGTAATCTTCCGGATCCATACGAAGTAGTAGGATGGTAGTCAGTATAAGCGTTATCCGAACCGGTGATACTCACTTTCGACACCCGACAGTCTCCGATCACTCAATTTTCCGTCTGTCGATTATCCCGATTATTGTGTGAAAATAAAAATGTCTAGGAGCCTGTCCGAGAATTAGGTCGAGCGGTTCAGATACAGGCAAACCAGTTCGCA
>JAZKTU010000159.1:0-6457 GCA_036625385.1 Halovenus sp. | reverse complement strand
CCCGGACGCGGTCGTTCTGGTAGACCCGGACGCGGTCGTTCTGGTAGGGAGTGGCCACGGCGGAACGGCGGGGGCAGAGGCAACCCCTAAGACGGAGGGGATACAGACCCAGGACGATGCGACTGGAGGACTACTGGGGCATCGGCCCGAAGACCCGGGCGACGCTGACCGAGGAACTGGGTGTCGAGGCGGCGATCGAGGCAATAGAGACAGCCGACGTCCGGCGGCTCGTCGAGGCCGGGCTTGCGCGCGGTCGGGCGACGCGCATCCTCCGGCACGCCCACGGCGGCGGGGCGATGGACGTCCTCGCCACCCGGGACGCGCGCGACGTCTACAAGCGGCTGCTCGATATCGTCAGCGCACACGCAGTCACCGCGGACGCTGCCGATCGCATCCGGATCCTCACGCCGCTTGCCGACAGGGAAGCGATGGAAGACCGGCTCGCAGACGTGCTGGCGGCCCGCGACAGCTGGGCGGGACTCGACGACGCCGAGCGAACCGCCGTGCTCGGTGCCTTCGAGGCGTACGAAGAGCGGGCAAGCGGGGACCTGGCAGCCGTCCGGGCAGCCCTCGAGCTGTGCGACCTCGGACGGACAGCGGGCGTGTTTTCGCCGCTCGCAGCGATCGAGACGGACCGACTCGAGGACGCAGCGGCGGCACTCGCGGGACTCGAGGGCGGCGGGAGCCGCGTCGGGGCGGGGGCGGACGAGCGTCTCGATACCCTGCGCGACCAGCTCGGTGCCGTCGAGGATCTGGCCGCGACGCCCGGCGACGTCGTCGAGGCGGTCCAGTCGGGGGCACGCGGCCCCGACCAGTTGCGGGACTCGCTCGCGCGCCACGTCACGACGGAGACAGGCGTCGACATCGCCGACGTCAGGGCGGCAATGCCCGACGAGGCGACCGACGCACGCGGGTTCGTCGACGGGATGCTTCGGGCGCTTGCGGCCGGCCGCCGCGAGGCGGTCGAACGACGCGAACGGGAGGTCGCCGACGAACTCGAGGGCGTTCTGGAGGCGACCGAAGAAGCCGTCACAGCCGCGGTGACAGCTGTCGACGACATCGCGCTGGACATCTCCCTGGCGCGGTTCGCGCTGGCGTTCGACCTCGGGGAACCCCGCTTCGTGGACCGGCAGGTGACCGGCGTCGTCGAGGCACGGAACGTCTTTCTGGTGGATGCCGGCGAACCGGTCCAGCCGGTCACCTACGCTGTGGGTGACCACGACCTCGAAATCGCGAGCGCGACCGTTCCGCCGCGGGACCGCGTCGCGGTGCTGACCGGCGCGAACAGCGGCGGCAAGACCACGTTGCTGGAGACGCTCTGTCAGGTCCAGCTACTCGCCCAGATGGGGCTACCCGTGCCGGCGACGGACACCGAAGTGAGCCCCGTGGACGCCGTCGTCTTCCACCGACGGCACGCGAGTTTCAACGCCGGCGTCCTCGAGTCGACGCTCCGCTCGGTCGTACCGCCGCTGACCGACACCGGGCGGACGTTGATGCTCGTCGACGAGTTCGAGGCCATCACCGAACCGGGCCGGGCCGCCGACCTCCTGCACGGACTGGTGACACTCACCGTCGAGAAGGAGGCGCTGGGCGTGTTCGTCACCCACCTCGCCGACGACCTCGAACCGCTGCCGGAGACGGCCCGCACCGACGGCATCTTCGCGGAAGGGCTGACGACTGACCTCGAACTCCAGGTCGACTACCAGCCCCGCTTCGAGACGGTCGGGCGGTCGACGCCGGAGTTCATCGTCTCCCGGCTCGTCGCCGAGGCCGACGACCGCACCGAGCGAACGGGTTACGAGACGCTCGCGGAAGCGGTCGGCGAGAGCGCCGTCCAGCGGACGCTTGCCGACGCGAAGTGGTCGGAGAGCTAGCTCGATTTCTCGTATACAACCGAAAATGCAACCCGCAGATGGCCCGCGTCGGACGACGACCGCCCCGGCGACAGACGACAGGTTCGAGGTACTGCTCCGGGGTGTCGCCGTCGATGTCGACACGCGCTGTCGTCACTGGGACGAAGACGTCGACGTCGTCGCACTCCGGTTTGCCTGTTGTGAGGCCTACTACCCCTGTTTCGAGTGTCACGCCGAGACGACCGACCACGACCCCGAGCGCTGGCCCCGGAAACGGTTCGACGACCCGGCAGTGCTGTGCGGTCGCTGTCGGACAGAGCTGACTGTCGACGCGTATCTCGACTGTGCGGATCGCTGTCCCTCCTGCGGCGCAGCGTTCAATCCCGGCTGTCGGGCGCACCGCCACCTGTATTTCGAGATGTAGACAGTGCCGCCGGCTATCGCCACCTCCCGTCGTTCCGAGGACCCTCGAGCGCGCCGTCGACGGAGTCGATGTCCGTGCTCGCCGGTTTTAGACGCATCAAATATAAATATAAGCATTATCTAAGAGCGTAGTATGGACAACCGACGTATCGGAACGAGGCGAGGAACATGCCATCGATAGAGTACGGCACGGCAGCGGACGTCACGGCACAACTCGAGGAGCGCCTCGTCGAGTCACTCGGGGGAGAGACGGGCATCAACCGCCGGGCGGTGCTCGGCGGCCTCGGGATCGCAGGGGGCGCGGCGCTGGGTGTCGGGAGCGCCCGGTCGAACGACGCCGCCGGCCACGACGACGACGAGGACGAACACGGCAACTTCGGTGCAGTCGACGAGTACGGTGACACGGACTTCGACCCACACGAGTTCCTGACGACGTTCAACACCGGGGAGAGCGGCCAGGACGCCGTCACGCAGCGAGTCTACGAGGAGGACGGGCGGACCGTTCGGGAGTTCGAGTTCACCGCGGTCGACGTGACGATCACGATCGCGCCGGGCGTCGAGTTCGAGGCGTGGGCGTTCAACGGGCAGGTACCGGGGCCGACGATCCGCGCCGTCGAGGGCGATCTGATCCGGATCAGGTTCCGGAACGGCGGGGCGCATGCGCACACGATCCACCCCCACCTGAAGAACACCGCCCCGGAGATGGACGGCATCCCGCAGAACGGCCCCGGCGTCCTCGATACCGGCGAGTCGTTCACCTACGAGTGGACCGCCCAACCGGCCGGCGTTCACCTCTATCACTGCCACTCGCTCCCGCTGAAAGAACACGTCCATCGCGGGCTTTACGGCACGATGATCGTCGATCCGGATCCGGAGCGTGTCAGGGAGAGTCCGGGCGAGTACGTGACCGATCATCCGAGCCAGATCACCGACGCGATGGTCGACGACCTGGTCGCGGAAGCCAGGTCGCGCAACCACGAATACGCGGAGAACGACGCCGTCAACGAGATGGTGATGGTGATGAACGGGTTCGACACCGATTTCGACGGCGAAAACGAGGTGTACGCTGCGAACACGCGCGCCTTCGCCTACGGTGTCGGGCGGACCGACGCAAAGGGCAACTGGCAGGCGGGCGAGACGAAACGCCCCATTCAGGTCGACAGGACGGAACGACAGCGGGTGTATCTGCTCAACGCGACCGAGTTCGACCCCATCAATTCGTTTCACACACACTCGCAGTTTTTCGATTACTACGACCACGGGACGACGCTGATGCCGACGAGCAAGACAATCGACACGGTCGTCCAGACACAGGCACAGCGCGGCATCATCGAACTGGACTACTCCGACCACCGGCCGGGACTCTACATGTTCCACGCCCACCAGTCGGAGTTCGCCGAACTCGGCTGGATGAGTTTCTTCGAGGTGGTATAGATGACGGAGAAAGCCGGAGATGTGACGGCAGAAGGGAGCTCGGAGGGGAGGGTACAGCCACTCGGCCTCCCGCGGTGGGCCGCCGCGTTGCTCCCGGTCGTCCTGCTCGTGCTCGTCCTTGGTGTGTTCGCGTTCACGTCGCCGCTTGCGGGGATACAGGGCGGCGAGCCACTCCCCGACGCGACGGTCACGCACACCACGTTGCCGAGTGACGACACGGCGGTCCTGCACGTCACGAACAACGGTCCGGAGGAGATCACGATCGCGCAGGTGCTCGTCGACGAGGCCTACTGGAACTTCCGGGTCGAGGGGGCCGGGGGTGACCGGACGCTCGACGCGCGCGAGAGCGCTCGCGTCGTCATCCCGTACCACTGGAACCCCGGGTGGGACCTGGACGTCGACCTCGTGCTCTCGGGCGGCACGACGATCGGTCACGAGATCCAAGCGCCACAGGAGTCACCCGGATTCAGCGCCGATATCCTGTGGACGCTGGCGCTCATCGGGCTGTTCGTCGGGGTGATCCCGGTCGCGCTCGGGATGCTGTGGTTCCCGTTCTTGCAGACGGTGAGCGACCGTGCGTTACACGGTGTCCTCCTGTTCGCTGCCGGGGTGCTCGGCTTTCTCGCCCTGGACGCCGGGTTCGAGGCGCTCGAGCTCGCCGAGCGGGTGCCGGGTGTCTACGAGGGCAAGCTCCTGGTCGTCTTCGGTGCCGTCGGTGCGCTGTTGCTCGTCCAGGCGATCAGCGCGTGGCGCGAGGGGCGCGCTATCGCCGGCGACAGCCGGGCGAGCAGCGGCCTCTGGGTCGCGTATCTCGTGGCGCTGGGGATCGGCCTGCACAACCTCGCGGAGGGGCTCGCGATCGGGAGTTCGTTCGCGCTCGGTCGCGTCTCCCTCGGGGCCTTCCTCGTGATCGGGTTCATGCTCCACAACGTGACCGAGGGGCCGGCGGTCGTCGCACCGGTGGCCCGCGACGAGCGCCCCGCGCTGTGGCACTTTGCCGCACTCGGCGTGCTCGCCGGCGCGCCCGTCATCCTCGGCGGGTGGATCGGGAGCCTCGCCTACTCGCCGACGGTGGGTGCGCTCTTTCTCGCCATCGGCGTCGGTGCCATCGTGCAGGTCGACTGGGAGATCGCACGGATGGTGCGCGCGGCTGGTGGGCGCGTCGGGACCGCGACGAACCTGCTCGCCTTCCTGGTCGGCTTCGGCGTGATGTACGCGACCGACCTCTTCGTAGCGCTCTAGCTCGGCTCGCAGTCGGTGAACGGCGAGGCTTTCGCCTCGAAGCTCCGTATGGGACCGGTAACCTACTCTGACTGTCGTCTCCGGATCTCGACCTCGACGGCGTTTGGCTCGTAGGCGTTTGCGGCGTACCCGCCTTCGTTCCACGGGAATTTGTCGTTGTCGAGCGCGTCCCGCCAGGCACCGGGCTGGGATATCCTCGCTGGCTGTCGTCGTCCCAGTTCGTCGGTCGCACGCGACAGCAACACGTGCGTTCCCGGCGCGGGTTCCCAGTCGTACCGGAACAGCCGCCACGCACCGGAATACGCCGGGCCGAACAGTTCGGCCGTCCTCCAGGTCTCGGCACCGTCGGTCGACACCTCCACCTGATCGACCGCGTCGTCACCCGCCCAGGCAACCCCCCGTACCTCTATCGTGTCGTCTCCGTGCAGTGGGACCGGCGACCCTCCGGTCGGCGTGCCGATCACCGACATGACGGTTGCGTCGAACGTATAAGGGTACTCGACCCCGCCTCCGCCTTCCAGTTGCTCCCACGTATCGCCGGATTCGACGGTAGTGTTTTCCTCGGGCTCGACTCCCTCGGGATGGATCCGGTAGGACTGTTGTTGCCAGTAGGCGTGCACGCCGGGGCGGTCGAGTGAGTCCTCGGTGACCATCGAGTCCATGACGCGCAGTTCGTCGACCCACTTCACGTTGTTGGCCCCGTACCACCCGGGCACGATCAGGCGGACCGGGTAGCCGTGTTCCCGTGGGAGGGGTTGGCCGTTCATCCCGTAGGCGAGAATGCAATCCTCGAGGGCCTTCGAGAGCGGAATCGACCGCGCGAACACGTCGTCGCCGTCCGACGGATCCCCGCCGATAGCGGTCAACCACTTGCCCTCGGGTGAGTCCACGCCGTGCGCACGGAGAATCGAACTCACGGGGGTTCCGGTCCAGAAGGCGTTGGCAGCGGCCTCGAACGTCCACTGGACGCTGCCGGTCTCGGGTCGATGTTGGCCGCGACCGTTTCCGGCACACTCCATCGTATGGGCAACCGCCACGGTGGGATACCTCTCTTTGATATCCGTCATCGAGAGGGTCCCGTCGGCCTGGCCCGCGAGCGACACAGTCCACGCGTCGGCGTCGATGGCAGGGATATCGTTCCGGTGACAGACGAAGTGTTCCTCGATGGGCGTCAACCAGTTCGCGAAGGTATCCCGGTCGGCAGCGCCAACGACCGTGTACTTGTTCGCCTCGTCTCGCGTTTCTGCCACGCCGCCCGCCCGTGCGTTCACGATGTCATCGATTTCCTCGTGACGGCTCGTTCGCGGCTGTAAATCAACCATGATTTGTGAATCGTTTGCATAGTCAGTTAATCGTTACTGTGGGACCGTCTGCCCTCCCGAATTCGTGGAGTATAAGCGAGTGAGGGCGGGACTTCCGCTCCGGAAGACTGATACGGATTAGTGCGATTAGTTTCAGTACCTCACAAAGTTCGGTACTGACAACCGCGACCGCACCCGCAAACA
>JAZKTU010000158.1:0-6543 GCA_036625385.1 Halovenus sp. | reverse complement strand
GCTGCTGCGCAGCGACCGGCCGCTGCTGCGAACGGAGGGGGTCCTCGGCTGAAAATCGTCAGATCGTGCGGCTCTGCTTACCGCTCGGGGTCGGGTGCGGGGACGCCCTCGTCCTCGGTGTCGAGCTCGAACTCCGCACGGAGTTCACGGATGCGGTCGCGGATGTCGGCTGCGAGCTCGAATTCGAGATTGTCGGCGGCCTCCTGCATCCGGGTTTCCAGTTCCGCGATCGCCCGTTCCGCCTCCGCCTCGTCGCGCACGTCGAGACTCGATGCCTCGCCGGTGTCGGTCTTGCTGCCCGGCAGGTTCGTCTCCCCGACGGCCTTCTCGATGGTCCGTGGCTCGTGGCCGTGGGTCTCGTTGTACTCCCGCTGGATCCGGCGCCGGCGGCGGGTCTCTTCGATGGCCGATTCCATGGCCCCGCTGATCTCGTCGGCGTACAGGACGACCGTCCCGTTGACGTTGCGGGCGGCCCGCCCCATCGTCTGGATGAGCGTCGTCTCCGAGCGCAGAAAGCCCTCCTGGTCCGCGTCGAGGATGGCAACCAGCGACACCTCGGGGATGTCGAGTCCCTCGCGCAGCAGGTTGATGCCGACGATCGCGTCGAGTTCGCCCAGGCGGAGCTGGCGGATGAGTTCGTGGCGCTCGAGCGTGTCCGTCTCGTCGTGCATGTACTCGACCGCGATCCCCGCCTCCTCGATGTACTCGGTCAGGTCTTCGGCCATCCGCTTCGTGAGTGTCGTCACCAGCGCCCGCTCGTCGTCGGGGAGAGCCTGCAGCCGCTCGATGAGGTCGCTGACCTGTCCCTCGGCGTCTGCGATCTCCACTGCCGGGTCGACCAGGTGGGTCGGTCGGACGATCTGCTCGACGACCTGTGCCGACTGCTCGCGCTCGTACTCGGCTGGCGTCGCCGAGACGTACAGCGTCTTGCCGGTCTTTTCCTCGAACTCCTCGAACGTGAGCGGGCGGTTGTCGAAGGCGGTCGGCAGCCGGAAGCCGTTCTCGACGAGCGACTCCTTGCGCGAGCGGTCACCCTCGAACTGCCCGCGGATCTGCGGGAGCGTCTGGTGGGACTCGTCGACGACGGTCAGGAAATCGTCGGGGAAGTAATCCAGCAGCGTAAACGGCGGGTCGCCCGGCTCCCGGTCGGAAAGATGCACCGAGTAGTTCTCGATCCCCGAACAGTAGCCGGTCTCCTGGAGCATCTCGATGTCGAACGTCGTCCGCTCCTCGATGCGCTGTGCGGCGACCATATCGCCCTGCCGCTCGAAGTAGCTGATACGCTCGTCGAGCAACTCCTCGATCTCCCCGACCGCCCGTTCGAGGCGCGTCTCGGGGATCGAGTAGTGCTCTGCGGGGTGGACCAGCACGGCGGGCTCCTCGCTCGTGACCTCACCTTCCAGCGGGTCGACTTTCCGTAGTCGGTCGATTTCGTCACCCCACAGCTCGACGCGTACCGCGTACCGGCCGTACATCGGGTAGATTTCGACCGTGTCCCCGCGCACGCGAAACGTGCCCTGTGTGAAATCCACGTCGTTGCGCTCGTAGTTCAGGTCGACGAGCTGTGCCAGCAACTCGTCGCGCTCGATGCGCTGGCCCTGTTCGAGCCGGAGGGACATGCCGACGTAGTTGTCGGGGTCGCCAAGCCCGTAGATGGCAGAGACCGACGCGACGACAACGACGTCGTCACGCGTCAACAGCGAGCGTGTCGCGGAGTGGCGGAGTTTGTCGATTTCGTCGTTTATCGACGCGTCCTTGTCGATGAACGTGTCGGTCTGCTCGACGTAGGCCTCGGGCTGGTAGTAGTCGTAGTAGGAAACGAAATACTCGACGACATTCTCCGGAAACAGCTCGCGAAACTCCTCGTACAACTGCGCGGCGAGTGTCTTGTTGTGTGCGATGACCAGGGTCGGCTTCTGTATCTCCTCGACGAGCCAGGAGACGGTGTTCGTCTTGCCCGATCCGGTCACGCCGAGCAAGGTCTGTCTGTCCATTCCCTGTCGAAAGCCCGCCGCAAGCTGTTCGATCGCTTCGGGCTGGTCGCCCGCCGGGTCGAAGGGGGCGTCGACGCGGAACCGGCTCTCCGCCTCCGGACGGTCTGGCGCCAGCGGTCCGCCGGTGTCTTCCATTACTGCACTGGACGTGTTCGATAAACTTGACCACCACGGTCGGCGACGCCGGACGACCGCGTTCTCACCTGCCGCTATCCGGGGCAAGCGCCTCGACAGTGGTCTCGCGCAACTCCCGGTCGACACCGGTCGGTACCACGACGATCGGCTCGTCGACGCGGTCGAGCGCGGCGATGTCGGCGAGCTGGTCGCGGCCCTCATTCGGCGTTCCTGCGACGCCAAGTGCGGCGATCATCCCGTCGGTGACCGCCGCCCGGGCCTCGTCCCGGTTGCCCGACCGCCAGGCCTCCGCGACCGTCTCCGCCGCGTCGGGGAACGCCTGCCCGACTGCCCGGCGGTAGCCCTCGCCGCTCCCGACGTAGTAGGCCAGATGACCACGTATCGCCCGGCGGGCAGTCGCCGGATCCTCGCTCACTGCCGCCGGCACGTACGGTGCGGTCCTGATCCGCTCCGGGTCCCGTCCCGCCTCCCGTGCCGCCTCCGCGATCGTCTCGAACGCGCCGTCGAGGTGGTCGAAGGGGATATTGTGGGGCAGCCACCCGTCGGCGGTCCGGCCGGTTGCCCGCCGGTTCGCGGGGCCGAGCGCCGCGGTGTACACCGGCACGTCCACCCCGAGCGGGGGGACGCCGTCCACGCTGAACCACTCCCCGTCGTATGACACGCGTTCCTCGCTGTCGAGCAACTGCGTCGTGAGCGCGGTCGTCTCGTGGAGCCGGCGTGGCGGGTTCTCGAACGGGACGCCGTGAATCCCCTCGATCGCATCCGGCGTACTCGTTCCGAGGCCGAGCATGGCCCGGCCGCCGGACGCGTCGTCGAGTGTCGCTACAGCCTGTGCGAGTGTCGCGGGTGTCCGGCCATAGACGTTGACGATCGCCGTCCCGAGTCGGGCGCGGTCGGTCGCTGTTGCCGCCCGCATCAGGGCGACGAACGCGTCCCGGCCCCACAACTCGCCCGTCCAGATGGAATCATACCCGTACGACCCGGCGCGCGCGGCGAAGGCAGTGACGTCGTCGACGTCTCCCGGAACGAGAACACCGGTTGTCATACTCCCTCCCACGCGGTCCGGATACAAAAGATTCAGACCTGTCTCATACGGATTGTTGTGACTAGTTTCGGCAGTGGCGCCCAGGTATCGGCGGCTGGGAGTCTGAAACCACCACACGGTCTCACCGTCGCGGTAACGAATCACAACAGTCCGTCTCACAGACAGAGGATTGCCCCTCCACTGAAAATCAGTGGGTATGACGAAGTACGGAAACAAGGCCCTCTCCTTGGAGAGTCAACAAGTCCGCGATCAGCTCACGGAGGAATCTGACGGGACGGCGATCAAGCGCTTGACTGCTGTTCGTGAATACCTGGCTGGACTCTCACCGGCCAGGATTGAAGTGAAGCACGGCTGGCACGAACAAACAGTATACGGGTGGCTGAATCGGTTCGAGAAGCGCGACTTCGAGGATGCACTCTACGATGACAAGCCACCGGGACGCTCTCCCGAACTCAGCGAGCATCGGTGTGACCACTTTGCCGCCGCTCTCCATGAGCCCGCCGAGAACGCAGGCTACGACGAACCAGCTTGGAGTTCGGCTCTTGCTCAACACCATCTCCTCGAACGATTCGACATTGCCCACTCTCAGCGGCACGTCTCTCGGACAATGAACGAAGCCGAGATGGCGTACAGGAAACCCCGTCCGCAGCCGGCGTCAACTGATGAACGTGAGGCCGTTCCACGAAACGGTTGAGGACCAGAGTGGAGAGCGTGACAACAACGCCGTCGTCGTCACGATCGATCAACTGCCGAAAACGGTCGGCGCTGATCTCACCTACGCGTGGTTTCCGGTCAACGAACGCCCAACGATTGATGGGTCGCCTCACGCGACGGAATCAATCTATCGGGGGCGCTCACCGAACACGCCGAGATGCTGTTTCTGGAGGGTAACGGGTCGTTCACCAGGGAGGTCACAGTCCGGTTTCTCCAAACCCTTTACGAAGAGTTTAGCAAGAACCTCATCGTGGTGTTGGGTCAAGCGCCGTACTTCATCGCCGACACGATCAGGAACTTCGTTGAGGACACAGCCATCGACATATCCACTCGGACGTGACTTTGTTACACACCACGAACCCATATCTGTGGGCTCAGACCGCGATACTAGCGTTTTGTGAGAGTATGGCGTAACTGAATCACGTCCGAGTGGATAGTATATTTCCCCCCAGGGTCGCCTGACCTGAATCCGACCGAAGAGTGCTGGCGACAGCCTACCGCCAGCAGTAAGTGCAGCCCCTATCCTCGCCAGGTATAGCATCGTCTACACGTCCGAGAACGCACCTGGCCCGCCGGCGATTCCAGGGCGACGTTTTGTGTAATGAATCGTATACTATATCAAATATATATAATTAATATAATTAACGTATTTCGTATACTTCTGGGGACGGCGGCCAGAGAGACGCCGAACGTGGTCGGCGAGCACGCCGCCGCGAACCGGCCCGAAGCGAGCCAGGCGGTGTTGCCACGCACCGACCCCGGCAGGGAGGTTCCCTCCGGATTCGCGCTCGCGACGCGCGACTGCTGGGCCACGCTTCGCGCCGGTCAAGACGACGGGAGCCGAGTCGAGCCACAGTCGGGTACGGGTGAGCGAAACCCCAGTTCGTCCCGAGAGTGGGACGGCTCCGCAGGCGGGGACGCTCGAAATCGTCTCGGGAAGGAGAGACACGCGGCGCTCGGGCCTGAGCGCCGCGAGAAGTATCCGCCCTCCCCGATTTGAACGGGGGGCAAGTCGATCTACAGTCGACTGCTCTACCAGTCTGAGCTAAGGGCGGACATTGCGCAGTAGGTCGGTTACGGGATTTAACCATTGTGCATTGGCCGTGTCCGCCCGGCGACTGACGTCTGTCAGACAGTAGGGAACATTAAAATACGATGGGAGACAATCTGTATGACAACCGGATGAGCAAGATAACGTTCCGTGCCGACGACGAGCTCATCACCAGACTCGAGGAGTTCGACGCCTCGAAGAGCGAGGTGATGCGCGAGGCGCTCCGCGAGTACCTCGACGCGCACGCCTCAGAGTCGTTTACCCCGAGCGAGAGCGACGACGGAAGCCTCGACGAGCTGGTCGCTGACCGTGTCGACGAGCTGATCGCCGACCGGCTCGAACCATCGTTTACGCCACGCCAGCCACAGGACGTCAATGTAAACATCACGTTAGATGGCGATTCCGCCCGTGAACCGACCACACAGACGGAAAGAGTAAACGAGGAGACCGCTCCGTCACACACGACGTCAAACGAGCCGTCACACGGAGTCGAAGAGCGTAAGACAACCGAGGTCGACGGCGAGGAGACAGACCCGAAGGAGCGTAAGACGTGTACACAGTGTGGCGAAGACCTGTCGCCGTCCCACGTTTACTGTCCGAACTGCGGCGAGAAAGCGTCACACAGAGTGTTCTGCGAATGCGGCGACGAACTCCGATCTGACTGGGCATTCTGCCCGGGGTGTGGCCGGCGCACCCCAGCAGCCGACGTACTCGATCAGGCGTAAAGCGCCGAAAAGGGGACACAGAGCCCGTTTACTCCGGTAAACGTTCTCGTGTCTTACGGTGACCGTTACTTTTATTAACCTATGGTCTGTGGTACTGTTTGCGTAAGACGGTCGTCTTACACAGGGCGGGTCGCAGCGACCAACACGCTGCCTTCGGGCGGTTTTCCTGTGTAAGACGAGCGGGCGGCGTGTAAACCGCCCCCGTCTTACCCAAAGGGGAATACAACAATGGAGCGTGTGACACTACGGATTCCGAAGCAGCAGATCGAAGAGGTAGAGCAGATGGTCGAAGTCGGCGAGTATCCCAACCGGAGTGAGGCGATCCGGTCGGCGGTGCGCGAGATGCTGGCCGAGCAGGACACCGGCAAAGAGCGTCCATCAGAAAAGCGCGAACGGCGCAAAGACCGTTCGTGGGCGAAGGTGTAACAATGCAGGATATCGTCAATGAAGCTCTGGAACGGGACGAACAGGAGAAAAAACAGATGGACGACGTCGACGGGTTTGGCGATCCGCGCATCGTCATCGTCGGCGCGGGCGGGGCGGGCAACAACACCGTCAACCGCCTGTACAACATCGGCGTGGACGGTGCCGAAACCATCGCTGTCAACACCGACAAGCAGCACCTGCAGATGATCGAGGCCGACACGAAGATTCTGGTCGGCAAGTCCCTGACGAACGGGCTCGGTGCCGGCGGCGACCCATCGATGGGCGAGCGCGCCACCGAGATGGCACAGGGCACGATCAAGGAGGTACTCGGCGACGCCGACCTGGTCTTTGTCACCGCTGGAATGGGCGGCGGGACAGGGACCGGGGCGGCTCCCGTCATCTCGAAGATCGCCAAAGAGCAGGGCGCGATCGTCGTCGGCATGGTGTCGACGC
>JAZKTU010000002.1:0-84002 GCA_036625385.1 Halovenus sp. | reverse complement strand
CCAAAGAGCAGGGCGCGATCGTCGTCGGCATGGTGTCGACGCCGTTCAACGTCGAACGCGCGCGCACGCTGAAAGCCGAGGAAGGGCTCGAGCGGCTCCGGGACGAGGCCGACTCCATTATCGTCCTCGACAACAACCGACTGCTCGATTACGTGCCGAACCTGCCCATCGGCAAGGCGTTCTCGGTCATGGACCAGATCATCGCCGAGACAGTCAAGGGTATCTCCGAGACGATCACCCAGCCGTCGCTCATCAACCTCGACTACGCCGACATGACTTCCATCATGAACCAGGGCGGGGTGGCAGTGATGCTGGTCGGCGAAACCCAGGACAAAAACAAGACCGAGGAAGTTGTCAAGGACGCGATGAACCATCCGCTCCTCGATGTCGACTACCGCGGTGCGAGCGGTGGGTTGGTACATATCACGGGCGGCCCCGACCTCACGCTGTCAGAGGCCGAGGGCATCGCACAGAACATCACCGACCGGTTGGAGGCAAGCGCCAACGTCATCTGGGGCGCACGCATCCAGGAAGAGTACAAAGGCAAGGTGCGCGTCATGGCGATCATGACCGGCGTCCAGAGCGCGCAGGTGCTAGGTCCGACGACCCAGAAGCAAGCCGACAAGTCGCGCCAGGCGATCGACGACGTCGACGACGACACGTTCGACGCAGCGAGCAACTTCCAGGGGGACAGCCGCGAGTTCGGCGAGACCGACGGTGGCCGCGGCGAGGTCGAACGGAAGAACGGCCTCGACGTTGTCCGAACCGAGTAGCGCCGTTCAACCTACGTCTGGTCGGTTCGTAGGGGTTGAACCGTGAAACCGGCGGTTCGAGTGAGCTACATTTTTTACCTTCGTTATTCGCGTAGGCGGTATGGCAAGTGATATCCTTTCGACAGAAAGGCTGGGGAGTCTATCGGCACGGCTCGCGGAGCTCGATATCGGTAGCGCATGGACGACCCACATCTGGACCGGCGCAGTCAGCTTTGCTGCGCTGACCTGTCTGCTGCTCACGTACGCAATCACCCCCACAGCGGAGGAGTCACGAGACGAGCAGTCACGTCGCTGGCAGCCAGTCTTGTGGGGTTCGTCTTGCTCTCCGGTGTAGCCCTTGCCCACGAAGGACATGCCGACCGGGGCTCGAGCGGTATTCTGCCGCCGGCTGTATTCGTGTCGAGTCTGGTTGTGCTCGGAGCAGGGGTGTATGTCGACCAGGGAGAGGATATCGAGGCGCTTTACTCCGACATCGGCGTCTTCGTCGGTGTCGGTGGCCTCCTCCTCGCAACCGGTCTCTTCCTGTTCTAGGCGAGCGCGTCCAGCAGGCTACACTTGCGGCAGTGTTCCCGGCGGGTGGGGGCACCACAGCGCTGACACTCGCGGTGGTCGTCGTCCTCGTTTTCGCCACCGTACTCGTCGGCTGCCAGTCCGGCCAGTTGCTCGTACCCGGCCATGATCGAGTGGCGGGTGCCCGGATGCCGTTCTTCGAGTTCATAGAGGAGGTCCTGAATCTCGCCACGGTAGGACTCGTCGGCGTGTGGACACTCCGTGATATGGGCGGGCAACTCCCGGAGGTGTGCGTAGAGTGCGACCTCCTTTTCGGGAATGTCCCGCAACGGCTTCGCTCGCGGGACGAACTGGTCGCTATCACCCCGCGTCTGACTCTGCTCGCTCCCGTCGAACGCGCCGAGACTGGCGTCGAACTGTTGTGCAATCTGCCTGATATCCCCCTCCAGAAAATTCATCAATGCCGTCTCAGCTTCGTCGTCAAGATTGTGACCAGTCAATAGCTTGTCAGCGTCGTACTCGGCCGCGTACCGGCTCAGCACGTCCCGGCGAAAGACCCCACAGTATGCGCAGGCTGACATGTTCTCGGGGTCGTCCTCGACGACGTTGTCCATGCGAACACCGAACTCGTCCTCGTAGGTGACGACCTCGTGGCGCAGGTCCAGGTCGGCGGTGAGTTCCCGGCAGGCGCCGAGGCTCTCGTCACGGTAGCCCTCGATTCCCTCGTGGATCGAGAGCGCGACGAGTTCGACCCGCGGGTCGGCGTCGAACGTCTCGTGGAGAATCTGCGTGAGGACGACGCTGTCTTTCCCGCCGGAGAGCCCGATGACCCACGTTTCGGGGTCGTCGGGAGTCGCATCGCTGGGGAGGAGATTGTCCTCGCGGACACGGCGGCGAACCCGCTTCTCGACGGACGCACAGAAATGAGGGTCACAGAGGTGCAGTCCCGAGTAGGCGGCACGCATCACTGCATCGTCGCCGCACTTGTCACACTCCATGTCTCCGGGTATCCGGCCGAGCGGAATGACGCTTTCGACTGCACAGTCGCTACGGTTTTGTCGCCACAGCCTGTAACACGCCCAATGGAAGCGTGGGACCGCACGCGAGCAGTCGACCGGCTCGAGGAACTCGTGCGAACGGTCGAAACGGAGCGGATGCCAGTTCCGGTTCGGGAAGTGTGGGTGTTCGGCGACGTGGCGCTCGGGCTGGATCCAGTCGAACGGCTCGACGTCTACGTGACCAAGGACTTGCTGCTCTCCGACGACGAACACGGCGGCGAGTACGACATCGAGGGCGTCGGGGAGACGGTCCGGGGTGACTGGGCTGAGCAGTACCCCGAGTATCTCGAGGCGAACGCTGGCGGCTACGCCGCCCCCGAACGGTGTCTGGCCGCCCACCTCCTCGACGACGGCGAGCCAGTCCACCTCGAGGTGTGCAACACCGGGTTCGAGGACAACGTCACACAGCGCCTGCGCGGAGCGGTCGCACGGGAGAACTACGAGCAAATCCTCGACCCGCGGGGGGTCTGTCTGTGGATCGACGGCCAGCGGTCGGAGACGGCGTTCGAGAAACTCCACGCCAGCGAGTTCGCGTTCCCGCCGCTTGCGGGCGCACTCGAGATGCTCGGTCTCAACCGGGACGAGGCGGACCGCGCCGCGGAAGCCGTCGAGCAGTTCCGGGACGAACAGCGCGGCGTCTCGGTCAGGGGTGACGTCGTCTGACCAGTTGCCGGGCGGGCGAAGGTTCATCACCCAGGACGGGGCCAGCAGAGGTGTGCGCTGACGCTTGACCGCAAAGCGACCCGCGGGAGTGCGATACACCGCTTTGTGGCCCCTGTCCGAACGTGGACACGACGACAGTCCCTGCTGTGGACAACCGTATCGCCTGTTCGTTTCGATCCCTCGTCGGACCCTCTGGTTCCTCGTCGCCGTGGAGGTACCACAGATATCGGGACCGTTCCCTCACACCTCGCCGACGGTGACGTAGAACGGGACGACCTCGCGCTGGCGGTAGGTCCCCGTCTGCATCTGTGTGATGACCGACCGGCCGACCTCGCGCCACTCCTGTCGTAGCGCGTCGAACTCCTCGGGCGTGGTACCGCCGGCGAGTATCGTCTCGCGGTCGGCCTCGAGTCCGGCGCCGTTCGCCTTCCGCCGTGCTCCCTCGAGAGCGCGTGAAGAGTACGGCGGCTCGATCGCACGCTCGTGGTCGTACTGTGAGACGGTGATATCGGAGAGACGCGATTGCTCGAAAAGGTGTCTGGTATCGCCGAGCGTGGCGTCTGTTTCGATACCGCCGAGGTACCGACGACGCGCACGGCGGAGCAAAGGCGGCTCCGCCTCGACTGTCGATTCGACGGTGACTGCGCTGTTGTCCGGTTCGATGGCTGCGACGGTATCGGTCGCTACACGGGCGAACTCCTCGAGGGCGGCGAGTGGGTCGGGAAGGTTGACCAGCAGCGCCTGGCAGATCACGAGGTCGAAGCTGTCCGCTCCGAAGGGAAGGCGGGTCGCGTCGCCGACGGCAGCGGGTCCGCCGACCCGGGCGAGGAGGGCGGGATCCGCATCGAGTGCCACGACGGTCCCGGGCGTCTCTTCGCGGAGGACGCGCGTCAGTTCGCCGGTGCCGGCACCGACGTCGAGGACGCTGTCACGCCCGGCGAGTTGCAGGTCTGCAAGCGCCGCTCGCGAGTCCGCCCACATCCCCTCGCGGGTCGTCTCGAGATACTCCGCGGTGAACCGGCGCACATGCACGGCTAGCGGCGACCGACTCAAAAGGTGTCCGCATCGCTCTCACTCGCGGAGTTCGCGGACCCGCTGGATGTTCCACGGGAAGCTCCGGCCGTCCTCGGTCGGCGTCTCCAGCACGAGCGGGACGTCACGGATCGTGTCGTGGTTTACAAACGCACGCATTCCCGCCTCGCCGATTTCTCCGTCGCCGATGTGTGCGTGTTCGTCCTGGTTGGTGCCACAGCCGTGTTTCGAGTCGTTGAGATGGACGCAGGCCAGTCGCTCGAAACCGACGACATCGTCGAACGACTCGAGCGTCTCCGCCACCGCGGCAGGCGTCGCCAGGTCGTATCCTGCCGAGAACATGTGTGCGGTATCGAGACAGACCTCGAGGTCCTGCTCGGAGCGTTCGAGCACCGCAGCGAGATGCTCGAACTCCCCGCCGAGTTTCGTCCCGCTCCCCGCATCCGACTCGACGAGAACCGTGACGCTCTCGGGGACGTCGAGTTCGTCCAGCGCACTCGCCGCGTTCTCGAGCCCCTGGTCCACACCCGCACCCGTATGGGCCCCCAGATGGACGTTGACGTACTCGATGTCGAGCTTGTCGGCGGCATCGACTTCCCGTTGCATCGATTCGATGGATTTCGCCCGGAGGTCGTCTTTGGGCGTACAGAGGTTGACCAGATACGAGGAGTGGATGACCCACGGACCGAGGTCGTGCTCGTCGCTCGCGTCACGAAACCGTGCGGCCTCCTCGTCGCCGACGTTGGGGTCCTGCCAGACCTGCGGTGAATGGGAGAAGATCTGCCCGCAGTTGCCGCCGAACTCGCGCTGTTCGTCGACAGCGTTGTCGACACCGCCAGCGATCGAAGCGTGCGCACCGACTCGAAATGACATACACGTGGGTTGCCCCGGACCGGTTTAGGCACTTCGTTGTCGGTCCGTCTCCCACGGAGTGTTGCGAGAGGGGCGACGCAGGGCTGTTCCGTGGCTTGCCACTAGAGCGGTGTTCCCCACCGTGGGGCCCCGGAATCCGCCTCATAGTGGATATTGCGAGTCTTTACCGCCGCGAGACGAGAGAAACGCTTTTTCAGAGCCTTGAGGGTCCGGTTTTCGTGGCCGTGCTACAAATTACCGCACTAACCACTATCAGGCCTCGATCGGGTCCGCCCGGTCGCGCGTCCAGGCGTCACTCGCGTACTTCGCGCTCGCGATCTCCCGTGCCCTGTCGAGTTCGTCGTCGGTCCACGCGCCCGACCTCGCATCTGCCCAGTCGGCGAGCGCCCCTTCGAGTGCGTCGACAGCCTCGCTGCGGTCGATACCCGACTGTTCGTGGATGGACGTCACGCGGTCACGAAACTGTGCCTGTGACACGTCGTGGTCGGTGAAGACCGCACGGTGGGTGTCGACCGTATGGGCGTACGACAGCGACCCGTGCTGGATGACCGCATCGCGTTGCCGGTACTGGGCATTGCCGCTTATTTTTCGGCTGCCCGCGAGGATGTCGTGTGCCGGGTTGACGGCGCGGAGATAGCAGGCCGGCTCGTGGATCGCCGGCTGTTCCGCGTCGGCGAAGGCAGTCTCGACACCCATCCGCGCGAACGCGTCCAGAACTGGCTGACACAGCAGTTCGTAGCATGTCAACAGGTCACCGGGGAGTTCGGATTCGGGGGCGACGATGGAGTAGGAGATGTCACCGACGGAGTCGTGGTAGATGCCGCCGCCGCCGGTCGGTCGGCGGGTGACAGTGATCCCCTCGCGCTCGCAGTACGCCCAGTCGACCGTCGCGGGCGCTTGCCGGTACCCGAGCGAGAGCGTGCTGGGATCCCACCGGTAGACACGGACAGTCCGGGGACCGCCACGGGCGGCTGTCTCGGCGGCGACCTCCTCGAGGGCCATCTGCATCGGTCCGGGCCGGGCCTCCTCGGAGACGAGGCGCCACTCCCGGTCGGACAGATCGTTCATGACCGTCCCTACGACCGGGCGAGCTAAAGCGGTTGCGTCGACGGAGGGAACCGTCGCCGTTCGGGCGGGCGAACTGGGGACAACGAGCGTCCCCCTCCACTACGCGATTCGGACCGGGAACGGACTCGCCGCGACAGGGGAGATCCTCATGACCACCTACGACCGCGACGAAGGCGAGCCACGACCGATCCCAGAGGCGTGGCGGGACGCGATAGAAGCATACGAAACACAGTGAGACGGATTGTTGTGATTCGTTACCGTGACGGTGAGACAGTGTGGTGGTTTCATAGTGATTAGTGCGACTGTTTACCGGTTCTTCACTACCCCGGGGTGGCGAATTCTTTCAAACTGTTACAGCCGGCAGTATCAAAGGGTAGCAAGTCACAGGCGTGGTGTCACCGGCAAAGCGCACGACGGAACGGGTGAAAAATGACCTAAAACGTCTCGCCCCTTTTTATCCGTCTACTGCATTGTGGGGAGTGTGGTTGCGATGGGTGTCTTAGAGAGGGCAAAGGAAGTCTCCGGGATTTCGGACGCGAAGGTGGACAGCGAGGCCTGTCCGTACGTGTGTCTCGCCTGCGAGGAGCGGTTCGAGGTACAGTACCACAGGTGTCCTGTCTGTGAGAGTTTCGACGTCCGCTGTTCCAGATGGGTCCAGGACTGAACACCCGAGCACACCACCGTACCCGCACGGGTCGGCCACGGTTGTGGGTACGCGCTTCGTTTTCGATTTTTTGATATAGTTCCCCAGCAGTAAACTTCGTTCCCAGACGTTCAAGTGGGACTACCCGCTCAGTGCAACTGTGTCGGTTTCGTTCGATCTGTTCGGGACACTCGTGATGGCCGAGCGCCCCTCGGAGCCCTGGGCGGCGGTTGCGGACGCGCTCGATTCGAGAGATATCCCTGTTCCTGCTGACTGGGAGGCGGCCTACAGAACGAGCCACGTGGATACCGAACCTGGCGAGGAGTGCTCGCTGGTCGCACACACACGCGCGACACTCCGGAGTCGGGACATCGAGGCGAGTCCGGACACGGTCCACGACGCACTCCTCGAGGCCTTCGACGGGCCGGTCACGGTCCGGGACGGGGCACCCGAAGCACTCGAGGCCGCTGCTGGCGTTGGCCCCGTTGGCCTTCTCTCGAACTGCAGCCTTCCGGGGCTCGTCGACCTGACGCGCGAGCGTGCACAACTCCCCGTCTCCTTCGACACAGTCGTGACGAGTGTCGGCTGTGGCTGGCGCAAGCCACACGACAGTGCGTTCGCGACAGTGGCGTCCGAACTCGGCGTGCCGCCGACCGAGCTCGTCCACGTGGGTGACGACCCGCGGGCCGACGGCGGTGGTCGGACAGCCGGCGTCACCGTCGTCCTCACGGAGGATGTGTCGCTGTCCAGGTTCCCGGACTGGCTGGAGGAACATGTATGACTGTGCACGGGTTCTCAGCCGGGAGCGTTCTCGCGCTCGCCGGTACGCTGACGCTCGATGTGGCTCTCGGTGAGCCGCCCCGCCGATTCCATCCTGTCGCGCTGTTCGGCACCCTCGTTGCCGTCGTCGCCCGGGACTGGCGTCACCCGCGGGCCGTCGGTGTTCTCGTCGCGGTCCTGTTCCCGGCTGCCTTCGCCGCCGTTGCGGGACTGGCGGTCGGCCTCGTGGGGGTGGTTCACGCCTTCGGTGCTGTCCTCGGCGCGGCGCTCGTTCTCTTCGTCACGACCAGTCTTCGCCGACTCGTGGTGACCGGCCGACGCGTTGCCTCGCTCACGGTCGAGGACGTCGACACGGCCCGCACGGAGTTGCGGGCGCTGGCAGGACGTGACGCTGCAGCGCTCACCCCGGGACAGGTCAGGAGTGCTACCGTCGAGAGCCTCGCGGAGAACCTCGCCGACGGGCTCGTCGCTCCGCTTGCCGGGTTCGTTCTGGCCGGGACGACGGTAACCCTCGCCGGGTTCGGACCGGTTGCCGCTCTCGCTGTCGGTGCCTGTGGTGCTGCCTGGATGAAAGGCGTCAACACGCTCGACTCCATGCTCGGTTACCGCGACCGACCCGTCGGCTGGGCCAGCGCACGGCTTGACGACGCCGTGATGTGGCTCCCGGCGCGCCTCTCCGCTGGCCTGCTCGCCGCCGTCGCGGGTGACCCGGGAGCGCTGCGTTCGGCGCGGCGCTGGCTCGCTCCCGTTCCGTCACCCAATGCCGGCTGGCCGATGGGCACGCTTGCGGCGACACTCGACGTGCGTCTCGAGAAGCCGGACACCTACACGCTCAATCCAACGGCCTCGCTCCCGACTCCCGGGGATGCCTCGCGGGCGGTCCGGCTCGTGACGGCTGCCGGCCTGCTCACCTATCTCGTCGCTGCGGTTGCAGTGGGGGTTGTTGCGTGGCGTTGAGCGGACTCCGTGGCGCGGTCGGCTTTCTCACTCGCGTGCCCGTCGGACACGACGAGCATTGCTTTAGGCGGTTCCGAACCCGCCCGTATCTGTTCCCACTCGTCGGATACGGTATCGGGTTCCTCGTCGTGTTTCCCTTTCTACTACCGGTCTCCGGGCTGACGGTCGCCTTCCTGTACGTCGTTTCCCTCTTTATCGTTACCGGCATCAACCACGCCGACGGCCTCGCCGACCTGGGGGATGCTGCCGTCGTCCACGGCGATCAGGCGGCGCGCCAGTCGGCTATGCGTGACACGACCACCGGTGTCGGGGCGACTGTCGCTCTCGTCGTTGCGCTGGTCGGACTCGCGCTTGCTGGAGTCGGTCTCTCGACGCTCCCTACCCGGGCCGCCGTCGGCATCGTCGTTGCGGCGGAGGTGGCTGCGAAACTCGCGATGGCGATGCTTGCCTGCCTTGGCGCGCCGTCCCACGAGGGGCTCGGCTCCCAGTTGACCGGCGCGACGGTCCGGGACCTGCCGGGGGTCGTGCTTGTCGCCGCACCTGCCGCCGTGCTCGGGTGGCCGGAACTCGGCGCGGCTGTCGCGCTCGGGACTGGGCCGGTCGTCGCCGTGTCCCTGCTGGGCTGGGCGCAGTCTCGGCTCGGCGGCGTGAGCGGCGACGTGTTCGGGGCCGGCAACGAACTCGCCCGGCTTGCTGCGCTTCACACGGGGGTGGTCGCGTGGACGCTCTCCTGATGTGTGGCGGGTCCGGTACCCGACTCGCGGCAGACACCGAGAAGCCGCTCGTCCCGATCGGTGGGGTACCGATGGTCGAACGCGTCAGGCAGGCCCTCGCCGCGAGCGATATCGAGCACACCTACGCCGTCACCACGTCCCGGGCACCGGCAACAGCCGCGTCTCTCGATCTGCCGATCATCCGGACACCAGGCGACGGGTACGTCGCTGACCTCGACTGCGCGCTCGCCGACGGTCGGGTCTCCCGCCCGGTCCTGACCGTCGCGGCTGACCTCCCCTTGCTTGACGCTGGGGCGGTCGATACCGTTCTCGAGAGCGTCGGAGAGGGATCGCTGACCGTCGCCGTCCCGGTCGGTCGCAAGCGGGCGCTCGGGTTGAGCGTCGATACGGTCCTGTGGCACGACACCCGGCGCCTGACGCCGGCAGGCATCAACGTCGTCGCTGCGCCCGACAGCGGGAGGGTACTCGTCACCCGCGACCGGCGGTTTGCGGCGAACGTCAACCGGCCCGCCGACCGACGTACCGTCGAATGGTACTGTCGCACGCGGTAGCCCCTCTCGTTCACCTCCAGTGACAAAAACGATAAGCCGAAAGCTCCACTGCGTCTATACGATGGATCCCGACGCCGTCGACAAACTGTCTGCGGCTACCGGCCAGGACAGCGACGGTCACACGACGGCAGACGCGAACCGGGTCCAGCACGGCGGCACTGCCGACCCGTGGTTGCTCGATTTCAGCGCGAACGTCAACCCGCGGTCGCCAGACGGTGTCTCCCGGGTGTACGAGTCGGCGCTTTCCGCGTCGCGGTCCTACCCCGCCGACGACTACCTGGCGTTCCGTGCCGCAGCCGCCGAATACGTCGGCTGCGATGCCACACAGGTTGTACCGACGGCCGGCGCAGTCAGTGCGCTCCGACTCGCCGTCGCGACGACCGTCTCGTCCGACGACGACGTGCTCGTGCCATCCCCTTCTTTCGGCGAGTACTGGCGCGAAGTCCGACTGCAGGGTGCCAACCCGACCTTCGTTCCCCACACCCAGATCCCCGAAACCGATCCGGGACAGTACGACCTCGTCGTGGCCTGCTCGCCGAACAACCCGACCGGCGGTGCGTACGGGACCGACGAGTTGCGGGCCTACGCCGACCAGTGCCGGGACGTCGATACACCGTTGCTTCTCGACGAGGCATTCATCGGCTTCACCGACCTCGATTCGTTCGCCGGCACGCCCGGGGTCCTCGCTCTTCGCTCGCTCACGAAACTGTTTGGCTTCCCGGGGTTGCGCGCTGGCTTCGTCGTCGCGACTGACCGCCACCGCGACAGGCTCGACACCGCCAGACTGGCCTGGGGCATCGGCACACCTGCCGCAGCAGTCGGCGAGTACTGTATGGGCCAGTCGTCGTTCGTCGCCGAGACCCGCGACCGGGTACGGACTGAGCGCGACCGGATGCGCGAACGTCTGGCCGACCGCTTTCGCGTCTATCCCTCCGATGCGCCCTTCCTCCTGCTCGAGGCTCCGGGGTCGGTCGACGACCTGCTTGCGTCGGTCCGCGAGGCGGATATCGTCGTCCGGGACGCCCGGACGTTCCGCGGGCTGGACAGCCACGTTCGCGTCGCCGTCCGGCTTCCGTACGAGAACGACCTCCTGCTCGACGCGCTCGATGTTTGATGTTGCTGTCCGGGACGGTATCTGTCAGCTCTCGTCCGAGAGCGTGCGCTGGCTGGCTACCGGCCCGAACGGCGGTTTCCACTCTGCTGTCGGGGCCACAAACATCACGGTTCCCGAGGGTTTTGAGCGTCAGGACCTGGCCGCGTACGCCGACGAACGCCGGTCGGCCGCGGGGTTCCAGCAGGCTGGACCGGCCCTACTGACCGGCGTCGACCAGACTCACGCGCGTGCCGCCCGCTCCGGGAGCGTCACCGTCATTGCGACTGCCGGGCTGTCGAACCCGGCCACGCTTCCGACGACTGCCGACATCTCCGCGCAGGACGGCGACTGGGAACCGGGAACGGTCAACCTGCTCGTCGGAACGACCCGCTCACTCGCGCCAGGGACGCTCGCGACACTGCTCGCTACGGCAGTCGAGGCGAAGACTGCGACCCTGCAGTCGCTGACCGGATATACCGGCACGACCAGCGACGCCGTCGCTGTCGGCTGCGACCGGACCGGTCCGCCTGCGGCGTTCGCCGGGAGCACCACCCCCGTCGGCGCCGAGACGCGGCGGTGTGTGCGCGATGCTGTCGTCGCCAGCCTCGAAGCGCGGTACGACGACACGTCCCTCCCGGCGAGCGTCCCTGCCGCGGACTACGGTGTCGAGACGACCGGCGCAGCGACCGTGTTCGACCCGAACTGACCGGCCCTGAACAACAATCTTTTGTCTACCGCAAGTCTGGTTGCCAACCAGGATGTCACCCGATTCGGACGCCGACCCGCTCGAACCGCGTCCCATCGAACCTGCCGGTCCCGAGGAGTTCGGCCTCGTCCAGGTCTGGTGGGGGACGGGGAAGGGAAAGACGACAGCAGCCCTCGGGATGGGACTGCGGGCTGTGGGACACGGCTACCGCGTCCACCTGCTCCAGTTCATGAAAGGCGGGACGGGCACCGTCGAGGACGTTCGTGGCGAGTACAACGCTATCGCGTCCCTCCCGGGCTTCTCCTACGAGAACGCGGGCCACTACGGCTGGCACGGCTTTCTCGACGGCTCCGACGACAACGAACACGAGGCACGCGCTATGGGGGCGCTCGACCGCGCACAGGAGCTGGTCGCTGCAGCCGGGACCGCGGACCTCACCTCGTCGCTGTCTCTCGAGGCTGTCCCCGACGCGGGCGTTCACATGCTTATCCTCGACGAACTCCTATACGCGGCAAACCGCGGCCTCGTCCCCCCTGACGACGTCGTCGACCTCGTCGAGACGAAACCCGACGGACTGGAACTGGTGCTGACGGGCGGGCACGAACGGCCCGACTACCTCGCGGAGTACGCCGACCTCGTCTCGAACGTGACGGAAGAGCGCCACCCGATCGAGGCCGGACAGGGTGCGCGGAAAGGGACCGAATACTGACTGGAGCGGTGTAAACCACCCCACGCTACTTCGCTCGGTGTGCCGACCTCGCTTCGTTGAGGGTGGGGCTTTCGCGTGGACGCCCGCTCTGGCCGGAATCCCCGGCAGGAGAGTCATACTCGCGGCGTTGTAGTCGGCGTGGGTCTCGTAGCCACGGTTCAGACACTCGAAGGCCCACTTGTGGCCCCACGACGCGCCAGAACGTCGGTCACGGATGCCAGTCAACTCCTCGACGGCAACGACCGTACAGCCGTTTTCGGCGGCTTCCGCATTGCTGGAGTGAGGTCCGTCGTTTCTCGTACTCGCGCCCCCAATGGTCGAACTCGTGCCCGCTCCAGAACGTGCCCATCGAAGTGACGGCGAGTTGGTTCACGCCGAGGACTGTGCTGTGCCCGGTCGTTGCCCGTTCCGGCGTGTCCGACTCCACCTCTGCCTTTGTGCGGAGATGAACGAACCACTCGCCGTTGTTGTTGTGGAGTTCTGCCCCCGTCACCTCGTAGTCGTCGTTGTCGAGAGAGCGACTGTGGGGCGTGTCGCGGTTGCCGTCGGGCAGGACGTACTCGGCTTCGATACGACCCTCAACGGTTGCCAGCGACACGTACTCGTCGTGGAAGGTGGCACACCGCCTGGCGTCGACGGCAGTCGGTTGCGAGAAGTGTGGTTTGCCCGCGTACTCGCCCTGTGTCCAGCGAGCAACGACGCCCAATTCGGACACCGACGACTACCACTTGTCCATCACGAATCTCCCGCGAGAAGAGTTCTCGCCGGAACAGATCGCAACGCTGTACCGAGCAAGGTGGGAGGTCGAGTCGTTATTCCGCGAGCTGAAGTCTCGCTACGGGCTTGAGGAGTTCGACACGTCGAAAGCCCACATCGTGAAGATCCAGATCACGCCCAAGAGCGTGGAGAAGCCGCGACGTTCCCGACCGAACGCTGGGCGACGACCTCCGGTCGTACGCCCAGCTGATCCTCATGGAATTGGCCGACCTCTACGGGTTTCCGCCTCCAAATATTCCTGAACTCCTGTATCAGGAAGCCAAACAACCCTCTCCCGGCAGAAAACGCTGTTAGAGGAGGTGTGCAGTGATATCACTGCTACGGAGGCCCAAACCGAATACGAATGGCGGCGCATCTCCTCAACTGTGAACTGGAGGTTATAACTCATACGGTCGTGCGTGACTGTTTTCGACACCGCAGTGCGACAGTGCTGGTTTCACGGTCTGAGACTCGAAGGGAACGAGTCCATGGCGGTAAAGAATCACGCACGACCGTATCAGGTCGTCTGCCAGTTCTCCTGGTCGAACACTACCGTCGAGAGCCGCGAGGCCAGTTCGCGCGCTGCTTCCTCGCTGTCGGTGTGGAGGTCACCCGACACCGGTCCCGCCTCGCCGCCGACCCCTTCCGACTCGGAGATCGGATCGGTGCCAGTCGGGTACGACCGGAACGAGCGGGTTCCGTCGCGCAGTTGCCTGACGGCACCCGTCTCGAGTTCGGTGTCGAGATGCTGGAGATCGTAGCGAACAATGTAGCCACGCCGTGCGTCACGGATGGCGACTACCGGCAGGCCGCTGTCGGCACACCGCTTCCACAGCCGCTCGCGCTCGCGTTCGCTCCCGTAGACGGGAACGTGTTGTGGGGAGAGCTGATCCATCGCTGTCCGTGAGTTGGACTGTGCGCGTATCTGTCTGTCGGGTCGTTGCGCTCGTGTCACTCCCGGCGTCCGGACTTCCGGCACATCGGCTCAAAGCGTTGCCCGTCAGCGCGGGGAGGACGTCACCGCACAGCCTCGGTCGCCTCGGCCATGATCCCGAGCGCCGTCTCGAGCGTCCCGATGTCCGTCGCGTACGAGATGCGCGCATAGCCACTGCCGTGTTCGCCGAAGGCCTCGCCCGGTACGACCACCACGCCGCGGTCGATGACCGCCTCCACCCACCCCTCCGGCACCGCCGGCATGGCGTAGAACGCGCCCTTGGGGGTCGGGCAGGAAAGCCCCATCTCCGCGAGGCCCTCGAGCAGGAGTTCCCGGCGCTCGCGGAACGCCTCGCGCATCTCCGCGACCGGGTCCTGCGGGCCCGTGAGCGCAGCCTCGGCGGCGTACTGTGCCGGTGCACTCGCGCAGGCCTGGGCGTACTGGTGGACGCGCAACATCCGCTCGATGCGCTCGTGACTCGCGGTCACCCACCCCAGCCGCCAGCCAGTCATCGAGTACGTCTTCGAGCAGGCGTTGACGACCGCGACGTTGTCGCTCTCGGCGAACTCCGCGGGCGAACGGTGCTCGCCCTCGAAAATCTGGTGTTCGTACACTTCGTCGGAGATGCAAAGCAGGTCGTGTTCGTCGGCGATGCGGGCGAACTCGCGCATATCCGCCGGGGACTGGACTGCACCAGTCGGGTTCGCCGGACTGTTGACCACGAAGGCCGCTGTGTCTTCGGTGATGGCGTCCTCGACGGCCCCGGGGGCGAGCGTCAGGTCGTCGCGCAACGGGACTGGCCGGGGGGTGCCGCCGGCCAGATGCGTCAGCGCTTCGTACGAGACGAAGCCGGGGTCGGGGATGACAACCTCCTCGCCAGCGTCGACGTGGGCCTCGAGCGCAATGTGTAACGCCTCGCTCCCGCCGGCGGTGGCGATGACGTTCTCGGGATCGACGTCGAGACCGTTGTCCCGCGCGTGCTTGTCGGCGATGGCCTCGCGCAGGTCGCGGGTGCCCTTGTTCGAGGTGTAGGCGTCAGCCTCGCCCTCGCGGATAGCCGTCACGGCTGCCTCGCGGGCATGGTCGGGCGCGGGGAAGTCGGGCTGGCCGAGGCCGAGGTTGATGGCGTCCTCGTCGGCTGCCTCGAACACCTCGCGGATACCGCTTATCGACACCTGCTCGACGCGGTGTGAGAACTCCGTCATGCTAGCCTCGGGGACCCGGACCCCCGTAACTGTTGAGGTTCGGCGGGTCCGTACCGGCGTCAAACGGTACAGTTTCCTGCCCCCGGACCGACTCTCTCCCGTATGCTCGATTTGGCCGTTCGGGTCGCCGGACTCCTCGTCCTGCTCGCCATCGTCGCCTTCCTTCACGAACTCGGTCACTACTACGCCGGTCGGCGGATTACCGGCATCCCCGGCGAGGATATTACTCTCGTTCTGGCGGCGGTCCCGCCACACGTCGCGCTCCGGGACGATGACGGGGCATGGGTCTCCCCGACCGAGTACGACCGCTACTGGTCGATCTACGACGACCACGACCCCGAGCGGGAGCACGCCGAGCGGTTCATGGCTGCCGGGGACATCGTCCAGGGTGGCGTCGTCGTCCCCGTCGCCCTCGTGCTTGCGTTTGCCGGATTCGCCGACGTCGCGTTCGCGCTGGTCGTTCTCTCGCTTCTCGTCATCCTCTTGCAGGTGCTGTACGACGCCGCACTGACGCTTTCTGCGAACCAGCCGCGGGGCGACTACTCCGCACTCTGGCAGGTGTCGCCGCGCGCCCCGGTGACGCTCCTTGCCGGGTTCGTGCTGATTCACCTCGGCACGTTCGAGATCATCGTCTGACGTGGGTCACCCCCCGACGAAACGCGCACGGTGGTCCAGCGCACTTCCGACCTGACTGACCGACGAGACGGGGCCGTCGGTCCCGTCCGGCAATCCGTACTCTGCGGTGAACCGTTCCCGTGGCTACCGGACACCGAGCCGGTCGCCGTTCGTCGCTGTCCCGTCGCCGTCGTTGATGATCGCCTCCGTCCCGGGCGCCACGAGCGCGGCGTCGAACGGACTGGTGTCGACTGTCTGTTCGTCGGCCGCACGAATGGTGACGCGGCTACTGACGCCGAACGCCGGGACGAACTGGCGGGCGTCGTCGACAGCCTCCCTGTCGTGGTCGACACAGGGACGCTCCGCGCCAGTCAGACCGGCGAGGTTTTCCGCCGGGAGGCGACAGACGGTTCCCGTATACCCGGGCCGGCACTCCTAAGCCGCTCCCGGTCCGAGGACGGGTATGGCACCCCTCGAGGGCTGTCGGGTCCACGACCGCGCCGTTCTCGTCGACGACACGCTCGTGCTCGCGGACCTCCACGTGGGCCGTGGTGCGGCGTCGAACGTCGAGTTACCGGTCGGGGAGGGCGCCGACATGGTCGAGCGGTTCGAGCAGCTCTGTACGCGGTTCGAGCCCGCGGAGATACTCGTCGCGGGCGACCTGCTCCACTCGTTCGATGACGTCCCGCGGCTCGTCGAGTCCACACTGGGCGGACTGAAAGCGGCGGCCCGCGAGACTGGTGCACGGCTGGTCGTCACGCCTGGCAACCACGACACGATGCTCGGTACTGTCTGGTCCGGTAACACACCCCCGGAGTACCGCATCGGGGAGACGGTGGTCTGTCACGGGGACGTCGAGCCCGAAGCCGGCGCCGAACGGTACGTCGTCGGCCACGACCATCCGACGATCACGATCGAGGGCCGGAACCGACCGTGTTACCTCGCCGGCGAGGGTGTCTACCGGGGCGCGGATCTCCTGGTGCTCCCCTCGTTCAACCGGCTCGTCGCCGGCGTCCCGGTCAACGGGATGTCGAGCAGCGACTTCATGTCCCCGCTGGTGACCGACGCCGACGCACTGTCCCCCCTCGTCTGGGACGACGAGGCCGGCGATGCCCTCCGGTTTCCGCCGCTCGGCGAGTTCCGCCACCGGCTATGACGTCCTGAGGACCCGTGCTGCGCGGCGTCCGCTCTCCATGGCGCCCTGGATCGACGACCACGCCGTGTAGTCGCCGGCGAGAGCGAGCGGGCCGTCGGGCGCGTCGGCAGCCGGCAACGCAGCCCTGAACCCCGGCGGCTGGGCGAACTGCGCGAATTCGATGCGGTCGGTCCGCAACAGTTCCAGTTCGGTGAACCTGTTCTCCGGGTACCAGGCCGAAAGTGCCTCGCGAACTTCCGCGGCGAGTTCCCCGTCGCTTCCCGCCTGCTCGCCCAGAAACGTGGCACTCAGCAGGTGGGTTTCCGCGGGTGCGTACGACGGCACGGCGTCGGACAGCGGCGCGACCTGGTTGGGGCGGTCGTCTGCCGCGTTGAGAAGCAACCGTCCGTCAGTGTCGAGTTGCTGGGTCGTCGGCAGGGAGAAGTACTGCGTCACGCAGGCCTGTGCGTCGGTCGGAATCGCCTCGATGCCGGTCAACGCACGGGCGGTTTGTGGGTCGGTCGCGACGACGGCGGCGTCGCCGTCGACGGTTTCCCCGTCTGTCTCGAGGTGGACGCCATCCTCGTCGTGGCGGATCCCCGTCACCGGTGTCGACGTCTCGATACGCGCCCCTGCCGCGCGGGCGTGCTCGGCAAGCTGTGCGGGAACCGCGCCCATCCCGTCGGCTGGCAGTGCTGCCTCGCTCTCGACGAGCATCTTGAACGTGTACTCGAAGACGAGCCGGGACGTGGATAGCGAGCGGTCGAGCGTGATGCCGCCGTAGAAGGGTGCGGCGAAGTGCTCGCGAAACGCCGGGGAGAATCCGCGGTCGGCGAGATAGCGCGCGATGGTCCGGTCGTCGGCCTGGAGGATGTCGGCGAGCGGTTTGCGTGCGAGTTCCCGTCGCAGGCGGAGTACGCGGAGTTTGTCGCCCAGCGTCACTTCGCGGTTCAGCAGGCTCTCGGTGATCGCCCCGGGGTCGCGCAGCGGGTCGGCGAGCGTCGACCGCTTCCCCGGCCGCGCGAGGATAGCCCCCGGACTGAGCGAGCCCAATTCGAGCGCGTCGAGGTCGAGTTCGGCTGCGACGGCGGGGTAGGAGGGAAAGAGCACCTGGAACCCGCGGTCGAAAGTGAACCCGTCCTCGTGGTGGGTGCGGACGCGCCCGCCGACGGTCGATTCGCGCTCGAACAGCGTCACGTCCCCGCCGTCGCCGGCGAGATGGCGCGCTGCAACGAGCCCGGCGAGCCCTCCGCCGACGACCACGTACTCTGTCATACCTGCCGGTCTGGCCGCCACGGGCAAAACGGCTACGGGCCGGAAGGACAGCGATTAGTCGTCCGGGTCCTCAGGCCCAGGTATGGAGACGACTGCGGCGTTCGCCGGCTTTCGTTGTATGGACTGTGGGGCTTCCGTCGACCCCGACACGACGGGCAGCTGTCCGGACTGTACCGGTCCGCTCGAACCGACCTACGACGCCGACGCGCTCGCCGACGCGATCCCGACGGCGCTGGATGCGGCCCGCGACCCCGGCCTCGCCGGCTACGCGCCGGTGCTCCCGTTTCCGGCTGACAGCCTCGTGACTGCCGGCGAGGGGGCCACGCCGGTGCTCGCGTGCCCGTCGCTCGGCGCGCAACTGGGTGTCGACCGCGTCCTCGTCAAAGACGAGGGACGCAACGGGACCGGCGGCGTCGCGGACCGCGCGATGGCGCTTGCGGTCGCCGGTGCCCGCGCGCACGGCGCCGACGACGTGGCTCTGCCGACGACCGGCAACGGCGGCCAGGCCGCGGCGGCGTACGCCTCGCGTGCTGGGCTCGACTCGCACTCCTTTGCCCCCTCGCGGATGCCCTTCGCGAACAAGGCGATGATCAACGTCCACGGCGGCGACATGCAGATCGTCGGCGGGCGCTACGCGGACGCTGCCGGCGCGTTCGCGGACGCAATCGAGGAGGACTGGTACTCGCTTGCGCCCTTCGACACGCCGTACCGCCACGAGGGACTCAAGACGCTCGCGTACGAACTCGTCGCGGACTGTGGCGGCGCGCCAGACGCCGTCGTCTACCCGACCGCTCACGGGATCGGTCCCGTCGGTCTTCACCGTGGCTTTCGTGAACTCGCTGCCGCCGGACAGATCGACTCGGTGCCGCGGCTCTACGCCGCGCAGGCGCGTGGCTGTGCGCCGGTGGCAAACGCGTGGGCAAACGGCGGAGCGACTCACGATCCCGTCGAGCATCCCGACACGATCTGTGGGGCCCTCGAAGTCCCCGACCCCGACGGTGGCCCGTTCGTCCTCGACGCGCTCGCGGCGACCGGCGGCGGCGCCGTCGCAACTGACGACGAGGCGCTCCTGGAAGCAGCTGTCGACCTCTCGGGGACCGGCGTGGCGACGAGCGCGACCGGCGGCGCAGCGGTCAGCGGTGCCACGGCACTCGCCGACGACGGGGCCTTTGCCGACGACGAGACGGTCGTCCTCGTCAACACTGCAACGGCGAACCGCGAGGCGGATATCCTCCGGAGCCACCTGATGAGCAAAGGCGTCTAGCCACCAGTGGGTTCGGGTCACGCCGCTTCTCTCGGTCAGTGAGAACTTCCGGGACACACTTGCCCAACGGCAACGAACTGGTGACTGGTATGTCCGAACGTATCTTGCTCCCGACCGACGGCGAGCGTGGCGCGGACCGAGCGGTCGAGTACGCCCTCGAACTCGGGGCGACACTCGACGCGACGATACACGCCCTGTTTGTCGTCGACGAGACGGTGTACACTGCCTATTCGGGCGACGAATTCGTCCAGGAACACGAGGGGCCCCAGGCAGCACTCGAAGCGGAAGGCGAGGAAGCCCTCTCGTCGCTCGTGGAAGCCGGCCGTGATGCCGGTGTCGACGTCGAGACGACGATGCGCTACGGCCGACCGGAAGAGGAGATCGTCGCGGCAGCCGAGGAGATCGATGCCGACCTCCTCGTCATGGGCAGCAAGACCCGACCCGGCGACTATCGGCAACTGCTCGGGAGCGTGAGTGAACGCGTGCTCAGACTGACCGACAGACCCGTGACTGTCGTCAAGACGCCTGAAGACGAGTCCTGATCCCTCTCCGCCGCAGTCTCTGTTTCCCGAGGGCCGGCAGCCGGTCCGGGAACGGCTATATAAAAGACTTCAATAAACAGGCTTACACTTACCATACCGGGCGTCGTAAGTCTGCCCGGAGGTGTGACAATGGCAACGAAAGACCGGGCTTCAACCGTACAGGCTCGGATGTTCGGAAGGGACGTATCGTACCCAGTTTCGGATGTGTGGCTGTCGTACTGGCTGGTCATCCTGCGTCTGATCGGTGGCTGGTGGATCTTACACGCTGGGCTGGACAAAGTCGCCAACTGGCCGTTCGATGCAGGCTGGTTCGTCGGCGGTGCAGCGCAGGGGACGAGTCTCGGGCCGTTCGTGACGCTGTTCAGTGACGGCATACTGCTGTCGTTCGTCAACGTGGCGATCCCCATCGGCCAGGTGCTGATCGGACTCGGGTTGATCGTGGGCGCGCTGACGCGGACGGCGGCGTTCTTCGGCGCCTTCCTGATGATGTTCTTCTACTTCATCAACGGCGAAACTGGCGGCTGGGCGCACGGTGTCGTCACGGGTGAACTCCTCGGGCTCCTCATCTTCGGGATGATTGCCACGCTCGGTGCCGGTCGCGTCCTCGGTCTCGACGCGTACCTGGCCGAAACCGAGTTCGTCCAGAACCACCCGCGGCTGCGGTACCTGATGGGTTAACGGAGGTGACATGACATGAAAGAACTCACGATTCCGGACAAGATCGCAATGTACGTCGGCGGCGGCCTGGTCGTGCTCGGGACTTTCGTCATCGGGCTTGTCGAGATGGTCGCGGGTAGCACCCACCCGGTCCAGAGCGAAGGACAGATTATCCACGAGGCGCTCGTGCCCCTGGACATCAGGTCCTACATCATCCTCGCGGGCCTGCTCGTCTGGGGTATCTACGCCGTCTACAAGGTGGTCGGGACGACACCCGGCGGAACCAAACCGACCCAGCAGCCTGCCGGATCCGACGACTGACGGTTCCCCCACTTCCGGGCGGGGACACCCGGCTGCAGTATCGGCTCCCACTGGCAGGAGAACGGTGCGGTAACAAGCAGTACGACCGACGATTTGTTCGAGGGAGAGCGGTACGACTACGACAGACCGACCTATGCCCATGTTAGACAATCGATCAGCTATCACCGACGGACCACTACAGCTCGTTCTGGAAGTCCCGGACAGGAACTGTCTCGTTTCGTTACTCGAGACCGTTTCGGATGCGGACTTCCCGGTCAGGACGGAGTCCATCACGCCGGCGCGTCTCGCGGAGGGGACGTCAGTAAGCGTCGATCTCGACGTGCTGACGGACAAACAGCGAGAGGCGGTCGTGTTAGCCCTGGATTCGGGCTACTACAGACGGCCACGCGAGGCCACGCTGGCACACCTGGCAGACCAACTCGACATCACGAAGTCGGCCGTCTCTCAGCGACTCCGGACTGCGGAGAGAAAGATCATCACGAACGCGATGAACAGATATCGGGACTAGTCGGCCTCTCTTCGACGGCTTGTCGCGACGTTCAATTTTTCGTACCGGTGTCCCACGATCTCGAGTTCACGTCCCCGACCTACGCCCCCAGTTTTTCCCTCCCCGACACCCAAAGGCTCTCGTGTGTGCCACGCGGCGAGCCTGTATGGGTGACCCCGCCTGCTACCGGGACTACTGTCCCGCCTGTGACGCGCAGGTGACGATCGTCGACGGCGAGTGTCCGGACTGTGGTGTGGCTCTCGCCGACGAACACACCGGCTGACTGGCAGCTCGCCGACGGGATGTGTCCGCTGGACACCCTTTCTCGACCGGTCCACTCCCGTTTGGCTCCGCGAGAACGAGTCCCGGGGGCGCGTTCCTGACCGGCGACCTAGCCGATATAGCGCAGGTCCTCGTCCGAAGCAGCAGGTCTTCCCTGTTCCATCTCCTGAATCTTCCGGACGACGTCTTCCATCTCGTCGGCACGGTCTTCGAGCGACGTGAAATCGACCTCGAATCCGATCGTGTCCTGGAGGACTTCGAGGACGGCCTGCGCGCTCTTGGGATCGACGAGGTAGCCGCTGGTCTCGCCCATCAGGCAGGCGGCGGGGAGGCCGCGTCGCTCACCCAGTCCCAACAGGAGGCCGCTGACTCCGACGATACCGCCGGCCGGTTCGTCGCCGCGAAACTCCACGCCGACCTCGGTGATCGCCTCGCGGATGGACTCGGCGTTCGCCGCGCCGATGACGTCGTACTCCTCGATGAGTTCGCCGGTCGGCACACCCCCGAGGGCGTACACCTGCGTGACGCCCAGCGATTCGGCGATATCGAGGAACGTGTCGGCGAGCCCGTAGTGGCCAACGGCGTCCTGTGCCTGGTGGTCACCGGTCAGTACGACGATGTCCGCACCCTCAGTCCCGAGTGCGTGCAGTTCCGCACAGGCGAGCTGTGTCCGGCCGTCCTCGACGCCGACCTGGGGCGGCAGGTGTTTCGAGTACACCCGCCGGACGAGCTCGCCGTCGAGTTCCTCGACGAGATGCTCGGCGGCCAGCTTTCCGACGTGGCCAACGCCTGGCAACCCCTCGATAAGGACCGGGTCCTGCAGGTCGGCCTGTGCCGTCTGCTCGATCTCGAAGTCGTCCATACCCTCTATTCCCGGTTGCGGCGCTTAAGTGCGCGTCGATACTCGCCGTGTGGATCCGTCGGCGAGAACGGCGCCGGCGCGCTGTTGACTGCCCGTCCGCCACACGACGGGCACGTCTCCCCGAGCGTGTAAACGGGTCGCTCGTGACGTGTCTCCCACTTCGCACAGACGCGAATGTCGGATTTCACCCTTCGTCCCTGTGTCCCGTTACTCGTCGTCTTCGCGGCGCTCGCGGTGGAACTCGGCAGTGCCGTCGTGGTCGCCCACGACAGCAGTCGCCCGGTTCGCGCTCGCTTCGAGCTCCGCTTCGGCAGTCTTGTAGTCCGGGGCCCGTACCTCGATGCGGTACTCCGGCGCGCCGACGTACGTGACTTCGAGGTCGGCCTCGTCGGGGACGTCGCCGTTGCCCTCGGCTGCCTGGAGGGCCTCCTGGATGACGTCGACGCCGCCGCTGCCGGGACACTCGAGGTCGACGTAGCCGGTTACCTCGACGAACGGGACCGAGACGTTCCCCTGGGCCGTGGTGACGATCGCCTCGATCTCCTCGTCGTCGAGGTCGACATCCTCGAGCGCGTCGGCTCCGTGGATCGCCGCCTGCTCGAAGCCGTCGTACAGCGAGCCAAACTCCGCGAGGAGTTCGTTCGCGATGGCGGTGTAGGTCTCGTCGTCGATGTCCTCGCCGAAGGCAAGTTCCATCCAGTTGTCCGCTTTCTGCTCGTTTTTCCACTCCTGGATCTTCTCCTGGTGCTGGATGTCGTTGACGTCCTTCAGCGAGAGGTCTATCTGCTGGGCGCTCTCGTCGACATCGAGTACCTTCGCGACGACGCGCTGGTCGACGTTGACGTGATCGCGGACGTTCTTTATCCACCCGGAGGCGACCTCGCTGATGTGACAGAGCCCACGCTTGTCCTCGTACTCGAGCAGGTCGACGAAGACCCCGAAGTCCTCGATTTCGTCGACGCGCCCGACGACCAGTTCGCCGGGTTCGGGCCAGCCACTGTATTTCATCGCGCCTCGACAGTTTCTGTCACTTCGCCCTCGAGCGCCGCCTCGCCACCCGTCGGTCGGGCGAGCACGTGGCCACAGACCGCGCAGGCGACCTCCGTGGCGGCCTTCCCGAAGACGATCTGTTCGTTCTCACAGTCGGGACACGCGACGCGGTAGAAGCTTCCTGGCATGGTTACTCCTGGAACTCGAGGCGACCGGCACGCCAGCCCTCGCGCTGGTGGGCCTTGCCACACTCGCTGCAGCGGTACTTCAACTGCGTCTTCTTCGTGGGTTTGTCGCCACCCGGTACCTTCGAGAACTTGCCGTCGTTCCCGATGCCCGAGTTGCGCTTTCGCTGCCGGTCGATCCACTTCATCCCCGTCTCCCGACCGCTCCGGACTTTCTCGACCTCGTGCTGGTGGTGTTCGTTACAGTGCGGACAGTACGTGTTCATCCGCCGTGGCATCTGCATAGATATCGACCTTGCGGCGAGATTGGATGTGGGCGCTTAAAACGGATGCGGTTCGGCGGCCACGGTTTTCGGCGCTGGACGTCTCCCTTCCCTGCAAAAAGCCTGCTCGCAGCTGGCCAGCCGCTTGCGGGTATCGTTCTCGTGTCGTCCCATCCCTACTGCACGACTGATACGGACGGTTGTGACTCGTTACCGCTCTGCTGTGACAACATACACGTTTCGCGAGCTGATACGCCTTCTATCGGACGTCCCTGCGGAAAAGAATCACAGCAGTCCGTAAGAAGCACATTCCACGACGATCCCGAGAAACCATTTTGTCCAGCGGTCGGGCGACGGCGTTCCGGCAACGAAAGAGGGACAACCCAGCGGACCGACCCAACAGTATGAGCGAGGTGCCGAAGGAACCACCGGAGGACGTGCCCGAAGAGCACAGAGAGCGCGCCCGCGAACTCCAGTTTCAACTCCTTGCGCTCGAGGCACAACTCGAGAGTGCGAACTTCGAGAACAAGGAAGCGTACCGCCGCAAAATAAACGAAAAACGCGGCGAACTCCAGCAGCTGAAGCGACGCTGACCACCCGCTCTCGCGTCGCTCCTACAGGCCACGCCTTCGTCGAGAGTTCCCGCAGTGGCCGCGGCGTGCGAAGCGCGAGTGGAACACGGTGGTCCGAAGTCCCTAAGTGCGAATCCTGCCAACGGGCTCGTATGCAGAAACTCATCATCCGCGGGGACCCCGGCATCCGCAAGGGGGCTGTCATCGCGTACGAGGGCGAGGAGTACGTCTGTTTTGGCATCAACCGGCAGGGTGACTGGCACGGTCCCGACCGCCCACAGCTGTGGTGTACCATCGGTCGCGCCGACGAGCAGGAGGCCTACGAGCGCCGGGAGTACATCCCCATGTATCTCGATGTCGACGACGCCGAGGCGGAGGAAATCGACGTCGTGCAGGCACGCGCCTGATCCCCGTGGTCCCCTCCCCCGCCCCTCTTTCTGTTTGGGCCAGTTCGGTCGCCTCGACCCGACGGCAAACAGCGGATTTTTCCCGGTCGCGCAGGTTCAGTGCAGTGATGACGACACTTGCGCTCCTGGCCCCGGCCCGGCGATTGGGACCGATAGCCCCCCCGGGAACGCCGTGTTTCTCGCTTCGGGCGCCCGTCGCCGGGCGCGACTGCCCCACACGCCTCGCGGGTCGCTCCCCCGACGGGGCGGTCGCACCGGACGACGCGTTACTGGCCGAGACCGATGACTGACGGGAGTCGGCTGGAGGCGCTCGTCTCGCGCGTTCGCTTCGGCAAGTTCGTCTCGGTCGGGGTTGTCGGGGCCGCCTGCGACACGGCCGTCCTGGTGGTTCTCGTGGAACTCGTCGGTCTGTTGGAGGAACTCGCCGTGCTCGTCGGCATCGAAACGGCGGTCCTCGTGATGTTCGCTCTCAACGAGCGGTGGACGTTCGCGGGGGCGGGGCGGGCGGGACGGGGGTCGCTCCTCCGCCGCCTCGGCCGGTCCCACGCCGTGCGCGCCGCCGGCATCACCACCCAGTTCGTGGTCTTCGTCGCCGTCTTTCGCTTCCTGTTCGTCGACCTGTCCGTCGCCGGTATCGACGGCTGGTTGCTGGTCGCGAAGGCGGCCGGTATCGGGACGGGAATGCTCGTCAACTACGTCTTCGAGAGCCTGTTCACGTGGCGTGTTCACACGGACACGTGACGAAATCCCACGGAGGGCGGCAAACACAATCCTTAAACAGCGCGTGGAGTTAGTCTCGGGTAGCGGGATGGGATAGCCAGGAGATTCCGGCGGGCTCATAACCCGCAGATCGGTAGTTCAAATCTACCTCCCGCTACTTCTTGCGAACACCCAGGCGCCGAGTCTCCTCTCGGCGCAATATCGTGAGCGTGTTGTCGCGGCGTAGATTCGAAGAAGGGAACGAGGGAGCGAAGCGACCGACGTTCATGTCGTTCAAATCTACCTCCCACTATCGCGCAGTCCTGATTCGAGCGTTTCTGCCGCCAGGTCCCCTCTAGCGATGGGTTTCGTCGTTCCTCCACTCACCGCCGTGCTGCCAGTTCCTCGCGGAGTTCGTCGACGCCCACGTCGTGCATCGCGAGCAGGACGAGGAGGTGGTAGACGACGTCGGCGGCTTCGTGTGCGAGTTCGTCGTCCTCGCCGTCCTTGGCGGCGAGGACCAGTTCGGTCGTCTCCTCGCCGAGTTTCTCGAGAACGGCGTTCTCGCCTTTCTCGTGGGTAAAAAGCGAGGCGGTGTAGGAGCCCTCCGGGAGCCGCTCCTTGCGGTCCTCGATGACGGCAAACAGTTCGTCGAGAATCTCGTCGGCGTTCCCCTCGGCCATGCCGGCGTTCGGGCGCGAGGGGGTTTCAGGCCGTCGAAACGTCGAGCGCGACGTCCTCGAAGAAGGCCAGGTCGTGCAGCCGCGAGTCGTCGGTGAGTTCGGGGTGGAACGCGGTCCCGACGACCGGTCCCTGCCGGACCGCAACCGGGCGGCCGTCCCACTCCGCGAGGACTTCCACGTCCTCGCCGACCGACCCGATGACGGGCGCGCGGATGAACACCGCCGGGAACGGCTCGTCGAGCCCGGCCACGTCGAGTGGCGCCTCGAAACTGTCCTTCTGGCGGCCGAAGGCGTTGCGCTGGACTGTGACGTCCAGCAAGTCGAGTGTTTCGACGCGCTCGTCGTTCGCGTCGGTACTGACCAGAATGAGACCCGCACAGGTCGCAAGCAGCGGCTTGCCGGCTGTGACGTGTGCTTCGATCTCCGCCGCAATCCCCTCCTTCCGGACGAGCCGGGAGATGGTCGTCGACTCGCCGCCCGGAATCAGCAGGACGTCACAGTCCGGTACGATACCGGACTGGCGAATCTCGTGAACCGTCGTCTCCTCGCCGTGGGCCCGCGCTGCGCGCCTGATCGCATCGGCGTGTTCGCTGACGTCGCCCTGCACCGCAACCACGCCGGCCGTGAGACTCATACCATATCGTGGGCCTCCCGGAGAAAAAACTTCACGCTCGCCGGTTCCGGTGACTGGGTCCGGCCCTCCCCAGCCGTCGGCCCCGTCTTCAGTCGTCGGCAGTTGCCGGTTCTTCTGTCTCCGCGGAGGGCGTCGTCTCCGCCTCGTTCTCGCTGGCTCCGCCCGGCGGTGTGGTGTACATGATCCCGCGACTCGCGCTGTAGCGTGTCATTGTCGTTCGGTACGCAGTCACACACAAAAGCTTGCCCCTTAGATAATATAATGCATGCTATACTGTCGGACGGAACTGTTGATACTTTCACTCGCCCCACGTGGAACGAGCAGAATATCATGACTTCCGTCCGACAGTATAGGGGACGTGACTGTTCGTTGCCTCCGTCTGTGGCGTGCAGACGGGTACCCTCGCGGGCCCCTCACCCGAATTCTTGTGTAACGGTCAACGGACCATGAGTTCGCTGTTTAGGAAACCGGTCACAGGACGATAGATAGGGAAGTATCGCACGTCCTCGACGATCGACCGAGCGGTTGCGACGGTCCAGCCGCCCGATACGGCGACATCCACCGGGCTGGCGCGGGCGTTCGAGGACGTCCCGGCGTCGATGGGTCCGTGCGCGCTCGGTCTGTGAGTGCCCTACCGATACCCTTCCGTGAGTCGCTCGACGTACTTCGCGATGACGTCGACTTCGAGATGGACGGGGTCGCCGACGGCCTTCTCCGAGAGTGTCGTCACCGCGTAGGTCTCCGGGACGATGGCCACGGCGAACGCGTCGTCCTGCCGGGAGGCGACCGTGAGACTGATGCCGTCGACGGCAATTGAACCCTTCTCGACGACGTACTGCCCAAGGTCCCCGGGGAGCGCGAACCGAAACTCCCAGTCGTCGCCCACCTGTGTCACCCCGACGACCTCGGCAGTCCCGTCGACGTGACCCTGGACGAAGTGACCGTCGAACCGGCCCTCCGCTGGGAGCGACCGTTCGAGATTGACGACGTCCCCTTCCGCGAGGTGGTCCAGGTACGTCCGGTCGAGCGTCTCCCGGGCGAGAAAGACCTCGAACCAGCCGTCGCCGTACTCCTCGACGGTCAGGCAGGCACCGCTGACGCTTATCGACTGGCCTTCGTGGAGGCCAGTAAAACTCGTTCCGATGCGCAGACGCTTGCCACCCTCGTCGCGCTCGACGCCGCGAATACCGCCCATCTCTTCGACGATACCCGTGAACATACTCGTGATTCGGGGACGGCGGCGCAAAGCACTTTGGATGTCCGGCCCCCGCCGCGGCAGTCACGGCCGTGCCCACACCCCGACTGCGACCCGAGAAACTGCGTTCCGGGCGGCGTATATAAACCCGCCCTGCAGGCTGGGAGTCACCGACTCCCGACGACGCCACGTAGCGAACGGTATGTCCGACGACAACGACGCGGACGTTCCGGAGTCGCTCTGTGACTGCTGTGGCATGACCGACCGCCCGACGCCCCGGACGGACGGCTCGCACGACGCCGCCGCTTCCGGTGACAGCTGGCGTCCGGAGCCGTCCGTCCTCGAGGCAGAACTCCCTGAGGACGTCCAGGCGGCACTGGGCCGGGCCGTGGGCAGCGAACCGGTCGAGACGGTCGGGGCGTGGATCGCGACCGTCCGCCGCCGGATCGGCGGCGGCCCCATCGCGGTGACGGACCTCTGTCTGGCAGAGGGGGAGACCCCCCACTGGGGAACGATGGGCGGCGAACGACACTACTTCCGGTGTTTCTACGACGCCGTGTTGCTGTCCGCGATCGCCGATCACCCGGTCGACGTTCGCACGGTCAGCCCGGCAGGAGCGGTCATCGAGGCACACGCGGTGGGCAGTGACGAACTCTCGGTCTCGCCACCGACCGCGGTCTTCTCGTTCGGGGTCGCCAGGGACATCGAACGGCCAGCCGGCGGCGACGTAGCGCACGAAGCCGTCTACGACGCGGTCTGTCCATACGTGAAAGCCTTCCCGGACCGCGACGCCTACGAGCGGTGGGCCGCCGAGGTGCCCGCGGCGACCGTCGCCGCACCGCTCGAGGGCGCGACGGCCCTCGCAGCCGCTCTCACCGCGGAGTGACCGCGCGAGTGCCGCGTGTGGTACCCCTTTTAATAGCTCTTGCCCCATTCGGTGAAATTGTTTTCACCGGTGTGATATTGACACTGGTTGACGTGCAAGATGTAGCGCGGACGGTGGCGTAGAAAGGGGGCGCTTCCGATAATATAATTAGAACAGATAGAAATAGAGACTACTAATTACTAGTTACTCTTAAAATAGACTGTGTCTGTTGTTTTTTCTCTTATATCCTACATAATCTATATGCTAGTGTAGCCGTTATATTTTGCTAAGAGAATAATCCAAGAATTGACTCACCCCCATGTGACACCACCGAGACTTTTTATAACTGATCGACGAGCGAGTCCGGCTGACTTCGTTCCTGGTGGGATCCGACTCCCGTGATAGCGACTGATTCACTACCAAGGAGGTGGAGTATTGATGACGGGGGCAGGGCTCGATACAGCCCCAGCAGACGTGGGTAAAGATTGTGACAACTATAATCTCTCGATCTCTAAGTCTTGCACGCCCCGGTCTACCAACTCCGGGAGAGATACCGCCGTTTCGTGGTCTTCGGTAAGACCCTCTTAAAACTGCCCACCACGGTGGGAGTCAGGTCGTTGGACGTGTCGCGTGTTCTACGACACAGGTGACCTACGCATGAAAGACGCCATCGCGAGTACGCTCGTCGGAAACCGGCGGGCAATCCTCGCCGCACTCGTCGTCGTGTTGCTCGCAGTCAGCGCCGGTGCCGTGCTGGTCGAGGAGGACGTGTCGGTCGGGGAGTTCGAGATCGGTACCGAGGAGGAGGAGGCACTCGCGTTCGTCGAGGACAACTTCCCGACCGGGAGCGAGAACCGGACAGCCGTCCAGATTGTCGTCCGGAGCGAGAACGTCCTCGAGAAGGAGACCCTCCTCAGAACGCTGGAACTGCAACGGGAGATCCGGACAAACGAGTCCGTAGCCGGGACCCTCCCGGACCGCCGACCGACGGCCGGCATCGCGAACGTGGTCGCGACGGCCGCCATCAGGTCGGAACACCCGGAACTGACCGACCCGACGCTCGACCGGCAGATCGCGGCGCTGTCGGCGATGAACGGGAGCCAGATCGACGCAATCCTGGGGGAACTGCTCCGAGGCGGCCCGCGCAGTACCGACGCGCTCGTGTTCCTGCCCGACAGCTACGACGGTGCCGACCGCCGGGACGACACCCGGCCCGTCGCCGGCACCGGGGGGGATGCGCCCGCGGCTGACGGGCGCGACGCCGGCACTGCCAACGCGACGATGGTCGTCGTCTTCCAGTCCGTGGCGGGCCAGCAGACGATGGGGCAGGCGGACCCGGCGGTCGTCGACGCACAACTGACCGTCCAGGACCTGGCTGCACAGCAGTTCGGTGACGACGACACGGCCGTCGTCGGGAACGGGATCGTCACCCACGAGATGCAGCAGTCGATGAGCGACACGTGGATCATCCTCGGACCGCTCGCACTCGTTCTAGTGCTCGTGATACTCGTCGTCGCGTACCGCGACCTCCTCGACGTCCTGCTCAGCCTGCTCGGGATCGTGCTCGTCCAGACGTGGACCTTCGGCATGCTGGGCTGGGTTGGCGTGGCGTTCAACCCCGTGTTGATCGCCGTTCCCGTGTTGCTCATCGGGCTCTCGATCGACTACTGTCTCCACGTGTTCATGCGGTACCGCGAGAGTCGTGCCCGGTCCGGGGCGGGGATCGCCGACGCGATGACGGCCGGGCTCGCCGGCGTCGGCGCTGCGTTGGTGTGGGTGACGGTGACGACGGGGATCGGCTTCCTGTCGAACATGGCGAGTCCGGTCCAGCCGATCCGCGAAATCGGCGTCATCGCCTCGGCGGGTATCGTCGGCGCGCTCGTCATCTTCGGCCTGTTCATCCCGCTGCTCAAGGTCGAACTCGACGCGCTGCTGGAGCGATACGGGTTCGACCGGAGCGTCCCGCCGATCGGGAACGGCGGTAGCTGGATCAGTCGGTCGCTGTCGGTCGGTTCGACTGCCGCGCGGAAGGCACCAGTCGTGGTCGTCGTCGCGACGCTCCTGTTGACTGCCGGTGCAGCCGTCGCCGCGACCGACGTGAGCACCTCGTGGGGTCCCGAGGACAACATCGTCGACGGCGCGCCGGGCTGGACCGAGCACCTGCCGGCGGAGCTACAGCCCGGCGAGTACAGCGTCCGCGAGGACATGCGCTTTGCGAACGCGCACTTCGTCAGCCACGACTCGCAGGTCGAGGTCCTGGTCGAGGGGTCGGTGGCGGACGCGGAGACGTTACGGCGTCTCGGCCGCGCGCGCGAGCGGGCGGCGGCGAAAGATACCGTCGTCACGCTCGGGAACGGCGACGCACGGACGGAGGACCCGCTGACCGTGATGGAGCGTGTCGCCGCGTCGAACCCGTCGTTCGCGGAGACGTTCCGGGCCGCGGACACGACCGGTGACGGCGTCCCCGACGAGAACGTCGCCGCCGTCTACGACGAACTGTTCGCGACCGCGCCCGACGAGGCCGCCAGTGTCGTTTACCGTGTCGACGGCGAGGACGAGGCGATCCGGCTGGCCGTGTCCGTCGACCCCGAGGCCGACGGCGTCGCGACGACCGAGCAACTACGGGACGTTGCCGCCGTTCTCGACGGACCGGACAGGACTGCGACCGCGACCGGCGACCCCATCGTCGAGCAACTCGTCCAGCACCACCTGCTGGCGACGCTGCTGACGAGCCTGTTCGTCACCATCGGCGCCGTCCTCGCAGTGCTCGTGCTCGTCTACCGGTTCGTCCACGGCAGCGCGACCCTCGGTGCGGTGACGCTCCTCCCGGTCGTCTTCACCGTCGCCTGGATCGTCGCCACGATGTACGCGCTGGGCTACCCGCTGAACGTCCTGAACGCGATCATCGCCAGCCTCACCGTCGGCATCGGCATCGACTACAGCATTCACGTCAGCGAGCGGTTCCGGGAGGAACTCGACGCGTCCGGGGACGTCCACGAGGCCCTGCGGACGACGGTCCGTGGTACCGGCGGTGCGCTGCTCGGGAGCGCCGCGACGACGGCCGTCGGCTTCGGGGTCCTCGGGTTCGCCATCCACCCGATGCTCCAGCAGTTCGGTCTCCTCACCGCGGTCATGATCGTCTACGCGTTCCTCGGGGCCGTGCTGGTCCTCCCCAGCATGCTGGTCCTCTGGGCGCGGTATTTGCGGCCGGGCGCGACCGGGACCGCACAGCGAGTGTCCGACACCTCCCAGCAGGAGTCACCCGGGGACTGACGGGAACTCGTCGCGCGGGATCCCGTCGCCGGTCCCCGCCCCTCCAGGGTCGATCTCGCCGGACAGCCAGTGTCCGAGCAGGACAGCGAACTCGCCTCGACCGTCTCCCGCTCGACGCCACGTCCGGCCTGCGTTGTCACACTCCCGCGAGCGCGTCGCTCTTACGCGCGACGCGGAAGGCGACGCCGGGCTACGTGGGCCCCGCCTACCGCCCGCCGGAGAGATGCGTCGCCAGCAGATTCCGCTCGGCGCGCTGGAGGATCTCGACGACAGTCGAGGAGTCGACATCGAGTTCCGCCGCCACGTCGTCGGCCGAGCACTCCCGTGGCACGTCGTAGAACCCGCTGTCGTAGGCGGTCTGGAGCACCTCGACCTGACGGTCGGTCAGCGAGTCGAGCGCCGTCGAACCGCCTTCGTACTCGCCGAGCCTGTGGAGTTCGGGCCGGAGACCGGCGTCCTCGTAGCTTCGCAGGACCGCACGGAGCGTCTCCTGGGAGCCGACAAACGACATCGTCGTTCCGTCCTCGCCGACGACCGGGTCACAGCTTCCGACGAGGTCGTCGCCCGTCTCGCCGAGACTGTCCGGCAGGTTCGGTGCAGTGAACTCGATGAGATAGAGCACGGTCCCCTCTTTCTCGGCGACGAGGTCCCAGTCCTCGACCGCCTCGAGGTCGGACAGCCGGTCGCCATCCAGCCGCCGTTCGAGTTCGACCTCGACGATCGCCCCGTTCGCGTGACACGCGATTTCCTCGAATCCCGCCATGCCCGCCTCCCGGCAGAGCGAGACGAGGTCGCCGAGGCCGAGCGCCTCGAGTTCCTCGATACTGAGGGAGATGACTGCCTCGCGCATACTGGGACCGACGCGAGCGTCGGCCTAAAACGTTGTCACCGGGATGGTATCTGACGGTCCGGTATAAACCCGCCTATCGTACTGGGAGCAATCCGGACGGGCGTCTCGGGGCTAGGTATGGATGCGATGTCCCACCGACAGACGATCACGACGACGTCCCGGGAACGAAAAACCGACACGCAGAAGAAACACGCGCTCGCCATCGTTTCGACGAGGTGGTCGGCGTGACGACCACTGCCAGCGACGAGCGTGTGTGGTCCGCCGACTCCTACGGCGAGATAGCCACGGAGTACCTCCCGATGGCGGGCGCACTCGTCGAGCGCACCGACGTCGCGGACGGCGAGCGCGTCCTCGATATCGGCTGTGGCACGGGTAACGTCGCCATCACCGCGGCACGCCGCGGGGCGACAGTCACCGGACTCGACGTCACGGTTTCGGCGCTGGGTCACATGTACGCCGACCCGCCGGCCGACGCGGCCGCGGAACTGCTCCGCGTGACCCGCCGGGGGGTCGAATCGGCTTCACCTCGTGGACGCCGACCTCGCTCTACCAATCACTCGCGGGTATCCTGATGACGTCCGTTCCGCCGACGGCCCTCCCGGACTTCTCGGAACCCCCCTTCATGTGGGGCGACGCGGGGACGGTCGAACGACGACTCGGCGACCGCGTCGAGACCCTCACGTTCGACACCGAGACGGTGTGGTACTCTGCCCGCTCGCCGCGGGACTTCCTCGAACACACAGTGACCCACTCGCGGCTGTTCGCCGACGTGTTCGGGGCCGTCGCGACGGACGACCGGGACGAGGTTCGCGACCACTTCGTCGACGCGATCGCGGCGCGGTTCGACGGGACGCACGACGCCGTCGAACTCGAGTACCTGCTCACCACGGCGACGGTGTGATGCAACGGGGTCCGGCAACGCCGACGAGCCCACTGTCGGTAACGTGACCGGCTGGCAGACCAGCGTCGGGTCCGCGGTGCCAGCGCTACTTCGCGACGGCGGCTTCCTCGACTTCTTCGAGGAGTTCTTCGAGTGTCCGGTCGGTCGGCTGGTTGTGGAGCAACACGTCGATGGGGAGTGTCGGCGCGCCGTCCACGAGATTTTCGAGGATAACCAGGCGCTCGCGGGCGCGGGACATCCCGACGTAGAACACACGGCGTTCGTTGTCAGTCAGTGTCGGGACGGGGCTGGTGTGCTTGGTGAACGTCCCGTCTCCCGGTATCTCCGCCTCGTTCTGGTCGACGGTCGCAGCCATCTGTTCGACGACTTTCTCCGTGAGGTCGGTGGCGACGAACACGTGGTCGGCCTCGCGACCCTTCGCGGAGTGGATCGTTCCGAGACGGACGCGGTCCCGGTCCATCCCCTCGTACTGGCCGCTGAAGTAGGCGTCAACGCTGCGCTCCTGGAAACTCGTGACCTTCCGGAGCATATCTGCCGCGGCGGGCGGGTCCGGGACGAACGGCGCGTGTTCCCGGACCACGGACGGGTCGACGTCCATGTTCGCGATGTCGTCGACGCCTGCCGCCTCCTCGAGGTCGTCGAGCGTGTCGAAGAAGTCGTCGCGCTCCCCGGTGCCGAAGGCGGAGTCCGCGAGCATATCCGCCAGCCGACGGGCCTGGAGGCCGGTGAGGGGCTCGTCCATGGCCAGGGCCTCGATCCCGTCGACGTACTGTGTCAGGCGGTCGGTCCACATCCGCTGGTCGGTCAGACACTGGAACGGGATGCCCCCGTCGATGAACTCGTCGATGAACTGGAACATCTGGTAGCGGGCCCGGAACAGCACCATCACGGTCTCGTCAGTGTCCTCGACGGTTCCCCGGACCTCACGCGAGAGGTCGAGCATCGACCGGTTACGCAGGGCGGCCACCTCTCCACCTTCCGTTCGGGGTTCGAGGTCTTTCTCCTGGCGCTTGTCGATGTGGCTGACTTCCTGGTTGACGACGTTCAGGATCCGTGACGGGAGCCGGTAGGAGTTCGGGAGGACGATGTCCTCGTCGACGTCCTCCTCGAGCAGCAGGTCGGGATCAGCCCCCTGCCAGGCGTAGACGACCTGGTCGTCGTCACCGGCGATGAGTACCCGCTTCATGTGGGCTCGCCACTCCTCGTAGACGTCGTACTGCAGCGTCGTGATGTCCTGGAACTCGTCGATGACGAGGTAGTCGACGCCTGGCAACAGCGAGCGCTGCTTGACCCGCTCGAGCATGTCGGCGAAGCCGACGAGATCGTTGCTCCCTTTCCAGTTGCGCCAGGCCCGGATCGCCTCGGGGATGTCGAGCCGGTCGTCGTCGATGGGCCAGGTCGGGGTGTACTTGTTACCCGTCTGTGCGTTGTCGTCGATGTCGGGCGGGAGTCGGACCTCCTCGTCGTTCCACTTGAACGGGACGTCGTACCAGTCGCCGACGTCACGCCGGGTCCGCTGGAGCCACTGGCTCGTGGCGATCACCTTGTTGCCGAGCGTCGTCGAGCGGGCCGACCGCCGGCGCGAGCCCTCGTACTCGTCCTCGTACTCGAGACCGTAGTCCTCACAGAACGCTTCCTTGTCCGATTCCCCCACCACGTCGCCCCGGGAGAGGTTCAGCAGGTCGTAGGCTTTCGCGTGCATCGTACAGACGTTCCCGCGGAGGGAGCGGGGCGTTGTGTCGAGCCGCTCGGCCAGCCGCTCGCGGATCTCCGCGGCTGCCGCCCTGGTGTAGGAGACGACGAGGACGTCCCGGACTGCCACGTCCTCCTCCTCGGCCAGGAGCTGTTCGACGCGGTCGAGCAGGGCAGTCGTCTTCCCACTACCCGGGCCGCCGAACAGGCGGATAACTTCCGTAGATTCGCTCATTGCACACCGTAACGGGCCCGTCCCTGATAAACGACGCGACTTTTGCCCGCCCGCACGGCCCTGTCGGTGCCGTGGTCAGTTTGCGGTGGCAGCCCCGTCCCTGCTGTGTCGTCCAGCCTCGCCGCTCCAGAGTTACCGCGATCGTCACCGGTACAGGGAGAGATACAGCATGCTGAAGCCGATAATGAAGGGGATCGTCTCGACGAACTGTAAAAAGAGAATGATCGTCGCGTCGGCGTCAGCAGCTAGCTGGGTGATGACGCTGTTCATGGCGACGCCCATGCTGACGAACGCGAAACCCAGAAACGCGTACTGGAGACGCTTCGAGCGTTGCTTCTGGTAGGCCTGAAAGCTGATGAGTGTGATACCGAGTGTCAGGCCGAATACGACGAATCGCAGTGCGACAAGCAATCCACGTGCGAGTGGTTCCGCCTCCACCATCTCTCATGTAGTCTACAAGAACAGCTCTAATAAAAACGTGGCTAATGGCTTCTGCCAACTCACTCGGCGTTGAGTTCGTCCCACAGCTGGCTGAACCGGTCGGGGAGGTTCTCCTCCCGGTAGATCCGCACGCGGTACTCGTCGTCTTCGAGCGAGATGACGGTACTCTCGAAATTCGACTCGTAGATCTTGTAGTGGTTGCCGTCCTCGGCGACTAGTGTCCGGTCGCGTACGAGGTCGTACTCTTCGAGCATCTCGATCCGACGGTAGACCGTCGGGAGGGAGAGATCACACTCTTCGGCCAGTTCCTTTGCCGATTTCGGCTCCCGGCTGATGGCGGCAAGCACGCGGCGTGCGTGCTGGTCACCGATGGTGTCGAGGACTTCCTCGATACTACGCTTGTCCACGTCTGTACCTTCACCGGCCAGCACAAAAGCGTTTTCGAGCACGATTCCCCGGCCAGCGGACGTGGCTTCGAGCTGGCTTCACCGGTGACACAGCGACGGTTTCTCTCCCCCCCGCTCGGCGTCTACGGGGCACCCGTCTCCACGGCATCCCCCCCGCTGTGTCACTCCGCAGTCGGCGGGGTTTTTCAGCGTCAGAAAACGCGCCGTGGTGTTATGTACCTCGGCCCGCTACACCCGGTTGCAGGACTCGTTCAGGATGACCGACAACGACATTTCGACGCAGACGTCGTCGACTGATACTGCCGGCTGTAAGTGCGTAAAGATATTCGCTACCCCGGGGTGGCGAATTCTTTCAAAATGTTACAGCCGGCAGTATGACTCCACCCGCGACGGCACGCGGTCCGATCACCGTACGTCCTACGACTCCTACAGTGATGCAGAGGTCCGTGCCACCCCTGCGCTCCTTCAGGACGTCCGTAGTGACGGCTGTGACGACACGCCAGCCGCCGTTCTTTCCCGGATCGTCGACGACCTGTCCGCGGGCGAACCGGTTGACCTCGCCCCCGACGAGCGGCTCGTCATCGGCAGCCTGGACGAAATCCTGACCGCCCTCGTCGCGTTACGGACGGACGGAACGCACGGAACGGGACTGATTGAGGACATCGCCGAGCTGTTCGGGGTCGAGCCGAGTCCGGGGACGGTCTACCCGCGACTCCACGACCTCGAGGCCGACGGAACACTCGAACGGTACGACCTCGTGCAGACGAAACAGTACGGTATCGACGACGCCGACGCCGCCGCATCCCGCATCGAAGACGCGATGTATCAACATCTGTTGCTCGGGCTGTTTCTCTCCGAAGCACTCGGTTCGGTCTGATCCTCGGACTCACAGGGGAGAGATTCCGCCTCCCGTGGCGGCGAAATACGCCGGCGGTCTCCACCCGGCAGCGTGACGCCTCGCTCTGTCGCGCAAGCTATATTCCCGTCGCGCGGCAACCGCCGGTAATGACCGACAGCGTCGACCTCGATACCTACGGCGACCCGAACGACCTGCCGCCGGGCGAACCGGGACCGCGTGCGCCGCGCGACCAACCCGACGGTGTCAACGAGCAGTTCAAAGTCTGGCTGTTCGACGCCGAGGACTCGGCGACAGTCCCGGACGCATACGTCGTCGACCAGCACCCCGACCCGCTCGATTTCCGCATGTGGGTGTTTGCTGGGCGGGGTGACCGGTCACACTTCGTGATGCGTTCTTCCCACCGGTACGGCCCCGACGAACAGCCGCCCGACGGCGAGGAGTGCTGTGAAGTGTTGCTCGAAAGCGACTCGCTGACCGGCGACCACTGTCCGACCGCAGTCGCCGACCTGGTCGAGGATCTCACCGCCGCGGAGGTAGTCATGCCTGACGACAGCCACGGCGGTCCGATCAGCTACTGACAGCTCCGGGTCGGTGTCGATGGTTCTCGCCGGTGTGCGAACTCGAAAACGCTTCTGTTACGGTGTCTCTACCGGGGACCAGCCACAGACGAGACACTCCGTGGCTCCTGTCTCGTGGAGTCCACCACACTCGGGACACTGCTTTTTGTTGTAACTCTCCTCCCAGCCGACGCTGCCGGTTTCGTATCCACGCTGCGAGAGGAACTCGTCGAACATGTCGCCGTCACCCGGTGCGGAAGCCATACATGGTATGGTATGGCACACCAGTATATATGTCTTGCTGTGCCTGTCTGTATTGCCACTTACCCGTCTGTTCTACTATGTGCGGGTCGAGCATCGCCGCTTTCCCGGATCCGTCCGGCGACGGGCCTGTCGGGCGCTTCGCAGCGTTAATAAGAATTTGGTACTTAGACCCGGGTGAGTTAATATGACCGTTGTCAGCGTCTCGATGCCGGAAGCACTCCTCGACCGCCTGGATACCTTTGCCGACGAGCACGGCTACACCGGCCGGAGCGAGGTCGTGCGTGAGGCGTCCCGGAACCTCCTCTCGGAGTTCGAGGACAAGCAACTCGAAGACCGCGAACTGATGGGCGTCGTGACGGTTCTCTTCGATTTCAAGTCGACTGACGTCGAACAGAAGATGATGCACCTGCGCCACGACTACGAGTCCCTCGTCACGTCCCACGTCCACAACCACGTCGGCGACCACTACTGCATGGAGCTGTTCATTCTCGAGGGGTCACTCGAGGACATCTCGACGTTCGTCGGGAAGGTCCGCGCCACGCAGGATACGCTGTCGCTCGACTACTCGGTGATGCCCGTCGACAGCATCGAACGGCTGGTTTGACAGCTTCCCGCGCTCAAACACGGCTCCTCGATTCTCCATGACCTGCCCGGTGGCTACGACCCGTCCACGAGCCACGCGTCCTCGATACGGAGCTGTCCGCGGGTGCCGTCCCACTCGGGTTCCGCCTCGAGCGCGATGGGGCGGTCCATGTGCGGGCCGTCGGTGACGAGCGTCTCGAACTCGCCGCCCTCACCGAGAACGTGGACGCCGTGGGTCTCGGTGAGCGCGACGAGGTCCGCGAGCGCCTCCTCGTCGAGTGTCCGCCCGAGCCAGGATTCGTCGAGACCTGCGGCGGCGACGCGGATGATGCGGATCTCGAAACCCGCCGCGAGCATCTCCTCGGCGAGCGTTGTCGGGTCGCGCTGCCAGAGCGGCGCGAACAACTCGACGCCGAGCCGGTCGCACATCCCCTCGATGCGGCTGGTCTGGTACTCGCTCTCGACGGCACCGGCGGTCACCCCGGCCAGGCCGCCTTCCAGCTGTTCGTCGAGGGTGCGAAGTGCTGCTTCCAGGGGCTCGAGTTCCGCATCGCCCTGCGCGCCGGCGTCGCTGACGGTCCCCGTATCGAAGTCGTCGGGCCGGACGTCGACGAGCGCGATCCCGATACTCTCGGCTGCCAGTTCCGCCAGCTCCGTCGCCGGCACGTGGTACATGTATGAGTCACCCTCCGGGTGGACGGTCACGAGACGTTCGACGGGGAGGTTCCGCTCGAGCGCCCGGTACAGCGCCCACGAGGAGTCCTTGCCACCCGAGAAGAGGCTAACCCAGACACCGGTCATACTGTCGCTATCGCGCCCGGGAGTAAACGCCTGACGGTAGACGGTCCGGAGGGAAAGCGGTGGGGTCAGCGATGGACCGTGATCGTCACCGCGCCACAGGGGCACTCGTAGGCCCGACGTTCGCCCTCGTCGGTCCGGTACACGAGCGCACAGTCGTCCTCGCGGAGCCGCCTGTCACAGCCGTCAGCCTCGCAGGTCGCGACCAGTCCGTCGAGCATATCAGGTACTCGTGTCCGCTCCCCCCTTAACGCGAGCCATGGCCAGGGTGAAAGTGAAACTGGTCGGCGACACAAGGAAAGGGCTATGCCGGCGCGGGACGGCCCACCGGTATGCTCGAGGAGTGGCAGGCACGCGCCGTCGGGGAGGGCGGAACGGCGGAACGCTCCGTCGCCGTGCCGGGCCGGCCGTCGGCGTTCGCCGGCGTGGACGCCGTGAGGTACCGGACGAGGTTTCCGGATCCACGCTCGGGCGATGATGCTGTCGCCGTCTTGCGCCTCGCCGGCCTCTACGCCCACGCGACCGTCGACGTGACTGGACAGATACTCGGCAGCGACGGCCCAATCGAGCACGATGCGTACTTCGAGCCTCTTTCGGTCCCACTCAAACCGGCTCCGGACAACGAACTCGTCGTGACCTGCCGGTCCCCCCAGGACCGGTTTGGTGGCCTCCACGACACCGACATGGTCCCCGATCGTGACGCAGTCCCGGGTATCTGGTGGGACGCCTCGCTGGAGACGGCCCCGTTGCCGTGTCTCGACCGGATCGACGTCCACCCGGAACTGACCGACGGAGGGGCCCGCCTCCACGTCCGGACGCGCGTGCTGACCGACGGTCCGCTGGAGGGCCGCCTCACCTACTCGCTGACGCCCGCCGACGACGGGATGGCGGCGGGGCGGATGGAGCGAACGACGGTCACGGCTGACGGGGCCGGTGTGACGGTCGCCGAACACACTATCGACGTGCGGGACCCGGCGCTGTGGTGGCCCCGGGAACTCGGCGACCAGCAGCGGTACACGCTCCGGGCGAAACTCGACGGACACGAACACTCCGTCAGCACCGGCGTCTGCGAGACGACGCTCGTCGACGGACAGCTACGGGTCAACGGCGAACCGCTCCCCGTCCGGGGGATCAACCTGGTGACCGCCGACGGAACCGACGTCGAGCGTGCGCTGGAAGTGAACGCCAATCTCGTCCGCGGGCACGCGCACGTCCTCCCGCCTGCCCTATACCGGCGCTGTGACGAGCAGGGCCTGCTGGTCTGGCAGGATCTGCCGCTGACCGGTCCCGGTCCCTTCGACACCGACCGCGGTAGGGTGCTCGCCGGGTCACTCGCCCGGACGTACAGCCGCCATCCGAGCCTCGCGGTGTACGGCGTCCACGACGATCCGGTCGCGGCGTTCCCGGGCGGACTCGGCGCTGGCTTCCTCGACCGCCTCCGGCTGCGGTGGCGGGCCTGGCAGACCGACTACGATCCGGTTCCGGCAGAGACAGTCGCGGATGCGCTGCCCGACACCGAGCCGGTGGTCCCGGTCATCGGCGGCCCGGGTGTCGAGGGGGACGTCGCCGCTTACTACCCGGGCTGGGACTACGGCGTACCCGCTGACGTCGACGCGTTGCTCGACCGGTATCCGGCGGACCTGGTGGCGGAGTTCGGGGCCGGCGCGCTTGCCGACGACGACACCACGGACGCGGCGGGCTTCGACGCGGCCAGGCACGACCGCCACGCGGACAGGAACGCCGACGCCTCCCAGGCCTACCAGGCCGACCTGCTCCGGAGAGTCACCGTGTGCCTCCGCCGCCGCGGCGTCGGCGCGGTTGCCTTCGCACTCCGGGACACCGACCGTGCAGGGATGGGCGTCTACGCCGCCGACGGCACGCCGAAGGCCGCCCGCGACCACCTCGCGAGGGCGTTCGAGCCAGTCCAGGCGTTTCTGACCGACCCCGGTGCCGACCGGAGTGCGGTCGTCCTCGTCAACGACCGCCCGAGCGCGCTGTCGACGACGCTCGCGTGGGAAGCCGGCGAGCAACGCGGCGAGTTCTCCCCAACCGTGGAGGGCCGGAACCGGTGGACCGGCGGCCCGATCCCGTCGGGGGCCGAGCGCGTCGTCCTTCGCCTCCGGATCGATGGCCGGACGGTCGAGAACGTCTACGACCGCTGACTGTCGACGTTGCACGGTTTCGAGGCCTGTAACCACCCCAGCCGTGCCGACCGACCAGTCGCAGGTGTCCGTGGTTCCCCGACAGCCACCGGACGCCCGTGTCCCGCTGTGATACGGACTGTTGTGATCGTTTACTACTGTGCTGGAACAATTCGGCGGTGTCAGATGACGAGACACGCACAATCGGACGGCACTGCCGAGAACAGCCAGGACCGTCCGTATCAGTCACCAGGTGTGTTCGTTCCGTATCAGATGTGTCCAATGGATTACCGGGGTCGTGGCCCGTGGTAACCGCCGGCACAGGGAAGTCTGACCGGAATATTTAAACTCGGGCCTACGGTAAGTATGCACACCAGAACGCCAGCGGCGTTCAGGCAGTATCGTGCACCGCCCGAAATGACAGGGAACACTTGTTATCCGTGCCAGCGAGTCGCGAGGGGTACTGCCGTCATCAGCCGTGGCGGGGATGGCATCGAGGTACAATCATGGTAGATTCGATAGACACATCAAAAAACGTTGAACTGACCGAAGAGGACTTAGAGACAAAATCGAAAGGCGAACTGATCAAGCTCGCCGGCCAGTTGCGAGACAGGCGCAACGAGTTGAATCAGATGGCCTCCGAGCGCGCGTCGAAGCGCGACGACCTGAACGCGAAAACCCGCGAGAAGGTCGACGAGGCCCAGAACCACCGCGAGAAGCGCGACGAGCTCAACGAGCAGGTACAGGAGCACAAGGGGAAGCGAAACGAGCTGAACGCCGAGGCCAACGAGCTGTTCGAGGAAGTCGAGGAGATGAAAGACGACCTCAAGCTCGACGATGGCCCCGATATCGAGGAGCTCGAAGAGGAGATCGAAGACCTCGAGTTCAAACAGCAGACGGAAGTGCTGGGTCCCGAGGAGGAGCGCGAGCTCATCGACAAGATCGAGACCAAACGCGAGACACTCCAGGAGAAACAGGAGAAACTCGGGGGTAACGAGGAGGTCGACGAACTCGAGAAGGAAGCAGAGGAGGTCCGCGCGAAGGCGTCGGAACACCACCAGAAGGTGACCGAACTCGCCGACGAGGCCCAGAAACACCACAACAAGATGATCGAGGCCTACCGCGAGGCCGACGACATCCGCGACGAGGCCGACGAGATGCACGAGAAATTCGTCGAGGCCCAGGAGGCAGCCGACCGCCACCACGAGGACTTCGTCCGTGTCCAGAAGCGACTGCGCGAACTCGACAAGAAAGAGGAACAAGAAGAGCGCGAGCAGCGCGAGGAGAAACAGGAGGCTGCTCGCGAGGAGGCCGAGGAGATCTATCAGAAGTTCAAGGAAGGCGAGACGCTCGACACCGAGGACCTGATGAAACTCCAGAAGACCGGCCTGCTCTGACGCCGCTGGTTTTTACGTCCGCGGTCTGTGCTGGATTCGTCCCACGGGTCACCCGCTCGGCTTTCCCGGCTGAGACCGTTCTTCCGGACTGGTCGGATCGAAACGGTCGAGCGTGCGGTAAAACCGGAAACGACATCGGCCAGACTGGCCGGTGAACAGCGCCCAGTTGTACCTGTGGGACCGGGCTGACCCAGTGACTGTCCGGGACCGGATACCGCCGACCGCGACACGGCTCCGTGGCCGCCGGGAGGTCGGGACGAGAAACGTGAGACCGAGTGTCGTCGCGGCCGCACCGAACGCGGCGTGGCCACTGTCTACCGACATGGAGATGATCCGCCAGGGCTTGCTACAGACTTCGACGCCCAGTCAACCGCCCGCCGATTCGGTACCTACGTGTATACCATCACGCCGGGAGCAGGACACCACCGGTTCAGTCGTGAGACGTGTCCGTCGGCCAGAAAAACGGTCTGAACGGAATAAACGGCGGTGAACGGTTGAGGGGGTTATATCCCCTCGCACCGGAGTGACTGGTATGGTCGACAAACGATCGGTGTGTGTTCACTGCGGGTTCGAGGTCGTCCAACAGGAAGACGTCTGTCCCCTGTGTGAGGACAGCGAGGCGACCGGGGCGGCCTGACCGGGGATGGGGCGGCGAAGGAGTGTCCGTGGCTCCCGGCGGACGATCCCCTGGTGGTGTTCGGGGGTTTATCATTGCGCGGCCCGACCGGACGAATACCGATGCGTGTACTGAACACTCTTGTCCGGTTCGCGCTGTTTGCGGTCGTGGCCGTTGCAGGTATCGTCGCCGGCTGGCTGCTGCTCGTCGAGTTCCCCACCTCGACGCGTGAGTTCTTCGGGATCGTCGTCCTCCTGCTCGCCGCACCGGTCGTCATACGCGTTGCGAATTCGCTTGCGGAGTCGGTCGTCCCCTCGTACAACGTCGCGGAAGTCAGCGTCGAAGGACCGATCACGCGGGATCGCGGTTCGAGTCCGCTGGGTACTGGACCGATGGGGACGGCTGCGGACGCGCTCGTGGACCAGATCGAACGTGCCGACGCGGAGTCAAGTGTCGACGCCCTGCTGGTGCGACTGAACACACCGGGTGGCGAAATCGTCCCCAGTGAGGACATCAAACTTGCCGTCGAGCGGTTCGACGGGCCGACTGTCGCGTACGCGACTGACACGTGCGCCAGCGGCGGCTACGAGATCGCGAGCGGCTGTGACGAGATCTGGGCGCGGGCGGGGAGTATCGTCGGCTCCATTGGCGTCATCGGTTCCCGCGTTACTGCCAAGGGACTTGCTGACCGGCTCGGCCTCGAGTACCAGCAACTCACCGCCGGCGAGTACAAGGATGCCGGGATGCCCCTGAAAGACCTGGAGGAACACGAGCGGGAGTACCTCCAGGGGTTGGTCGATGGCTACTACGACATGTTCGTCGAGAACGTCGCCGAGCGCCGCGAAATCGACCCCGAGACGGTGCGCGAGACCGAAGCCCGGGTCTACCTCGGTCACGAGGCACACGACGCGGGCCTCGTCGACGAACTCGGGACGCGGGAAGACGTGCTCGACCACCTCGAACAGCGTCTCGGCGCGGAGGTCACCGTCGAAGCCTTCGAGCCACAGCTGGGCCTGGCGGACCGATTCCAGCGGGGGGCACAGCGTGTCGCCTTCTCTCTTGGTGCCGGCATCACGAACACGCTGGTCAGCGAAGACCGCCGGTTCGAGTTCCGCTGACCGGCATGGCCCAGCCGCGCAGCCGGTCCGGGGGCCCGACTTCTTCGACGCCTTCCCGGAAGCCCCACCGGGCGGGTCCTCGCCAGTGCCGTAGCACAACAGTCAAATGTACGCACAGCGCAGTAGCACAATGAGAACACGATGGCGTTCTGGATGACCACCGCGGTCGGGCTGGCAGCCCTGAATGTGTTGCTTTTGGCCGTCTTGATAGCGGTCTGGCTGTCCAACTACCGGACGTTCCGGTCGCCGATGTTGCTCGGCCTGCTGCTCTTTGCAGGCTTGCTGGCCGTGGAAAACATGATCGCTATCGCCGGGTATCTGTCGACGGAGATGATCTACGCCGGCGGCAAGACAGCCATGTACACCATCGTCGCCCTCCGCGCCCTCCAGTTCGTCGCGCTTGGCTTCCTGACGGTAGTGACGCTGTTTCCCTCCGGGCAACTGCTCCGGTCGGGGGTCGAACTGGAAAGAGAGGACGCGTGACGCGGTCGAGGAGGCCACACTCGGTCGCGCCACCCTGTCTCCCGCAGCCGGAGCTGGCGACCTGAGACGACTGCGTGATGTCAGCGGGGGGTCGTTGGAACACCGAGCAGGCGGCTATGCGGTGAGTGATCTGTCTTCGCTGCCGGGTCGCTCGACGAGTCGGTGTTTCTCGAGACAGGTCAGCAACCCGTCCGCTGTTTCGTGGCGCAGGAGTTTCGTCGTCGTATCACAGTAGTACGTTCCATCCGTCTCGCGGACGGTCGCCTGCCGTGACCCCGCAAAGACGTCGACGTCGATGACGACACGCCCGCCCCGGTCGAGTATCTCGAGTACCTCCGACGCTGTCAACTCCTCACTGGTGACGTGGACTGTTTCGGACATGGCTTCCTCACCCGTGCCCGGTGTGTTCGGTTCTGTGGACCCGATATCCGACATCGTCTGTCGGTTCTCCGGACACACTCATGAGTTCTTTTCAGCATCTCTTGCAACTCTGTTGCAATTGTCTCTAGATTCGGCCCCCCGTCGCCGTCCTCACCGCTCCACTCACCCGTCCATGTTTTCGGTAATCTGCTCGAACAGGCCCCGGTTGGCCTCGAACTGGTCGGTGAGAAAGTACATCTCGCCGTATTCGCTTCCCCCCGCTTCGACGACGTTGTGATCCACGAGCGTCTCGAGGTGGTGTCGGATCGTATTGTACTCCACGCCTAGCTCCTCGGCCAACTTGTTCGCGTTCCGTGGTTGCTCGTCGAGAAGGCGGATTATGCGGGCGCGGTTTTCCCCACCTCTGGAACCCGCGATCAGGTACCACAATGCCTTCTCCATCGGTCAGTATGTCCCACGGAAGTCATATAAACCGGTCGAAGTGGTCCGTGGTGGCCCGGTGTCCCCCGGACTGCCCGGGCACACTCACGGGACAGGATCCGTCTCCGGGGGCGCGCCAGCGGGAGAGCCGTCCGTCCGGGCACCGCCCGTCTGCACAAGGGAGAGCGACCTGCAGGGTCGTTGCTACGCCCGCCCGTTGAGCGGGCAGACGAAGAAGTTCGGCGGCGCACCTCCGATGTCCGGCCGGCCTTTCGAGATAGTGAGTTTCCCGGCTTCCTCCGCAGCGAGGACGTCTGCCTCGGATGTCAGCGGTTCCTCGAGCGCCACGCCGTCGGCCAGTTGTGCGCTGTAATGCACCCACTGACCGCCGTTCCAGTCCCTGTCACCGGGGGCCGATTCTGAAACGAACGGCGACCCGCCGCCGTTGACGCCGCCGTTGGGCGGGAGCGAGGCTTTGCTTCCGTCGTTGATGAAGTAGATGTCGTCGTTCGGCTGGGGTTCCTCGTCGAGCACCTTCACGACGTTCGTCCGCCAGAGCACGCCGTTCGCGTAGACGCGACCGAACTGCTTGCCGTTGCTACTCTCGGCACCTTTGCCCGGGTTCGCCGCAGCGGCCCCGGTCACGGAGAGACCGAGGCTTGCGACGCCGAGGGCCGCTCCAGTCCGGAGCACCCGTCGTCGGGTCGGATTGTCGTTTCCAGTCATGGGTTTTGCGAGGCACACAGTGCCTCTATCAGTCGTCTCGGAGAGTTCGTATAAGTGGATTTTTCAAACTCCGTTCGGTGTCCGTACAAACTCCGTTCGGTATCCGTTCAAACTCCGTTCAAACTCTGTCCCAATCACCCAGAGGTTGGACTCGGTGGCTCCAGTGTGCACTCACCGGACTCCCGGAGCGGGAGGTTTTTGCCTCTCGTGGCATACCAGCGTAGCATGGACCACGCGGCGGCGGGCGAACTGTCGGGTCGTATTCTCGACGGTATCAGCGAGGCGGTCATTGCTGACCGGTCGTTTCTCGAGACGGTGCTGACAGGAATTCTCGCTCGCGGGCACGTCCTTCTCGAGGAAGTGCCGGGGACGGGAAAGACGCTGACAGCCCGGAGTTTTGCCACGGCGCTGAACCTCTCCTTTCAGCGCATCCAGTTCACGCCTGACCTGTTGCCCGGAGACATTACCGGGTCGAACATCTACAGTGAGACGACCGGTGAGTTCGAGTTCACGCCGGGACCGGTGTTCGCCAACATCGTCCTCGCCGACGAGATCAACCGCGCGCCGCCAAAGACACAGGCGGCGCTGCTCGAGGCGATGGGCGAGCGGCAGGTCACTGTCGACGGCACCACCCGCGAGTTACCGTCGCCGTTTTTCGTCATCGCGACACAGAACACGGTCGAGCAGGAAGGAACCTTCGGGCTGCCGGAGGCCCAGCGCGACCGGTTCATGATGAAGACGTCGATGGGGTACCCCAGCGCCGACGGTGAGCGACTGCTGCTCGACCGCCGGGCAGACCGTGTGACACAGACTCCCAGCGTCGAACCGGTCGTCGACCCGGACCGTGTGACGGACCTCCAGCAGGTCCCCGAGCACGTCGACGTCGACCCGCGGCTCCGCGACTATATCGTGGAACTCGGCCGCCGGACCAGAACGGATGACCGCGTGTCCGTGGGCGTCTCGCCGCGGGGCATCCAGCGGCTGTTCGAGGCGTCGCGAGCGGCAGCCGTGCTCGACGGACGTGACTACCTCGTTCCCGACGACATCAAAGGCGTCGTTCGACCGGTGTTCGTCCACCGAATCGTCCTGACGGCAGACGCGAGCGTCCGGGGCGTCGAGCGTAGCGACGTCGTCGATGACGTCCTCGGCAGCGTCGCGGTCCCGGCTGTCGACGGGACGGGTGAGTTCACCTGAGGGCCGTGACAAGCAGGAGGACACCTGCCACCACGGCGAGCAGCGCCGTTACCGCTACCGGTGCTTCCACCCGTCTGCCGGTTCCGGCGAGCACCCGCCCGACGCCGACCGCCAGCCCGACACTGACGAGACCAACCAGCACGGTCCCGCCAGCGTGGACGAGTTCGACGGCTCCTGTCTCCGCCGACCGTCTCACTTCCCGACCCAGCGTCGTCCCGAACTGGCCCGCATCCCAGACCGTGATGCTCGCGACGACGCCGCCGAACACGAGCGGGACTGGCGCGTCGAGTGTCCCCGCGAACACGGTTGCGATAAAGACGCCACCACTCGCCACTGAGTAGCCCGCCGTCGCCGCCGAGAGGTATCCCAGCCGTCGGAACCCCCGCAACGCGAGCACGACCGCCAGGGGAGCTCCTGCCAGTGCCGTCGCGAGGAGGACCAGCAACGCACCCTCGCCGAAGACGCCGGCGAGTTCCGTCGCAACCCGGCGAAACTCTTTGCCGACCTCACTCGGCAGCAGTTTAGCCGTCTCGGCGGTGCCGCGCCGGTAGACCGGGTCGGCGACGCCCAGTATGCACACAGTGACGAGAGCGCCGCCGACAAGCGGAACGACCCGCCCCTCTATCGTGTCTCCGGGCTGTCGTGCGGCGCGCCGGAGGAGGATGCTCACCGCGCTGGCCGCCAGCGCGAGGCCTGCTATCCCGACCAGCACCACGCGCAGTATCCCCGCTGTCGTGACGGCCTGTATCGGTCGGTACACCGGGCCGAGCAGTCCGGACAGCTCCGCCGGCGAGAGTTGCAACTCGAACAGGCCGCCCACGACCGTCGCCATCCCGGCGACGACTGCTGCTGTGGACAGTGCTCGCCCGGCGTCTGATACCCGTCGTTCGCTCGTCTGTCCGATGCTGGTGTCTCCGAGCAGTTCCGCGACCGGCAGCACCGAAAGAGCGAGCCTGAGACCGGTGACGGCGAACACCACCACGAGTGCGAACGTCGCCAGGTGAAGCCGTGGCGGTGTCGGCGAGAGGAGCGGGCCGGTCACTGTCGACAGCCAAACGCCCACCGGTGTTTCGCCTTCCGGGCCGAACACGACCGGGGAGAGAACGAGCACAGCCGCGACGAGTGCCGGCACGATTCCCGCGAATACGGCTATCCGCGTGTACGTCACCAGCCCTGTGGGCGTCACAACGCTCCGGACGCCGAGTGCTAGACCCAGCACTGCGAGCATACAGCCTGTCGCGACACCGGCGTATCCGACGACGACCAGCGCCCCGACGGAAATCAGGGCGGCTTCGTCGACGGGAAAGACCGTCCCTGTCGCCAGGAGTGCGGTGACTGCGGTAGCCGCCAGCAACCCTGCCCCGACCGGCACGACCAGGAGACTTGCGACGAGCGTAGCGGTCGCCTTCCGGCCGTCGCGGTCGACGAGCCAGAGGCTCGCCGCCAGCAGGCCAGCCCCGACAGCCCCCACAGCGGTCGGGAAAGCGACAAGTTCGATCTCCCATACCAGCGCACCGACGGTCGCAAGCGTCACCGCGAGCGCGAGCACCGTGCTCGTCAGCGTCGGTGGTTCGGTCATCGTTCACCCAGCAGATGTGGCAGTGACTGGCGGAGCGCGTAACCGACCGGCTGGTCGACATCCCAGCGAACGACCGTCGCGCCGGCCCGCTCTATCGTCCGGAGCCGGAACCCGCGGTGGAGGCTGCCGAGTCGCTGTCCGGCGGTCCGGTCACCGCCGATATCGGGACTGACGACCACCTGCCGGTAGTTGTGGACGGCGAGTGTCTGTACCAGTTCGACCGGCCAGTTGTCGAGCAGCGGCGAGCAGAGGACGACCTGGGCGTCCGGCGGGAGCCGCGCGAGCAGGTGTGATATCGTCCCGTCGTCCGCTCCGCCTTCGCCGTCCGCATCGGGTTCGACCGGGCCGCCGTCCGCGCGTCTCCCTCCTGCGTCGGGCGCCCGTGGCGGGACGACCGAGAGCCGTTCCGGGTCCGTCCGGGCAGCATCTTGCACACCACGGAACACTCTTCGGGGGTGGCCGCTCCCGTTCCCGCTTGCCTCCGGGTCGATCCAGGGCAACCCGTCGGGACCGATGAGCCCGTCGAGTTGGCCCGGTTCGAGTCCGATGGCTGTCACGCCGGTGGCGACGCCGGACCCCCTGAGGGCGTCGTGGAGTCGCTCGCCGGCGTAGGCACAGAGTTCCGCGGCGGTCGGATACCCGGCCCGGGGCGTCACGCGACAGACGCCGCGCCCATCGACGATGACGACCGTCCGGCCCGCCCGTTCCTCGCGGTACTGGATGGTCACGAACTCCCCCGTCTTTGCGACCTGTCGCCAGTCGATACGGCTCGCCGGATCACCGCGGCGGTACTCCCGGGTCGCGTAAAACTCCAGTCCGGACCCGCCACTGTCGGTCGGCAGCGTCCCTGTCTTCGGCGTTGCGACGGTCGGAATGGGTGCGTCCCGAACCGCCGTTGCACAGGTGAGCCGGGTCCCGCCTGTCACCTCTTCGGTTGTGGTTATCTGCTCGGTCGCGGCGAGCGAGCGCACACGGACGAGTGGGTCCTCGAAACGGTACTCGCCCCGCTTTGCGACAACGCTGTACGTGACTGTCCGGGACTCGCCGGGCGGGAGCGCGACACACCCACGCGGGGTGCCCGCGACGACCGCGAGCGCCGGGGGCACCCGGTCGACGATCCTGACGTCCGGTAACACGCTCTCTCCGTCGTTGGTGACTGTCAGTGACACCTGGACTGTCTCGCCCGGCGCGGGCGTGGTTGTCCCGAACGACCGCGTCACGGCGAGCGATATCTCCGGAACCCGAGACAGGGCGCCGTAGAGCACGTACACCAGCGGGATGACTGCAGCGGTGAGAAGCGTCGCGTCCGCAAACAGGAGCCCGGCCCCGAGCAGGGTGAGCGTGCCAACCAGCGCCGCCGACCAGCGGCGGGAGCGCCGACGAGTCATTCCTGTACCTGTTCGATGGCAGTCAGTGTCCGCTCGATCCGTCGCCGCCGCTCCCGCGCCGGCGCGAGCCAGAGGCGGAGCCGCGAGGACAGCGGGATAGCCGGCCCGTCCGGTCCGGCGAGAAACGCCGCCGCAACCCGGTCGTCGGTCCACGCGCCGCGTTCGACTGCGGTCTGTGCTTCCTCCCGGGGGAGCGTGGCTGCCTCGGCGTAGGCGTGTGTGGCAGTCACCGCCAGCCAGTCCCGGGCGTCACGGAGCGGCGCACCGCCAGCCTCCATCCCCGCCCGGAGCTGCCGGTCGAGTTGCCCGCCGACCAGTTGCTGTCGCTCCGCCGTTACCTCCTCCGGAGGGGTCGCTATCGTCCCCTCGAACGCTTCGTCGACAGCCGAGCGTTCGCCGCTCTCTGCCCTCGACCGGGCCGCCACGACGACGTACAGCCCCGCCACCAGGCTCGCTGCGAGCAGCAGGGGCGTCGGGTCCCCGTCGCCGACCCCACGGACCAGTGTCTCGACGGGACCCACCGACGGCACGACCAGCAACGCGACCCCGAACGCAGTCAGGAGTACACCGAGCGTGCCAAACACTGCAACCCGGGCGCGCATCAATCCTCCCTCCGCTCCCCTCCGTCTGTCGCCCGCTCCGGTTCCTCCCGCGCCCGCTCGATTTCGTCGATCGCTTGCTGGACACGCTCGAGCCTGCTCGAGGCCGCCCGGTCCCCGTACTCGACCTCGCGAAACGCGTCCCGGAGCGTTCGGACCGGTTCGTCTGGGAGGCCATCCTCCTCGACGGCGTGTCGGGCGAGTTCGCCCGGGGTACGTGTCCCGGTCCGGCTGACGCTGACAGTTGCGAGGAACCGCTGCCAGGCCTCCCGGATCGATAGCTGCGGTTCCGTGGTGTCCCGGCTCCCGTTCCCCGCGTCCACGGGTGCTCTCCCGCGGGGATCGCTCTCGCGAAGCCACACACGGAGCGCGAGCCACAGTTCCCCAGGTGTCCGCTGGCCGCGGCTGAGCGCCACGACAGCCCCGACCGCGGCCAGAATCAGCCCCACGCCCCGCCCCACCAGAGGCCGGCCCTGTGTGACCGCGAGTACGAGCCCCCGCCTGGTCGCGGTGACGAACGCGTGGACCACACTGCGAAGCCCCCGGGCGACGTCCGCGGGCGTGTCCCCGCGCCGTACCAGGCCACTCACGCCGGCGCCGACCACCCCCACGAGAAAGACGAGGAGGAACGCAGCGTTCCGGTACAGCCCACCGACCGTCCCCTGGCGGGTTAGTCCGTGAGCGGTCGCAGTCACGACCCCCTCGTCCGCGAGCGGCAGCCTGACGGTCGCGGTCCCGTCGGGACCGGTCGTCGCAACCGTTTCGCCACCGACCCGTATCGACGCGCCCGCGACCGCTTCGCCGTCGTCTGTCGTCACTTCGACTGTCGCCGTCGTTCCCGGGAGAGCAACCGGCCAGTCCGCCTCCACCGCCAGTTCGATGTCGGGTATCTCGACCGTGGTCTCGCCGCTGACTGGTTCGCGCTCGACCGCTATCGCGACCGTTCCCGTCCGGTCGGGTAGCGTGACCGTCGCGCGGCCGTCCGCGTCGGTCTCCCCGACTGCCTCGCCGCCGACGGCGACCGTCGCGTTGGGCACGGGAACACCCTCGACGCTCGCGCTCACCGTGACGTCCCCGCCGGATTCCGGCTCGCCGGAGAGAGTCACCGTCGCGCCCGTCTCGACCGGAACGGTTGCGTCCGGTTCGTCGTCGACTGCACTCCGGAGTTTTTCGGCGTCGTCGGTGCCCGAGCCATTCTCGTCGGAGTTCCACTCCTCGACGGAGTTGGTCCAGAACTGGTAGTCGAGGGTCGCTGTTGCCCCGTCGTCGACCGAGATCCGCAGTTCCTCGGCGAAGGGCACGGTCCCGGCGACGGTTCCGTCCTCGTCGGTCACACCGACCGGCTGGCCGTTGAACAGGACTCCCCCGTTGATGACGGGTTCGCCGCCCCGGGTGACTGTCACCTCGACAGCCGCGCCGGGGGCAGCCGTCCTGTTGAGTTCGATCACGAGGCTCTCCTCCCCGCCGCTCCCGTCGTTCTCGTCGGTCCCGTCGTCTCCGCCGGTCTCGTTGCCCTCGTCAGCGTCTTCTTGCTCGATCTCCCCGGGCTCGAACGTCTCTCCGGGACTGCCTTCCTCCCTCAGGTCGGGGTTGCCGCCGAGCGCGTCGGCCTGGGCTGCGAGGCGCTCGTCGCCCGGCGTCGGATCGAACCGCACCCAGCCCACGTCGGGGAAGAACACCTCGACCCACGCGTGGGCGTTCATCCCGCGGACTTCGTAGCGGCCGTCGCCGACGCGCTCGCCCGTCGAGTAGCCCACGACGTACCGGGCTGGAATGCCCTGCGAGCGCAACATCGTTACCATCGCCGTCGCGAAGTATTCGCAGTAGCCCGCCTCCATCTCGAAGATGAACTGGTCGGCGATTCCCTCCCCGCTTGCCGACGCCTCGAGGGAGTAGTCTTTCTCCGTCCGGAGCCAGTTCTGGATGGCCATCGCCGCGTCGTAGTTGGTCTCCGCGTCGGCGATCAGGTCGGCAGTGAAGTCACCGATCCGGTCCGGGGTTTCCGAGGGGAGGTCAGTGTACCGCTCGCTGATCTCCGTCGGGTAGTCCCCGCCGGCTGCCCGGAGGACAGAGACGTCCCGCTCGGGTAGCGTGCTGGTCGCGGTGAAACTCCCGCCAGCCGGAACAGGCTCGGTCGTCCTGATCGCGCCGCCGGGCGCGACCTCCAGGTCGACGTCGACGTCCTCGACGGACTCCGGTCGCCAGGCCGTCGGCAGCCCAGTCGCGCGCTGTTCGAGGTGGACCTCGTAGGCAAACTCCTCGCCGGGAAGCCCGTCGTAGTCGAGGGTGCCGTCGTACGGCTCGCTCGTCCCGGTCTGGGCCCACCCGGACCCGGTGTAGCGGTCGTACGTCGCCGTCCGCCAGTAGGCCCCGCGCTGGCTTTCGACCTCGAAGTGTACCGCCGTGTCGGTGTTGTTGAACGTGTCGTCGTCGCCGATCTTGCCGCCGACAACGGTCTCGCTGCCGGGATTCAACGCGCCGAGGCTGCTTCCGCCGGTGACCTCGACTGGACTGTTGCCCATCTCGCTCCCGTTGCTCTCTTCGGCGGGCAACCGGTCGCCAGGGAGTATCCGGTCTGCCGGGCTGCCTGCGAGTCCCTCCGAGGCGATTGCCGGCACGAGGGCCGCCGCCGCCGCCGCGGCGAGCGCACAGGAGAGAATCAACGCTATACGGGTCCAGTCCCGGTCGCCGGTCGACGCGTCGTCTTCCATACGTTGTCCCGCGTTCTCCCTCCAAAGTTGTCGCCGACGCGGATAATGCTATCGCTCGGACAGATCGGCCTTGTCCTTTGTCCGGCTCTGGCACACAGCGAGGGGACGTTTTTATCTGTGTTTGCGCCGGACTCGGTTACATGGACGCGCACCTGCGTGCGGGGATCGCCATCTACAACGCGGGTGGCTACCACGCGGCCCACGACGCGTGGGAGGACCACTGGCTCGCCCTCGAGTCCGGTACCGACGACGAGCGGTTTCTCCACGGCCTCATCCAGTTCACTGCCGCTGTCTACCACGCCCGGAACGGGAACTGGCCGGGGACGATAGGGCTCGCCGACAGCGCCCGCGAGTACCTTTCCGGACTCCCGTCGCCCTACCGCGGAGTCGACCTGACAGCCGTCCGGGATACACTCGGGACGTTCGCTGCCGACCCCGAGGTCATCGAGCGCCGGTCGCCGCCCCCGCTACAGTACGAGGGGCGACGGCTCGAACTGACCGACCTCGGGTTCGAGGCGACCGCGGTCGCTGCCGAGGTGCTCGCCGAGGAGCACGGCCACGACGAGGCCGTCTTCGAGCGTGCCGCCGCGTTCGGGCGGGCCGACATCGACGCCGAGCGCACCGGGAGCCAGTTCGTGACGCTTCTGTTCGATTTCGTCCGCGAACCGGAGAACCGCCCGATCGTCGCACAGCGCCTGAGCGAGCACGTCGCCCGCCGGGCAAGCCGGGAAGACGACGTCGCTGGCCTGTTCGAGGAACGCGAGTGAAGCCGTCCGCCCTCCCGTGGTCAGTACTCCTGCCTGGAGAACGGTTGAGACGAACCGAATCCAACCGGCGACTGCGATGGGATCGGAGACGACACAGGTGACAGATACGCGCCGGTCAGCATCATCCTCCTCTGTCTGTTGCTACCCGTCTCCAGCCTCCTCTGGTTCTCACGGCGGCGTTCGGAACCGGAGTCGTGGCGGCACTCTCTCTACTCGTCGCTGTGAGCGTGCTGGTTTTGGCATATCCACTCGGACGTGATTCAGTTACGCCATACTCTCACAAAACGCTAGTATCGCGGTCTGAGCCCACAGATATGGGTTCGTGGTGTGTAACAAAGTCACGTCCGAGTGGATACTTTCTGTAGACGGAAAGCGCAGCAGTATGGTGGGTTGCGCTCGTTTTCGTCGCCGCCAGCACACTCTGGCGGCTCTCTTTCGTCGCAGTCGGTCCCCGGAGAGCCTGTCAAACGCAGTCATCGGCCTCTTTCTCATACTGTCGGCTGTAACATTTTGAAAGAATTCGAGGGGTGTCGAATATCTTTACGCACTTACAGCCGACAGTATCACGAGACGGTCTCGACGGGTCGTCCACGACCCTTCGATGCGATCACCCGACGTTCACGACGTCTTCGCGTCCATCGATGCGCTCGGCGCCGTCCCACTCCGCGGAGTTGTCCTGTGGGTCGTAGCCCAGCACCTCCCGTGCGCGCTCGATGGAGTAGTACTTCCGGTCGTTGTCGGAGATGCCGTAGACGATCTCGAAGCCGTATTCGGCTTCGAGCGCGCGCCGGTGAATCTGCGTACAGTCACGGGGGGAGATCCACATGGCCTGTCCGCGCTCGTAATCGATCGGGGGGTGGTCTTCGTTGAGGTTGCCGATGCGGATATTACAGACGGCGATGTCGTGCGTGTCGTGGAAGTAGCGTCCGATGATCTCGCCGGTCGCCTTGCTGATGCCGTACTTGTTTCCCGGTCGGGGGAGTTCCGTCCCGTCGAGGAGAAAGTCGTCGTGTGCCCGGTACATCCCGGGCGTCCGTTCTTCGGTTTCGGCGGCCCCGACAGCGTGGTTCGAGGATGCAAAGACCACCCGCTCTACGTCCTCCTCGACTGCAACCTCGTAGACGGTGTGGGTCCCGTCGATGTTGTTGGCGAGCACACTGTCCCAGGGTGCCTCCGGACGGGGATCGCCCGCGAGGTGGACGACGGCACGGCATCCCGCCATCGCGGGGCGGACGTCCTCGTGGTCCTGGACCTCCCCGGTAACGTATGGGTGGTCGGGTTCCTCTGCAGGTGGGTTGTGGTACATGAGCCGCCAGTCGTAGTCGTCCGCAAGCCCCCGGAGCACCGTCTGCCCGACGTGGCCGCCCGCGCCGGTGAGCAGAACCGGGTCGTCCATTCACGCAGAGAAAACACGAGGGCGGATAAGTAGCATACGGTTTCGCGTCAGGAGTTCGAGCAGGGCCTGATACTGTCGGCTGTAAGTCTGTAAAGAATACTGCCACCACGTCGTGGCATATATCTTGAAACAGTTACAGCCGACAGTATGAGCGAGGAACTCGACCGCGATATCGAGGCGGTCGCAGCCGGCCGTCCCGACCTGTCGGCGGCGTTCGGCGCACAGCGGTCGCTGCCAGGTTGGGGACGGTCTGATAGTGGCTGTTGGGAATCTTTGCGCCCTGGCGGTACAAAACGTGGGCGCCACGGTCTGAAACACGGAAATACGCAATCCCGTCGCGAAAACACTCGCAACAACCACTATGAGCCCGGGGCGAAACACCCGTCTCCCGGCCGGCTGTCTCCGGCTTTCGGTCGCGGGACCTGTTCCGCTTGCTCCGTCCCCCCTCGAACGGGTGGTACGTTCCGGAACCATAATGATTAATAATGAGTGTGACGTGGGTTGTATTACGATGTCAACTTGCCCGCGGTGCAACACACGGATGAACTACAACGACGAGACGACGAAAGTCACCGAGTACGCCTGTCCGAGCTGCCACACGACGGATATCGTCTGGAAGGCCGACCGACGGCCAACGACGTAGCCGCCGGGGTTCTCTCCCCTCCCGCCGCGGTTCCCCGTTTCTGCCTGCCCCAAACTTGTCGGGGCTCCCCGTTACTCCGAGCGCCGTTGACACTCTCACCGCTGGTAACCCTTCACCCCGGTATTAATACTCATATAAGGTGTTGGGTACCATAATAATTATTACCCATCCCGGAGTACGTTCGAACGGAATGACAGAGTGCCCCCGTTGTGGGTCCGAGATGCACTACAACGACGAGACGACGAAACTCACCGAGTACGCCTGCCCGAACTGTCACCGGACCCATATCGTCCACAAGGACTCGTTCCGCGCCACTGCGTGAGTGTGGCCGTCCGTTCGGCTTGTCCCTTGCTGTCCCGTCGTTGGTAGTTGCCGGAACCGGTGGCCCGATACCTGGGGACGCCGACGTACTGATATGGACGAAACCCAGCCGACCGCACAGCAGGTCGCCTGCTTCGAGGCGGGTATCAAGTTCGGCTCGCTGTACCACCAGTTTGCGGGGACGCCGGTCAGCCCCGGCAGTGCCGCGTCGCTCGCCGCCGCGATGGAGGAAGCAATCGAGAACCAGCCCCACTGCGAGCGCGTCACCGTCGACATCGATACCGACGAACTTGCCGCCGCCATCGCCGAGGGCACTGCCTCGTACACTGAACTGACCGGACGGTTTCTCGACGTGGAACTCGTCGTTCGTTACGAAGGCGTCCGGGTCGTCGCGGAGTTGTACCTGGAGGACGGCTACCCGCTGATGGCACTGGATACCGTCGAGTGACCGCTCCGGGGATCTGGCGCTGGCGCGTCGAACTATCGCGCCGCCGGTCGTGCGAGAAACTGTCGGACGACGACCGAAGCCGATGTGCTTAAATGGGGCGACCGGCTGGTTTCTACCAGTTCTCAGGTGAGACGGGATGTCCGAACACGACCACTCCACGGAGGGGACGCCGGCGGAGCTTCGTACGCCTATTGTCGCGGTACTCGGCCACGTCGACCACGGCAAGACGAGTCTACTCGACAAGATCCGCGGCTCCGCCGTCAGCGAGGGCGAGGCCGGTGCCATTACCCAGCATATCGGCTCGACTGCGGTTCCGCTCCCGGTCATCTCGGAGATCGCCGGCGACCTGGTCGACCCCGACGACTTCGACCTCCCCGGACTGTTGTTCATCGACACGCCGGGCCACCACTCGTTTTCGACGCTGCGCTCCCGGGGGGGCGCACTCGCCGACATCGCCATCCTCGTCGTGGACGTCAACGACGGCTTCCAGCCACAGACCCACGAGGCGATCGACATCCTCAAGCGCACCGCGACGCCGTTTGTCGTCGCCGCGAACAAGATCGACACCGTCCCGGGGTGGCGACCCGAGGCCAACCGTCCCTCGAAGCCCGCGATCGAGGCCCAGAGCGACCGAGTCGAGTCCGACCTCAACGAGCACCTCTACGAACTCATCGGTCAGCTCTCTGATAACGGCTTCTCCGCGGACATGTACTGGCGCGTCCAGGACTTCCAGGCGAACATCGGCGTCGTCCCTGTGTCGGCCGAAACCGGCGAGGGGATTCCGGACCTCCTCACGGTGCTGATGGGGCTCTCCCAGCGGTACATGCGCGACGAGATGGCAGTCGACGTCGCCGGCCCCGGGGCGGGGACCGTCCTCGAGGTTACCGACACCCGGGGGTTCGGCGCGACCATCGACGCCATCATCTACGACGGGACGGTCCGGGAGGACGACCGCATCGTCGTTGGCGGACAGGCCGACCCCATCGTCACGGAGGTCCGGGCGCTCCTTCAGCCGAAACCGCTCGCGGAGATCAGGGCCGAAGAGGGGTTCGAGCGCGTCTCGGAAGCCAGGGCGGCACAGGGGGTCAAGATCGCCGCGCCTGACCTCGACAGGGCGATGGCCGGCGCGCCGATCCGTGTCGTCCGCGACCGGTCGCTCGAGGACGTTGTCGCCGCCGTCGAGGCGGAACTCGCCGACATCGAGGTCTCCACCGAGGACGAGGGCATCACGGTCAAGGCCGACACCCTCGGCAGTCTCGAGGCCATCGTGAGTACGCTCGAGGACGCCGAGATTCCAGTGATGCGCGCCGAGGTCGGCGACGTTGCCCCGCGCGACGTTCGGATGGCGGATACGGCAAACGAATCCCGCCACCGCGCAGTACTCGCGTTCAACGTCGACGTCCTCGACGACGCCCGCTCGCTCGCCGATCAGGAGGACGTCCAACTGTTCGAGCACGACGTCATCTACAGACTCGTCGAGGAGTACGAGGACCACGTCGAGACGATCGCGCAGGCCCAGCAGGAACAGATTCTCGAGAACATCACCCGACCGGCGCGCTTTACGATTCTGAAGGACCACACGTTCCGCCAGTCCGACCCCGCCGTCGTGGGTGTCGAGATACAGGGAGGACTCCTGCGACGCAATACGAACATCGTTTCCTTCGACGGTAACAAGCCCGACCGCGTCGGGTTGCTCAAGTCAATCCAGGACGAGGGCGAGGACGTCGACGAGGCCCGAACCGGCGAGCGCGTCGCCGTCTCCATCGACGGACCGACGGTCGGCCGTCAGATCGAGGAAGGCGACGAGCTGTGGGTCGAAATTCCCGAGAAGCACGCGAAGATCCTGGAGCAGGAACTCGCCGAGGACATCTCCGCCGACGAGCGCGAGGTGCTCTCGATGTATCTCGAGAAACACCGCAACCGCGACCCGTTCTGGGGCAAGTGAGTTCTGCCCCGTTCCTTTCGAGGACCCGGCGCCTTCCCGGGGAACCGAGCGCCGGTTCGGTCCTGCCCCGACCGTCGTTTGGCAGGACGTGTTAGCTTTTCCCGTGGCCTCAGAGGGTCAATAGTTGGCAACCGTTGATTACACGCCGTTACGGATGCATCGGCCAGTCACAAGAGGTGTTCGCCGTCAAATTCTTGTTATTTCATAATGGAAATTGAAGAATATATGATGAATATGGGTCACGAAGGATCGAGTAGGAGACAGGTTTTATACGAGGTGTCACGTACCGTTTGGTATAGTTATGTTATACTGCCGGCTGTAAGTGCGTAAAGATATTCGCTACCCCGGGGTGGCGAATTCGTTCAAAATGTTACAGCCGGCAGTATCACCACGGTCGCCGAGAATTGTCACTAGTTGAGGGTTTCAACGAGGCCTTTCGCGTCCGACCGGATAATAATATTTAATTACACCACGTCCGTAACGACGTCACTGTGGAACAGCCGACCGTCCCATCGCCGACCCGTCACGACGTGTCGCTCGTGTTCATCGGGCTCGTCTTCCTGATCGGGGCTGCCGTGGCGTTTTCCTCCTCGGTCGGGGTCCCGACGGCGCTCGCGGGGGCGTCTGTCCTCGCGAGCGGGAGCGTCGGCTACGCACTGTTTTACAGTCCACCCGGTCGATAACGGACACTCACACCGTCCTAACCGGGCTCGCCACCCGTCGCGACTCCCGCCGTGTCGTGCACCTATCTCGCCGTCGGGGAGGCGTCCGCGGCCATGGCTTCCTTGACCTGCAGGGCAGCGCTGGCCGCGAGTCCGACGGCGATATCCTCGCGCTCGGCGTCGCCGATCGTGATCTCGTCGTCGGGCGCGTAGTCGGCGCTGACGACAGGACCGACCGGTGGCTGGACGGCGACTGTCCCGCGGGGGCCGTCGGCTCCGTCAGTCAGTTCTGAGCCGACGATGAATTCGCTGGGGAGCAACTCGCGCGTGCGGGCAGCGACGCTCGAGACGTCCCGGCGGAGCAGTTTCCGCTGCTCGGCCGTCAGCTCGTGGCCACTTACCTCGTTCCCGAACGGCGTGTTTCCGTACATTCCTCTCCGTATAGATGCGGGGCGAATAAAAAGCCCCCGACTCTCGCGAGCGGAGTCCGCCCGGGAGTTCGTCACGTACTTTGCTCGCCCATCCCAAACGGAGACGATGAATTACCTGACGGACCGTCGGGCACGCATCGAGGAGCATCTCGAGGTGGTGCTCGATGGGACCGAGCCAGCCGAGCTGCGCGAGCAGATCCGTCACGTCGCCCTCGCGGACGGCAAGCGTGTTCGGCCGACGGTGACGGTTCTCGTCTGTGAGGCGCTCGAAGGCGACATCGACACGGCGACCGAGTACGCTGTCGGGGTGGAACTCGTCCACAACGCGTCGCTGGTGGTCGACGACATCATCGACGAGTCGGAGCTCCGTCGCGGCGAGGCTGCAGCCTGGAGTGCCTTCGGTCACGGACCGGCCATCATCGCGTCCGACGGCCTGCTCGGGGAAGCGTTCGCCCTCTTCTCGGCGGACGAGCGGGCGATGGAGGCCGTCGCGGAGGCGATGATCCAGCTCGGCGAGGGGGAGGCGACCGAACTCGTCGCGCGCCCGGTCTCCGAGTCGGAGTACGAGCAACTCGCACGCCGGAAAACGGGCGCGCTCTTCCGCGCAGCCGCGGAACTCGGCGCGATCGCTGCCGACGCCGACGCCTACACGATCGAGGCCTTCGGCCAGTACGCGGAGCGGGTCGGTGTCGCATTCCAGATGCGCGACGACGTGCTCGACGCGACCGCCGACGCGGACCAGCTCGGGAAGCCGGCCGGGCACGACGCGGCGATGGACCGTCCATCGATCGTCGAGGTGACCGACCTCTCCCCCGAGGAAGCCAACGACCGGGCGCGGGCGAAATCCGAGGCGGCGCTGACGGCGCTCGACTCGGTCGACGTCCCCGACTCCCAGGCGACCGCATACCTCCGCGACCTCGCCGAGTTCGTCGTCGAACGGGAGCGCTGACTGCCGCGCGTCCGTCGACGCTCCGCCGTCCGTTCAACCCCGCTCGCAACCGTTGACTCTCCAATTTCTCTCGAAGGTATTCAACTCGTCGCTATCTCGGACTGACACCACAGCGACGCAGCCGTCACAGGTGCCGTCACCCGGACCGCTCGCTGGCGTCGTCGGCTTCGCTTCCTCTGTCTATGGTAGTAGATGGTAATAGATGGTATCAAACGTAACCCTTATGACTGTCGGAGGTGTATATGAAAGTAGGACAATGGTAGACTACACGAACCCGCTGACGACGACCTTCGAGATGCAGCGCAGAACGATCGAACAGAGCCAGGAAGCCGTCGAGCAGACAGTCGCCTTCCAGAAGCAGCTCAGCGAGGCAGTCATCGACGGCCTCGAAAGCCAGGAGCAGGCCCAGCGCAAGCTCGTCGAGAGCCAGCAGACTGCGGTCCACGAGACCCTCGACCTCGTCGAGGCGAACGTTCCCGGCGTCGAGGCCCTGTTCGGTGAGCTCCGCGCTGCGGTCGACGACGGCTACGACGAACTCCTCGAGGCCCACGAAGCGGCCTTCGACGAGGTCTTCACCGGCGTCGACGAGAGTGTCGAGGCCTACGACGACCTGACGGCTGACTACCTCGACGCGCTGGACGACCAGCTCTCCCTGCTGCTCGAGGCCCACGAGGACCTGGAGACCCAGTCCGTCGAAGCGACCGAACAGGTCACAGCACAGGTCGAGGAACTCGAGGACACCGTCGAGGACGTCCAGGCACAGATCGAGAAAGTTTCCGAGCAGGCCGCCAACGCCGTCGAAGCGTAAGTCGGCACGCCCGCTTTCCGTGGCCTTTTCGCGTTTTCCGATCCCGTAGCGACGGCCCTCTCGCCGGGCCACCAGTAGACACCGTTTTTGCTGTCCAGACAGAAGGAGTACGTATGCAGGACCCGGGGTCACTCACGGTCACGCTCGTCGACGGCTACGTCGACGAGCCGGCACACTTTGGCGTGCCGCCGTACATTTCGACCTACCCCCGATACGTCGCCGGCGCGCTCGTGGACGCAGGTGTGCCAGCCGGGCAGGTGACGTACCACACGATCGACGCGTTACGCGAGCAGGGCGACCGCTGGCGCGACGTCGAAGCGGCGGATCTCGTCGTCTACGTGGGCGGGATGACCGTCCCGGGCAAGTACGTCGGCGGAACGCCCGCCGAACCCGAGGAGGTCAAACGCATCGCGTGGACGGCAGAGGGAACGACGCTGATGGGCGGCCCGGTTCGGTTTGGCGTCGGCGACGAGAACAAGGGTGCAACCGAGACCGAGCGCGACGACCTCGATTACGACTTCGTCGCGAAAGGGGACGTCGAGGCGGCGGCCTACGACCTCGTCCACAGTGGTCTCGAGGGCTTTGGCGACCGTATGCGCGACAACGACGAGATATCCCGGTGGGCACAGCAGGGGGCGTTCGTCGTCGAACAGCACCCCAACCACCCGGAGTATCTCATCTGTGAACTCGAGACCGCCCGGGGGTGCCCGTACCGGTGCTCGTTCTGTACCGAACCACTGTACGGGGCCGATCCGACGTTCCGCTCGCCGCCGTCGGTCGTCGGCGAGGTGGACGCCCTCGCCGACCACGGGGTCCGCAACTTCCGGCTGGGACGTCAGGCCGACATCCTCGCGTACGGCGGTGACGGCAGGGCACCGAACCCCGAGGCGCTCCGGACACTCTACGGCGGCATCCGCGAAGCGGTGCCGGATCTGGGAACGCTCCATCTCGACAATATGAACCCGATCACGGTCGTGGAGTGGCCGGAGAAGTCCCGGGAGGGTATCCGTATCATCGCCGACCACAACACGCCCGGTGACACCGCTGCTTTCGGCCTCGAATCGGCTGATCCGGTCGTCCAGGAGCAGAACAACCTCAACGTCACTGCCGACGAGTGTTTCCGCGCGGTCGAAATCGTCAACGAGGAGGGTGGGTGGCGGCCGGGCACGTCGGGCACCGGTCCCCCCCGCCGCCTTCCCAAACTCCTTCCCGGGATCAACCTCGTCCACGGGCTCCAGGGCGAGCGCGAGGAGACGTTCGAGCACAACCGCCGGTTCCTAGAGCGCGTCTACGACGCCGGCCTCGTGCTCCGCCGCGTCAACATCCGCCAGGTGATGGCCTTCGAGGGGACCGAGATGGCAGACACCGGGGCGGAGATCGCCCACGACCACAAGGAGCAGTTCAAACGGTACAAACGCGAAATCCGCGAGGAGATCGACAACCCGATGCTACAGCGCCTCGCGCCCCCCGGGACCGTCCTCGAGGACGTCCACCTCGAGTACCACCAGGACGGCAAGACCTTCGGCCGCCAACTGGGCACGTATCCGCTGCTCGTTGCGGTCCCTGGCGAGCGTCCCCTCGGCAGCGTCATCGACGCGGCGATCACGGACCACGGCTACCGCTCAGTGACGGGCGTACCGTATCCGCTCGATGTCAACAGCGCATCGATGGACGAACTGACCGCGATTCCCGGTATCGGGAGCCAGCGCGCCGGCGACGTCTTTGTCGAGCGCCCGCACGCATCGGTCCCGGATCTCGATCCCCTCGAACCGTTCGCGACCGTCAGCCGGTCCGAAGGCGCTGACTGAACCCGGCTGGCTATTCGGCGAAGTAACTGGTGAAAAAGCCGGAGAGAAACGCTGAGACACCGACGGCAAGCAGCATATCGGACCGGTCCCACGGGCCGTCGTCGGCGGTGAGTTCCGTCGCGACGATGCTGATGACAAGCGAGACGATGCCGTTCACGATGTGCTTTCCGAGCGACATATCCCCCATCCGGACTGCATCCCATTGAGCGTTCCGGCGGGCTCGTCAGGTGAGCCTCACCCTGCCGTGACACCGCCCCCCGCTCACGGTTCGCGCTCTATTCCGGCCCGGAACCCGTCGGCGCGCTCGGTGTACGCGGCTGCCGTCTTGAACAGGTCGTTGTCGGGATCGAGGTCCTCCCGGACGACGTCGGCGGGCGACCCCGCGACGAGCGCGCCCGATGGAACCGTCTCGCCTTCCAGGACGAGACTGTTCGCCGCGACGACGCTGCGAGGCTGGAGGACGGCGTCGTCGAGTACCGTCGCGTGCATTCCCACGAGGCTGTGCTCGCCGACAGTCGCGTTGTGGACGATGGCGTTGTGTCCGACTGCGGCGTTGTCCTCGAGGACGACCTGCCGACCGGGTGCGTCGGCGTGCATCGTGACGTTGTCCTGGACGTTCGCACTCTTGCGGAGGACGACCTCCCCGCCGCCGTCGCCCCGGATGACCGCTCCCGGAAGGACCGTTGCGTCCGGGCCGACGGTAACGTTTCCGATGACCGTCGCGTCGGGGTCGACGTATGCTGACTCCGCAACTGTCGGTGCCTGGTCGCGAAACGCGCGTATCATGCCTGTGACTGGCAGGGCCGGCAGCTTAAATCGCTTCCATCTGTCGCCGGTCAGCTTCCCGTCGCCTCGTCGTCGCCGAACCCGCCGTCGCGAAAGACGAGCGCGCCCGGAAGGATCCCGACGATCCGCGTCACGTACCCGAATTTGAACAGGCCAAGCTGGCTGAGGACGCCGAGGACGAACAGCGCGAGAAAGAGCGGTGCGCCGAGGTCGAAGACGAGCGGGTCCGGCCGGAGTGCCTCCTGTGCGGCGGTGAAGTCGCTCATCGTGAGCGACCGGGAGGCAAGCGCAGCCCCCACGAAGGAACTGATGAGTATCATCGTCGTCTTGGTGAGGAACATCCCGGCCCCGGCGACGACGACGCCCACCGCGAGCGCCGCGAGCAACTCGACGTACCAGGCTGATTCGAGCGCCGGCGCAACGACGTTCAGCCCGAAGACGATACCGATCCCGAAACCGACCGCCGCGATCGCCATCGAGAGCAGCGCGTACGTGACGAGCATGCCGGCGATGCCCCCGACGAGAACGGCGACCGCGATGGCGAGCAACCCGTCGACGTTCGCAATGTCTCCGATGGTCGGCGCGATGATGTATCCGGCCCCGCCGCCGAGCATGACGCCGAGTAACCCGACGCCGTACACTGACAGTGCTGCTCCCGCAAACAGCAACACCGCACCGCCCGCGACGAGCGCAACGGCAGTGAGACTTACCATGTACCAAGATTCTCGGAGGGGGGAATAGTCTTTGTGGGCCGGGTGACGCGAGGCGGCGTGGTCGGGCGTCTCTCCGTGCAGGCGGCCAGCCCATACGGACTGCTGTTGTCGACACCGTGTCCCACGAGTGACCGTCTCGCGCGGCACGGACGTCGCAGATCAGTGACGGTAACCACTCACCGTAGTCCGTCTCAATCCGGCGTCGCGAGCGTCTCGGCGCGGGCACAGAGGCGGTCCGCTGTGGCCGGTTTCGCGGCAAACGCCACGACCACCCGGTCACTCCCGTAGGTCACCTCGACCCCGGTCGACTCCTCGTGAATCCGCGATACGAGTGACATCGCCCCGTCGGTCAGCGGGAGCGTCAGTTCGGTCCGTTCGAGCGACGGTAGTGCGTCGATGACCCGGTCTTCGAGTCCCGCCAGCGGTCCCTCCCGCGCGCTGACGACCACCGGGTCCGGGGCGAGGTCGGCGACTGCTTCGCAGCGTCGGTTCCGCGTCTCCGCCGGGACGAGGTCGGCCTTGTTGAACACCGTTACGACGGGTGGTGCGTCCGCACCGAGGGTTCCGTGGACCACCTCGAGTTTGCGGCGCAACTGGTCGGTCGGCTGGGCGATGTCCGCGACCAGCAACACGGCATCAGCCGTCTCGACCTCGGTCAGCGTCCCCCGGAAGGACTCGACCAGCCAGTGGGGAAGGTCGTCGAGAAATCCCACCGTGTCGGTCAGTAGCACCGGCCGGCCTGCCAGGGTTGCCCGCCGGGTCGTCGTCTCCAGGGTCTTGAACAGCCGGTCCTCGGCTGCCGCAGTCGCCTCGATATCCTCGTGTTCGTCCTGCTCGAGGTCCATTTCGTCGGCGAGCCGGCGCAGGAGCGTCGACTTGCCGGCGTTCGTGTAACCGGCGATGGCGACGAGGTCGAATCCCTGTTGGCGACGTCGCTCCCGGAACTGCTCGTCGGCAGCCGGGAGGTCGTCGAGCTTTCGTTCGAGTTCGTCGATCCGGTCGCGCAGGTCGTAGTAGCGTGTGCCTTTCTCTGTCCGCCGGTTGAGCGCCCCCTCATCGGCACGTTCCCGGACCCGGGGGAGCCGGTACTGCAACCGGGCGAGTTCAACCTGTAACTGCGCGCGGCGGGTCCGGGCCTGGCGGGCGAATATCTCCAGGACGACACGGTGGCGGTCGACCACCCGTGTTCCGGTCTCGTCTTCGAGAGTGACTGTCTGTCCCGGCGTCAGGTCACCGTCGACCACGACGGTGTCGGCGCCGGTCTCCGCGACCATGTCGGCGAGGCGTGCAACCTTTCCCGCCCCGAGTTCTGTTCCCGGATCCCGCGCTCGTGACTGCGTGACTTCCCCGACCACTCGTGCACCTGCCGCCTCGGTCAGCTGTCGTATCTCTTCTGTCGCCGGGTCACCGTCGGTGACCCGCTTTGCGATGATTGCCGTCTGTAACATTGGTGTGAACGGCTGCAGTACCCGCGAGCCGATACGCGACAGGACGCTGTCGCTGGACCGTCCAAAACCGGGAGTGGCTGACCGACTGGCGTTCCGGCAGCCAGCGGGTCCCAGTCAGTCCACCGCTCCCGTCAGCGAGAAGAGAGGGCCATCGTAGACCTACCTCCTCGACCCGAGTATATAAACGTTTCCCACTCTCGTCGTTGTTGCCCCTCCGTGTGGCCGAGACGCCTACTTAAATATCGCAAAAGAACAGGTAGAATGCCGAGCGCTGGCCAATCTGCCGGGTGTCGTGCGTTCGATTACGCAATCTTTAAATAAGTTTTGCACTAACGTCTCTTTAGTAGCACTTTCGGGAATTTTACGGTACCGAATCCCCCGGAGAGCACACGCCCCCACAATGAGTAACTCAAACACGCGGACACGGTCCGAGGAACGCGAACAGACTGAGGAAGAGTCGACAGGCATGCACTGCCCGGAGTGTGCCGGGACACTAGCTGTGGACGACGAACACGGCGAGACGGTCTGCCAGGACTGCGGCCTGGTAGTCGAGGAGGATTCCGTCGACCGTGGCCCGGAGTGGCGCGCTTTCGACGCCAAGGAAAAAGACGAGAAATCCCGTGTCGGCGCGCCGACGACGAACATGATGCACGACAAGGGACTCTCGACGAACATCGACTGGCGTGACAAGGACGCCTACGGCAACGCCCTCGGCGCGAAACAGCGCAAGAAGATGCAGCGGCTCCGGAAGTGGAACGAGCGGTTCCGGACCCGCGACTCCAAAGAGCGCAATCTCAAGCAGGCACTCGGCGAGATCGACCGGATGGCTTCGGCGCTTGGACTGCCCGAGAACGTCCGCGAGACCGCCAGTGTCATCTACCGCCGGGCGCTCGACGAGAACCTCCTGCCCGGCCGCTCCATCGAAGGCGTCTCGACTGCGTCGGTGTACGCCGCCGCCCGCCAGGCCGGCGTCCCGCGTTCACTCGACGAAATCACCGAGGTTTCCCGGGTGGAAAAAAGCGAGATCGCCCGGACCTACCGCTACGTCGTCCGGGAGCTTGGCCTCGAAGTGAAACCGGCAGACCCCGAGAGCTACGTGCCCCGCTTTGCCTCCTCGCTCGAACTCTCCGAGGAGTCCGAGCGCCGGGCCCGCCAGCTCCTCCAGAACGCCAAAGAACAGGGCGTCCACTCGGGCAAATCGCCCGTCGGTCTTGCGGCTGCCGCCGTGTACGCGGCTGCACTCCTGACAAACGAGAAGACGACCCAGGCCGCGGTCAGCGAGGTGGCGGACATCTCCGAAGTGACCATCCGCAACCGCTACCACGAACTGCTCGAAGCCGAGCAGGACATCCCGGTCGCGTAGGACGGCTTGCCCTTCGGCCCGCTTCCCGTTGATCGCGTGTCGAGGGGCTCGGCTTCCCGGCTGTCCCCACCGTTGCGGACAGCCATCCCGCAGGTTTTTGTCCGTCTCTGCGGTAGAGCGGCCATGGACTTCGCTTCCTTCCGGCTGGCGGCGAGCACTGCCGACCTCGACGACGAGCCGGCGGCACGCGACGAGGCGGACCTCCTCGAGTTCCGGATGGACCTCTCGACCGGTGGTCCGGATGCCGTCCGCGGCTACGACGGTTCCCTCCCCTTGCTCGTGACCAACCGCGTCGCGTGGGAGGGTGGCGAGGCCGACGATACCCCGGCCCGGCTCGACGCCCTCGCGGCTGTCCTGAGCCAGGAGACCGTCACTGCCGTCGATGTCGAACTCGCGGCGGTCCGGGCTGGCGACGCCGGTCACGTGCTCTCGACCGCCCGCGAGCACGACGTCCGGACCGTCGTCTCCGTTCACGACTTCGAGTCGACGCCACCGCCCGACACGCTGCGTTCGTTGCTCGCGTCCGCCTGCGAGCACGGCGATATTGGCAAGCTCGCGGTGACTGCCCGGAGCCGCGACGACGTACTCGACTTGCTGACTGTTACCCGTGACCTGACTGCGGCGGGACAACGGGTTGCGACGATGGCAATGGGGGAGGCGGGAAGGCACTCCCGGGCCGTTGCCCCGCTGTATGGCTCCTGTCTCGGCTACGCGCCGGTCGACCCAGCGGCGGCGACCGCCCCCGGGCAGTACACCCTCGGGACGCTGCGCCGGCTGGTCGACCAGCTCTCCGGTCGACGCCTCCCGGAACATTGAACATCCGTTGGCTGGATTTGCACGCGTGAACGGGAACACGTCGGGCCGCAAGCGTCCGTGGCTTGCCGCCCTGCTGACCGTCCTGGCGCCCGGTCTCGGCCACGCCTACCTCCGGGAATGGAGCAGAGCGATCCTCTGGCTCCTGCTCGTTGTCGGTGCCTGGCTGGTGCTCGTGCCCGACCTGCTTGCCGTGACTTCACTCGAGGAGTTCAGGGCCACCACCGACGGGGCCTCGGTTTTCGTGAACCTCGCCCTCGCCAGTCTCTCCGCGCTGTGCATCGTCGACGCCTACTGGATGGCGATCAACCACAACCGGCCCTCCGCCGCCGACCCGGAACTGACTGCCAGCGACGATACCCACGCCCGTCCCGGGGCGGTCACGGAGTGTCCCAACTGTGGCAAGGAACTGGACGCCGACCTCGATTTCTGTCACTGGTGTACGACGCCGCTCGACGCCACCGACGAGTGACCGGTTACTTCTCGATGATGCTCTCCTCGACAGCCTCGCCGAAGTGGCGTGCCGTCTCCTCGTAGTAGATGAGTACCTCGTCGCCGACGGCGAGGTCGGTTACGGCGGTGCGCCCCTCGCGGGTGTGGAGTTTGATTGTTTCGGCGTTCTGGAGGAGCGTCTCGATGCGGTCGCCGTTGCTCGTCTCGGCCTGCACGCGAAACATCGGGCGTTTCTCGATTTTCGACCGGCCGACGATCGCCTCGCGGGTGTTCCCGTCCGTATCGACCACCTGGACCTCGTCACCGCTTCGCAGTTCCGAGAGATAACTCGTCTCGCCGCCCGGGGTGCGCAGGTACGCGTGTACGGCCCCGGCGTTGACCCGGAACGGCCGGGAAGCAACGTACGGCGAGTCGGCAGTTTCGGCGTGAACGAAAAAGAGCCCGCGGGACATCGACCCGACGAGCATCCCCTCGTCGTGGTCCAGCAGCGAGCCGGTGTCGATACAGACCCGGTCTGCAGAACCGGTCTGGTCGACCGCGGTGAGTTCGGCCCATTCGAGGTCGAGTTGCTCGCGGTCGACGGCGTCGCGGGCGGTGACCGTCTCGCGTATCTCGTCGGGGTCGTCGGTATCCAGCAGAACGGCGTCGGCACCGATCTCGAGCGTCTCGTAGGCCGTTTGCGCCTCTTCGGCAGTCCGGACACCCGCGACCAGTGTCGTCTCGTCCCCGATCCGCGCGATGAGATTCTCGAGGGGAATTATCTGCCAGTCCTCCCCGACGACGATGGTGTACTCGGCGTCGTGGGCGACTGCCTCGGCGAATGCCTCGTAATCCTCGTCGAGAATCCGGACGTAGCCGCCCTGTGTGGCCTCGTCGTCCCGACGGAGCGTGGAGAGGTCCGCCGACCCCGCGAAGTCCGGCGGCAGGTCGACCGTCCCGTCACCCTCCCCGTCCTTGCCGACGATCGTCGCGTCGGCTTCGACCGCTTCGGACTCCGCTTCCATCACGTGGACGTCGTCACCGGCGAAGGCAGCGACGTTGACCTCGCCGAGGTCACGAACGCGGGAGACGTCGTGCTGATCGACCAGCATCCAGTCGACGCCCGCCTCGAGTCCGGCGGTAATGCGGCGCTTGCGGGCCTCCCAGTCTCCGACCTCGTCGTCGGCTTTCAACCAGACGGAGCGTGTCATGTGGGTAGGCTTGCGGCGGGGTGGCTTGAACGTGGCGAATCTACTCCCGCAGCGCTTCGCGGACGACTGCACTCGGATTCTCGTACCCGTTCCGGACCGCGTACTCGTCGATATCGGAAAGCAGTGTCGCCGGCAGATCGACCTCGACTGTCACGACTGTCCCCTCGTTTTCCATACGCGAGCACTGTACCCTGACTCAAATAAGTGTACCGGGGGTGTCTGACGGAGGACAGATGGACCGGCGCGTCCCCGACCCGCGAGCGCCAGTCCGGCCCGGTTCAAACAGTCCTTTTGACCTTCGACTCGGCGTCCTCTGGTGGCCGCTGGCACACTCTCGGCTGTTCTCCCAGCCCGGTCGGCGGGCCATCGGGGCTGTCCCCGGTGACTAAAATGGCTCTTTGTGCTTTGCATACTTTCTTAATACACAGTTGCTTAGAGGCACGTAGCATGAGTAGTCTGTTTCCACTTCGCGACACGGTCACACGGGAGGCAGACGAGCCCCGGCTCGTCGACCTCGACGACGAGACAGCCGACGAGGTGTTCGAGGCCCTCGCCTCGGGCACGACCCGGGATATCTTTCTCGAACTCCACCGCGAGCCACAGACGGCGTCGGACCTCGCCACGGTCACGGATACCTCGGTGCAGAACATCCAGTACCACCTGGAGAAGCTGACCGACGCCGACCTCGTCGAAGTCGTCGACACGTGGTACTCCGCGCGCGGATCGGAGATGGACGTCTACGCCCCGACAGACGAATCGCTGGTGCTCTTTGCCGGGGACGACACGACGGGGTCGCTCAGGAGTATCCTCGGCCGACTCGCCGGCGTCTTCGCCCTGTTGCTCCCGGCCAGTGCGGCCATTGGCCTCGCCACGAACTGGTGGATCGGGCGCAGCGGGGACCGAGCAGCGGATTCGGGGCCCGCCATCGCAACCGAGGATGCGGGTGGTGACGACGCGGCGGGGGCCGCCGCCGACGCGGCCACCGAGTCAATCGAGACACTGTTCGGGCTCGACCCTGCGCTCGCCGCCGGCCTCCTCTTCCTGCTGGGTGGCCTGTTTGTCCTCGTCGTCGCACTCTCGGTCCAGCGATTCCGGTGACGGCGCTCGGTCTTTCCCCGCCTACGCTTCTCCGTAGACGGGGACGGCTGCTCCGCTCGTTGCGCTGCTCGCATCGCTACAGAGAAACAGCATCGTGTCCCCGATCTCGACCGGGTCGACCCAGGCGTCGAAGTCGGCGTCCGCCATCATATCCCGGTTCATTGGCGTGTCGATGACACTCGGCATCACGGCGTTCGCACGGAGGTCGCCGGTGTTCTCGGCTGCGATGGTCTCGGTCAGGAGTCGGACACCGGCCTTCGTCGCCCGGTAGATCCCGTCGCCTTCGCCACCCTCGAGAGAGGAGCGTGCGGAGACGCTGACGATCGCCCCGTTCTGCTCGCGGACGTGGGGGATGGCGTGTTTCGAGGCGAGAAACATCGTCTTCAGGTTCACGTCGAACAGGAAATCGAACGTGTCGACGTCTGTCTCCTCGACCGGGTTGCCGCCGCGCCACGTCCCCGCGATGTTCAGCAGGTAGTCGAGCCGGCCGTGTTCGTCGACGATCCTCCCGATCGTCTCTTCGACTGCCGTCTCGTCGGTAAAATCAGCCCTGTGGAAGTCGATGCGGTCGACGTCCTCGAACAGGAAGTCCTCGCTGTCGGCGTCGACGACATCAGCGCCACACACAGTCGCGCCAGCCGCCAGGAACTGCTCCGCGACCGCGCTTCCGAGCGCGCCGCCGACACCGGTTACCAGCGCAACCTCGCCGCCGAAATCGAAGCTCACTGCCATACTGTACAATCGGGAGCCTCGCAGATAAACGTCCGGACGCATCCGTCTGCTCTCCCGGTTGCTGCACCGCCCCGGGTCCGCGCCTGGGGTGTGCCGACCGGCTGGCTACCTCCCGAAAAACGCCTCGGCCCGTTCCTGTGAGACGAGTTTGTCGAGCAGCATGAACCACCCGAAAAACGAGAGTACCGTCGCGATCAGCGCCTGGACGAGGCCGGCGAGTCCGCCCGTGACGACGGTGAACAGGACGACGAAATAAAGCGGCAAGAGCACCTGCCAGAGGTAGTCGAGCGGCGTCTTCCCCGACACATCGTCGCTGACCCGCTTCCACTTCCAGCGCAGGTAGGAGACGGAACTCCCGACGAGGACGACCGCAAAGAGTAGCGCCAACTCCAGGAGGAACTCGGTCATGCACGTAATTCGGTGTAGATCCTTACAAGTTCACTGATCGTCCGGTCGGCGGAGTACTCCTCGACACCCTCCCGGGGCTCCCAGGTCTCGGCGAGACAGCGGTCGATCGCGGCTGCCATCGAGCCAGTCTCGCCGTACGCGAAGCGCGCCCCGTTTTGCGGCCCGATCGTCTCGGTAAACGGCACGACGTCGGCCGCCGCGACGGGCGTTCCGCAGGCGTTCGCCTCGAGGGTCGCAAGCCCCAGTGTATCGGCTGTCGACGCAGTGACGAACACGTCGAGCGCGGAGTAAAATTCGGGGAGTACCTCCCGCGGGAGGAAATCCCGGAACACGACGTTACCCGGGGCCCGTTCCTCGAGGGCCTCCCGCCGGGGGCCTTCGCCGACGATGACGAAATCACACGCAGAGAGGCGCTTCGCAACCCGGAGCAGTTCTTCGACGTTTTTTTCCATGCTTATCCGGCCGCTGTAGCCGATGAGCGTCTGGTCCTCCGCCGAACGGACGTTCCGTGGCGAAAAGTACTCAAGATCGACACCGACCGGCAACTCCACCGGGTCAACGTCCCGGTCGATGTCACCGGTCGAGGCGGTCACGACGTCGAACCGCTCGATGATGTTGTTCTCGATCGGCACGTAAATATCGCTCAGCAACCGGGCGACCGACTCGGAGTTGATGCTCTGGTCGAAGTACGCCTCGATCGGCGTGTGGTGTGTGTACACCGCCGGCACGTCCTTCTTCTGGGCGTAGTACAGCCCCAGCAGCCCGACGGAGGCCGGACTGTGCGCGTGGACGATATCGAAGTCGGGCAACGTCGACGCTCGCCTGAACAGCCCGATCCGGTAGCCGGGATAGAACGGGTTCGGCAGCGACCGGATCGGGATCTCCCGGTCGGCAGGCACGTACTTGCCGTCGGGATAGAGGATCCACACCTCGTGACCCCTCTCCTCCAGTCGGTCACGCCAGAGTCTGAGCGTGTACGCCACACCGTCGATTTTGGGGAAGTACCCGTCAGTGAAAAATCCGATCTTCATGCGAGTACCTCCGTGTAACAGGCTTCGAGTCGGTCCGCAACGTTCGACAGCGCGTACTCGCTCCCGAGGTCGGCCGCGTTTGTGCCGAGGCGGTCCCGGAGACTGTCGTCTCTCAACTGCTCAAGTGGCTCCTCGAAGCCGTCCGTCGCTTTCAGGCAGTGTGTACCCGCCTCCAGCCAGTCGAACGTCTCGATGTCGCGAACGACGACCGGCGTCCCGGTGACCATCGCCTCGAGGAGCGCGATGCCCTCGTTTTCCTCGTGTGTCGGGAAGAAAAAAATGTCACCGGCCGCGTATGCTCCCCGGATATCGTCGACGTACCCGGTGAACGTACAGTTCTCCGGGGACGAATCGATCAGCCGCTTCGTCGAGCGCCCCTTCAGCGAGCGGTCCAGCGGGCCAAACCAGACGAAGTCGAGTTCCGGCATCCGCCGGGCGGTCTCGACGAACGCCTCCAGTCCTTTCCGCTTGATCACGTGGCCAACGGAGAATACCACGGGGGGCGACAGGTCGAACCGCTCCAGATACTCCGACCGAAGCGACTCGTGGCCGTCAAGTTTCGAGGTATCGACCCCGTTCGTGACGACGGCTGTCCGGACATCGGTGTACTCCTCGATCAAGTTCCGGTTGTACCTGGAGGGACAGACGAGCAGGTCCCCGAGTCCGTAGGCCCGTTCGAGATACGGGCGGAGCGGGCCAGCAAGCAGGTTGGTGAACCGGAAGCTCCCGCCGAAGTCCTCGGCGGTCACGTGCGTGTGGATGACGACGGGAATGTTTCGCCTGGTCGCTCGCTTGGCGTAGTAGACTGACCGTGGCCCCATGAGATTGAGATGGAGCACGTCGGCGTCGAGTTCGGGGTCGACGGCGTACTCGATATCCCGTTTCTCGAGCATCTGTCGCTGGTGGCGGACGGATTCTCGAATCCCCCCGCTGACGACGTCCTCGAACTCACAGTAATGAGCGACCCGCATCGATTATCGGACCTGACTGTGTGGACTGGTATAAATATACTGTTTCGAACGATATCCTTTCAGCAGACGTATCATTCTCTCCCGCCGAGTTCGAGCCACGGTACCTCGATCAGCGGCGGGATATGTGTCTCGATATGGTGTTCCCAGATCCCCTGCTCGCCGAACGCCTCGCCGTGGTCGGCAGTGATGACGATGTTCCCCTCGAGTTCGTCGACGAACTCGACGATACTCTCGAGTGCGATCCGGAGGTTCTTCTCGTGGTGCTCCATCACTGTCTCGCGCGTTCCGTTGCTGAGAATCGACCTCGTGTCGAGTTCGAGCATGAGACCGGCCTTCATCGCGAGCGAACTCCCCTCGAGGACGGACTCGACGACCGGTCGGACTTTCTCGCCGATCGGCGACAGGACCGAGCGACTCTCGTCCTGGCCCTCGCCCTGTTGTTTGATGCCTTCCCGGATCATCGTGAGTTTCCTGCCGTCGCTGCGTTCGAGAAACGGGGCGTGTGGTTGCATGTAGTGGAGGACAGTTCGCTCCCGCCGCGCGACAGCGTCCCGGTGCTCGAAAAACGACTCTCTGAGGCTGTCCGGCGGGACTGTTCCCAGCGAGTCGTCCCACCCCTCCTGCCAGACGTCGACGACCTCCCCGAGGTGGTCGACTGCCGTCCACTCGTAATCACAGCTCGCACCCCACTTGAGTTCGTTCAGCGGGATCCCGAGGCTGTTGATAAAGGGATTCCCCGAGAAGTAGGCCATATCGAGGTCGCCGGTGAGCGTCCGTGTCGCCCACTCGGGGGTCGACGATCCGAGCGACCGGCGCTTCTCGAGCGTACCGTCGAAGTAGTCGTCGTAGACGTCACTGAAGACGTCGTATCGGCAGGCATCGAGGAGAAAACAGTAATCCCAGTCCGACTCGACGAACTGCTGATCTTTCATGTCCGTCACTTCTCCGGGTGTCACTATCCTTCTTTCCCTTCGGTCGTGCGTATCTTCTGTACGTTCAGGGTAAGAAGCGTGAGCGAACCGAGGACGATCGGTGTCCAGAACACGAGCCCGCGGCTGAGCACCACCGCCGTTATCGTCGAGGTGCTGTCAGGGCTGGCGACAGCCAGTAACGTGAGGATCTGGACGCTCTCGACGCCGCCGCTGCCGCCCGGAAGCGGCAACCCGGACGCGAGCAAGGAGACAGGAACGATGAACACGGCGAGGGTCCACGGGACCTCGACGCCGACGGCACCGAGCGTCAGCCAGAGCAACGTTCCCTGCGCGAGGAAGGCGGTCGTCGCGAGCGAACTCGCCAGGACGACTGTCTTCCGATCCGAGGCGATCTCCCCGATCGATGCGGAGAAGTTGTCGAGACGCGTCTGGAGTTCCTCGCTGTCCAGTGTCGGGACGAAGGGCAGACGGGCGATGGTCCGGTTTACCCACCCCACGAGGCGTCCGAGCAACCGATGTGCCACCTCCGAGTACTGGCGGACGAGGAGTACCGTCCCGCAGATGAGCACCACCATGAATGCGAAGATCCCGAAAAGCGGCCTGAGTCGGTCCGGGACTGATTGCTCGTACAGGAGGATGTACGAGCCGCCGATCACGAACACGAGGATCGCCGGGACGAAACTGACGAGATCTTTCATCGAGAGCGCGGCGAAAAACTCCTCGTAGTTGCTGTCAGAGCGTGTCGAGAGGATCGCCGCGCCGATCGGGACGCCCCCGGCCTGACCGAACGGCGTGAGGTTGTGCGCGAGGCTCACCGCCGTGTTGAGGAAAACCGCCTCGAAGAGCGAGAGCCCGAGTCCGAGGCTACGAACGAGGACGTAGAGACACGACCCCATCGAGACGACCCCGACAGCGACGGCAGCGAGCATCACTGCCAGTTCGTCGCGCGAGATCGTCGAGAGCGTCTCCACGAAATCCCCGATGCCTGCCAGCACGACGAACACCCCGAAGATCAGCAGCCAGATGAGGATCCCCAGGATTACTTGTCTTTTCCCTAACATGGTGTCGTACAGCGGGCCATTTCTACGAAACCAATTCGACCACGGGCGGCTTTAGAGTACCGAATCGGACGCGAAGAACCGATGGTACTTAACTCCCCGGTTGTGTAGGGTTGCACCGTGACGGCGCCGCCAGCAGCTATCGAGCGGGTTGTCGAGACGGCTCTGGGCTGTTCCGTCCGGTCCTGCGAACTGCCCGGCAACGGCCGGATGGCCGCGACGTACGTGCTGGAACTCGACGGGACGCCGGCGCGCGCTGTCTGCAAGGTGGGCGGTCCGAGCGTCCGCACTGGCGACGTCGTCGAACCGCTCGTTCTCCGTCTGGTCGGGCGGACGACCAGCCTTCCAGTCCCGGCAGTTCTTGCGTCCGGGGCACTCCGTGACGGGCACAGACGAACGCGCTGGGGGCTCTACGAGTTCCGTGAGGGTACCACTCCAGCCCAGTACGACGAGCTGACGCTGCCGGTCCGACGCCAGGTCGTCAGCGAGGTGGGCGAGATCCTCGGACAACTCCACGGGAGTCACCAGTTCGAGCGGACGGGGGGAGTCGCGGCGGCGGACGGACAACTCCGTGTCCGTGACCCGCGGGGTTTCGATTTCCCGGAACGGGGACGGCGACTCCTGCGGAGCTATCCCGGCCTGGAAGATCTGCAGCCGGTTCTCACCCACGGTGACCTCTTTCCCGGGAATCTGCTCGTCGACGACGCCGGCCGGATCACCGCCCTGCTCGACTGGGGGAACGCACACGTCACGACAGCCGGATACGCACTCTCGCGGGCGGAGATGCGCTTCATCGACTGGTTCCGGTTCCCGGCGCGGGAGAGCGAGCGTCTCCGGACGGCGTTGCGAACCGGCTACCGGCGCCACCGGTCGCTGCCCCCCGACTATCCGGAATTCGGGTCGTTTTACAAGCTCCTCTGGCTTGCCCAGTCCGGGGAGCGCCATCTCCGCCACACGGTGACGAGCCGTGGCCGTCGACAGCTCCGACAGCATCTCCGGAGCCTCCTCCCGTCAACGATTGCGCCGTGACTCGGGGTGTCGGGACGTTCGTCGTTACGACTGCCGGACGCTTCTCATCGGTGCGGCCACGTCCTCGTCTCCTTCCCGCGCCGGTGCGACCGTCGGATCGCTATCCGTTTCCATCGCCGCGTCCGCGATTCCGGCCCGGCCCCGGCGAGACGTCGATGTCGGTGGCAGTCGGCAGGTCCCGGTCGTTGGCCACGTCGTTCACGGCGTCGGTCACGCGGTCGTCGCCAACGCGCAATCCGGTGCCGAGTTCACCGGCCAACGCGTTGAGGTTCGCCGTTGCCTCCGATGGAGCCGACCCCGGCGACGGCGCCGTCCCCGTCACGGTCGCGGACCTCCGCAGTCGACTTGGCGAAGCTAGCGACGAGCGAGTCGTCGGTCAGCGGCCCCCGTCGGCCGCCAATAGCCCGCTCGTCGACGCGAACAGCGTCTGTCCGATCTGTCCCTCTTCAGTTGCCGTTACCCTCGAAGCCGGCCCAACCGGAAAGGCCTTTGTGCCCGCTGCTCCTGCGGTTCCGGCAGCCGTCACGCCCGCCAGCATGCCCACGAATTGGCGTCGACGCATCACTCGGTGAATCAAGGGTAACCGAAATAAAACATCCTAGTTTTGGGTACGTCTACGGACGAGTATATAGGTGGTTCGTGACGACGCTGTGCGCCCGCCGGGGGGCCTTCTCGACGGTGACTGCGGTCCGCCGTCGCTCCGCCGACCGGACGTACGCCCTCTCGTCCGTGGGGCGGGGACGGGGACGATCAGAGACGGCACGGATCGCGCTGGTCGACCCTCCGGGTTCAGCACAGCCGCTAACCTCTCCCGCTGGGCGGGGGATTCGACACGGCCGGCTTCATACGGACTGTTGGGACTCGGTCCCGCCGTCAGTTCACTGACGAGGCTCGCCTCGCTGTGCTCGGATCGCCACCGGGCCGACGCACGTCTCACGCCTCGGCAGTTGATACTGCCGGCTATAACTACGTGAAGATATTCGACTCCCCGGGGATCGAAATTGCTCACGGGCGCACAGCCGGCAGTATGAAACGCTGTGGGAGTCGTGCCGAAAACACTCACAACAGTCCGTCTCAGGCTTTCGTGGGCGGTTTCGGGAGACGAACGTACCGAAGACAGCCCGAAAGCAACACCAGAAACCCGACGAGAGGGATCGACACGTAGGACATCACTGCCCGCACGGCGTCCATTGTCGCCGCTTCGATCCCGGCCGACAGCGGGACCGCATTCAGGAGCAGTTCCACGTGCTGTGGGTAAAGCGGTATGGAGACTAGTACCAGCCCAGCGATCAAGAGCTGTCTGGTCCGTCGGTCGTCCGTGAGGTACAGGAGTGGGACGAGCGGAAAGTAGAGATACACGACGTAGTTCAGCGTCGAGGGCACGATGGTGATGAGCAAGACGAGCATCGTCCCGAAGAAGGCGACTGTCCGGTCGAGCGCCGTTTCGGCCTCCCTGTAGAGCAGATAGACAAAGGGCGCCATGATCACCGTTGCGACGACAAAAAGCTGGTTTCCCGAGAGCGCGAGCACCTGCGAGAGCGGCCGGCGGAGCGTGATCCACGTGATCGTCGGGTCGAGACCGCCCTGGAACGCCCCTTCCCGGCTCCGCTCGTAGAGAATAAACTCGAAAAACTGGACGTGGGCGTCGATCCCGAACACTGCGACGCCAAGAAGCGTAGACCCGACTCCCGTCACCACTGCGGCGACGATTGCCCGGGACGCACGCCGGTAGAGCAGCCAGATGCCGAGAAACGCTGGAAACAGTTTGAACAGTGCCGCAACCGCCCACAGGACGCCGCCCTGCACTTCGTCTCCCCGTTCGACAGCGAGAAAGCCAACAGCGATGAGGAGGAGCATCAACGGGTCGATGTTCCCCCTGTAGATGCCAAGTACCGTGTGGCCCGAGAACAGGCAGAACCCCATGATCAACCACCGGTCGACCCGCGCGAGAGAGCGGCCATGAGACGCGACGAACGTGAGACAGAGCCGGCCGATCAGCAAAAACACCACCGACAGGAGTAGCACGTTGAGGACGTAGGCCGACTTCCACCCCGGGAACACCGTGTAAAACGAGAACACTGGCGCCGTGATCGGGCTGTAGACGTAGGCTTTCCCGGTGAGAAACGTCCCCTCGGTGATCGCCCAGCCGACGAACGGTTCGCCACGGACGACAGCGCGGCCGGCAAAGTAGTACGCCTGGAAGTCGAGTTCGGGCGACTTCGCGAACTCGTTGACAGCGAGTGCAATCCCAAATATCCCGGTCAACACACCGAACAGCAACGCCGTCCGCTCGGCGGTGAACTCCGCGGGCAGGTCCCGGCCCTGAATGTCCATCTATCCCAGAGAAACCGGTGCGGTGAAGTCAACATTTCGGTTCTGGTAGCAGGTTTTGGCGTCGCTACCGCCGGGTGACCCTTCCGGTGTCAGTCCGCGTACCGGCGACAGACCCGTCTGATACCTTCCTGCAGGTCGATTTCGGGTTCCCAGCCGGTCGCCTCGCGTATCTTCGACGGGTCGGCGCAGGTGTCGTGGACGTACACGTCCGCGGGAATGGGGTTTTCGACGTACTCCGGCTCTACCTCCGTCCCCAGTTGTTCGTTGATCAACGCCACGACCCTGTTGAACGAATATCGCTCCCCGGTTCCCAGGTTGTAGACACCGTCGAGTTCGTGGTCCGCAGCGAGCACCGTGCCGCGGACGATATCGGAGACGTGCGTGAAATCCCGCGTCTGTTCCCCGTCCCCGTACAGCTTCGGGGCCCGACCGTTCGCGATATCGTCGGCGAACTGCGCGATAACGTTCGCGTATTCCCCCTTGTGTTCTTCCGCGCCGCCGTACCCCTGATACACGGAGAAGTACCGCAGCCCGGCCAGGGACACGTCGTAGTGGTTCGAGAAGTACTCCGCGTAGGTTTCACGGCTCATCTTCGAGGCCTCGTAGCCGGTGTTCACCGACACAGCCATGCCCTCGGGGGATGGCTCCGTCCGACTGCCGTAAATCGACGACGTCGAGGCGTAGACGACGGTGTCACAGCCGTCCTGCCGTGCCTGTTCGACGACGTTGACGAACCCCTCCACGTTGACCCGTGCGCCCCGCTGTGGGTCCTCCTCGTGCATCGCGTACGACGAGAGGGCTGCGAGATGGAACACGACGTCCACGTCCGTCGGGAGGTCGTCCTCGAGGACGCTTCGCTCGTGGTACGTGACCGATTCGTCGAGGTTCTCCGCCGTCCCGAGATAGCCATTGTCGAGAACGTGCACCTGATTGCTCCCCGCGAGGTGGTTGGCGATGTTCGACCCGATGAAGCCAGCACCACCCGTGACGAGCACTCGGCTGTTCCTCATACCCATCACTCCGTGTACGGCAACAAAGTAGTTCCCAATCTCGCCTCCCTGTCGTCGTTTCCCGGTTATACGGGTCTTCCTGCCGTACCGACAGTTACAGGTCCTCGCTCCGACGGGAGCATGGACCACGAGACCTGACGAGACCGACGGGCCGGTCGACCCGCCCCACGGGACTCACACCTGGACGGTAGACTCGTGTGGTCCGGGCTCGAGTACAAGTACAGACAGCACTTCGTTCGTCGGTTCGTGTCCGTTTCTTCCCGGTCTGCCCTCCCGCATAGCAGAGCGGATAGGCCGCTCGGTCCCCCTCGCGACCGTCCCCTCGTTCTCAGCTTTCACCTGGTGGATTCCTCATACTGTCGGCTGTAACATCTCGAAAATAATTCGGGACCCCGGGGTGCCGAATATTTTTACGAACTTACAGCCGACAGTATCAGGAACGGTTCGAACGTGACGTTCCCCACAACGTCGCTTCGTTCGTCGTCATCGCCATCCTGATTGAAATCCGCTTCTTCTGGGCCCTTCGGACTGCCCCAGTAGTTGTTCTTCGCGTCGACGACCGGATCGCCTGACGGATCTCGGCTGCCGCCGTCCGTCCCGTTCCGGTTGTTGAGACCGACTGCGACGAGGAACTGGTTCGCTCGGAATTTGACGCCGCCACCGTCGCCGTCTATCTTCACTGCCTCGGGCAGGATCGTCTCCGCACTCGTGATGTCCTCGATCACGTTGCCATTGACGACCGTGTCGGTCGTCGACGGCGACGCGATGTTGATCCCCTGTGCGAACGTGAATCCGAAATCGACACCGTCTGACGGATCCGAGTCGGTGTCGTCAGCGGCTTCAAGATCGCTGATTTCGTTGTTGTTGATATCGACGCCGTCGGTCTCGTGCTGGACGACGATTCCGAGTGGGGCGATGTCGCTCTCGACGTCACGGATCGTGTTGTTGTTGACCGCTGTGTTCGAGACCGTTCCCGGATCACTGTTGTCCGCATCGAAGAGGATCCCGTTGACCGTCGGGAATCTGGAGTCGTCGGTTGTCTCCTGATCGAGATTTTGGATGAGGTTGTTCGTAATCTCGATGTCGTCGTGGTCGCCCTGGCCGACGATGATGCCGGTCACGCCGAGCCGTCCGGTTGGACCGACATCTTCGACTGTGTTGTCCGTAATCGTCGCGCCGTCGTATCCTGGCTGGACCTTGATACCGAGAAGCCCATCCGGGTTCGTGACGGTGAACCCCTCGACCGTCACGTCGTCGGAATCGATACTCACTGCCGCCCCCGTACCACCGTCGCCCTCGATCGTCGGATCAGCGTCTGTCTCTACCGTGACGCTGACATCGATAGTGACCGGGTCGTACGTCGCCGAATCCGTCACGACGATCGTATCGCCATCACTCGCGTTGTCGACCGCCGTCTGCAGCGCATCGCCACCGCCGCTGACGTACGTCTCGGCTGCAGCGGTGCCGACACTCCCGAGGCCGAGGGCGGCAACGGCTGTTCCGGCCCCCAACCCTCGGAGTAGCTGTCGCCGGTCGAGTGTCGTTCTCAGTTCTTCGGAGAGCGCTTTCCTCTCGTCTCTGGATGATGACTTGCGTGTCATAACATCCCCCACTGTGATGTGGGATACTACCACTATTGATGACGAGCCTGCTAAAAGTACCGATAACTGTCATTATCTTTGTGTCCCTGCAGCTCGGAATACAGGTCACTTCGCCTCGACGACGAAATTCCCGTGACTTCCGTCTCTCTGGCGGCCCATTGGCGAGGCGTTCCTCGACCAGGTCGGCGAACCCTATGAATAGTGACATCCACACCCGGGAGCGGGGTGAGACCTCGTCGCCGTGGGAAGAGCGTGGTTCCGGGC
>JAZKTU010000157.1:0-6556 GCA_036625385.1 Halovenus sp. | reverse complement strand
GACGGCAGGGTTGCAGGGAGGGGTGCCTCCCGGCGCTTGGACGGGCGCGGTTCCGACGGCCGGGGTGACGGGAGTCGTGACGACTGTAGAGGCGACGGGAGCGGTGACGGGAGTGGTGACGACGGCAGCGGTGACGATGGGGGAGAGATGGAGCTGTCGGGCACCCTTCGCGTCTCCGGAAGCAGTACGGTGTTCCCGGTGTCCCAGGCAGTCGGGCGGCAGTTCGTTCAGATGCACCCGGAGGTGGAGTTCAACCTGAGCAAGGACGGGAGCGGCGGCGGCTTCAAGAACGTCTTCATCCCGGGCGACAGCGACATCAACAACGCGAGTCGTCCGATCAAGGACAGCGAACTGCAGGACTGCCGGGACAACGGTATCGACCCGATCGAGTTCCAGGTCGCCCAGGACGCACTCACGGTCGTCGTCAACAACAACGCCGACTGGGTCGACTCGATGGATGTGTCGACGATCGGTGAGATCTGGTCGCCCGAAACGAAACCCGAGACGTGGGCGGACGTCAACTCCGACTGGCCGGACGAACCGTTCGACCTGTACGGCGCAGCCACGACCTCGGGGACGTTCGACTACTTCACCGAGACGGTCGTCGGCGAGGAGGACTCGATCAGAGAGGACTACGAGGGGACCGAACGCGACGACACGATCGCACAGGGCGTCGCGTCGAACGAGGCTGCGTTCGGGTACCTCCCCTTCGCCTACTACGTCAACAACCCCGACAGCGTCAAGGCCCTCGCAATCAGCCAGGGCGGCGGCGAAGCGGTCGCGCCGAGCCTCGAAGCGGCCCAGAGCGGCGAGTATCCGCTCGCCCGCCCGCTGTTTTTCTACGCGAACGACAACAAACTCGCGGAGAAACCCGTCGTGCAGGAGTTCTGTCGGTTCATGATCGAACAGTCGGGCGAGGACTTCATCGCCAACGATATCGGCTACGTCCCGAGTTCGGACGATCGGGTCCAGAACAACCTCGACAAACTCAACCAGAACATCTAAGCGGCGACCCTGACTGAGAACCATCGGTTATTTTTCGCTCGACCGAAAGCTAACACACGATAAAATGAGCCAGGAACAAGAAACCGAGACGTCAGCGCTCGAACGGTCGGAGTTCGTCGTCCGGAAAGAGCGCCTCTACGGCCGGTTGCTCGCCGCCTGTGCAGTGCTGACTATTGCAGTCACCGTCGGTATCATCCTAGCACTCTCCGGTCAGGCGCTGACCTTCTTCGAGACGGTCTCCCCGATGGACTTCCTGACCGGACAGAACTGGTCGCCACTCAGTAATACGCCGTCTTACGGTGTGCTCCCGCTGGTCAGTGGGACACTCATCGTCGTTATCGGCTCCGCTGTCATCGCTCTTCCAGTCGGGCTCGGGGCTGCGATCTATCTCAGCGAGTACGCGAGCCCACGCGTCCGCGGAATCGTCAAACCGGTCCTGGAGATCCTGGCAGGGATCCCGACGGTCATCTACGGCTACTTCGCGCTGGTCTACCTGACACCGCTTCTTGACGTTCCGTTACCGATCACACAGACCATCATTCCGGAGTGGCTGAGTTTCTCGCTCCCGGTGATCCCCAGTTGGGTCCCCCTGTTGCCCGAGTTCACTTTCGTCGTCGGGGAGTTTACGCTGGTCGTGCCCTCTCTGCGGGCGTTCAACGCGCTGTCGGCCAGCATCGCCGTCGGTGTGATGATTATCCCGATGGTCTCCTCGATCAGCGAGGACGCCCTGAGTGCGGTGCCCGACAGCCTCCGCGAAGCCGGATACGGGCTCGGCTCGACGAAATTCGACGTCTCGACGTCGATTGTCGTCCCTGCGGCAACCTCGGGAATCGTCTCCTCGTACGTCCTCGCGCTCTCGCGGGCCATCGGCGAGACGATGATCGTGACGATGGCCGCCGGACAGAGCCCGAAAATGCCGTTCTTTCCGGACTTCGCCCAGAACTTCACACAGTCGATCGAGACGATGACCGCAGCGATGGTCAAGATTGCGGGTGCCGAATCCCTCGGTGAGACAGTCGCCTACGAGGGGATGTTCGCAATCGGGATCACGCTGTTTGGACTCACACTCACGATGAACTACCTTGCCGAACTCGTCAGGCGGCGGTATCAGGAGGAGTACTGAGATGGCAACGGACTCCGAGTCTGCCGAGACGCTGCAACGCGGCGGACGGTTCCAGTACGACGAAATCAAGGGGAAAGCTTTCGAGGCGATCCTGGTCGCGGCGACGCTCGTCGGCCTCGTCGCCCTGGTCGTGCTGTTCGCGTTCATTTTCTTCGACGCAATCGGCCCACTGTCCACGTCACTCGAGTGGTATCTCCTCTTTTTCGGCACTCTGGTCGCGCCAGTGTCGGCGTTCACGTTGTACGGCCGGCGGCGTCCAGCTGTCAGGAGGGCAAACGCCAGAGCCTCCGCGGCAGTGTTTGGCGGACTCGCGCTCAGCCTCTCCGCGTTTATCGTCCTCAAGGCGCTGAGTCCGTACGGTCCACTCGTCTACCTCGTGACGGCCGGCGGCTTGCCGCTCTCGATCGCCGTCTACGGGCAGTACACCGAGCACTCGTCGTTCATCGGGCCGGCGATGGTGCTCGGGACGGTGCTCGGCATCGTCTGGACGTTCGGCTCCGAGGTGCTCATCTTCCCGCTGGTCGACGTGACCTTCGCACTCGGCAACGAGTCCCTCGGCGGAGTCCCCGTCCTCGGATCCGTCCCGATTCCGGTTAGCCGTGGCATCCTGGTGACCGCCGTCACAGTCGGCGTCCCGACGATCGCGGTCGCCAACTCCGTCCTCCGACGGCGGACATCCCTGGCCGGGGTACTCGCAGTCCTGGCTGTCCTGGCTCTCAGTGCTGCCGGGACTGCCGGTCTGGATCGGGTTCTCCGGCCGTACCTGGAGGTGTTGCCGATCTGGGCGGCCTACGCCGGTGTCGTTGGCCTCCCCGTGACTGGAATTCTCAGCTTCCTGGTGACCCGTCAGCGCGGCCTCCGGTCGGGGCTGCTGGCGGCGGTGGCGGCCGTCGGGGGCACTCTCGCCGTCGCCGCAGCCGCACTTGCCGTCTCGGCCAACCCGCCGCTGTTGGTCGTGCTCTTCCTCGGGATGGGCGTGCCGACTGCGTACGTCGTGGGTGACGCCGTCGTGACCGATCGGGATGGACGAGTCGGCGTGGCCGGCCCGTTCATCATCGTCGGTGGCATTCTGCTCGGCGCGTATCTGGAGGGGCTCCTCCCGGTCACCGGCCCGGACACCTGGGTGACGCCGACGATACTTCTCAACTCCTGGAACGGAATCACTCCGACCGAGGCAGGCGCGTACCCGTCGATCGTCGGGTCGATCATGATCGTCAGTTTCATGGCGCTGATGGCGTTCCCGGTCGGGGTCGGCGCTGCGATTTACCTGGAGGAGTACGCGCCCGAAACCGGGTGGAAAGGGCGACTCACGAACCTGGTCGAACTCAACATCGCGAACCTGGCCGGGGTGCCGTCAGTCGTGTACGGACTGCTCGGGCTCGCGCTGTTCAACAACGTGCTGGACTTTGCACCCGGGCTGGTCTTCTCCGCAGCGGCCACGCTTGGCCTCCTGATCCTTCCCATCGTCATCGTCTCCGCACAGGAGGCGGTTCGGGCGGTGCCGGACTCGCTCCGTGAAGCCTCCTACGGCATGGGTGCCAGCCGGTGGCAGACGGTCCGTTCCGTCGTTCTCCCGGAGGCCGTTCCCGGCATTCTGACCGGAACGATCCTCGCGCTGGGCCGCGCGATCGGGGAGACTGCACCGCTGATCATCCTGGCGGTCCCGACGACGACGTTCACCACACCAAGCGGCCTGTTCTCGAGTGGCGCCGCGCTCCCGCTGAAGATCTTCTCTTCGTCGGCGAACGCCATCCCCGCGTACAGAAAAGGCGTCGTTGCGGCCCTCGCCATCGTGTTGCTCGTGTTGATGCTCACGATGAACGCCGTCGCGATCGTCATTCGGAATAGGTACCAGCGATAAGAGAGGATACGAATATGAGTGAACCAGACACCCCGGCCGAAAGCACAGACGAAACGAACGACTCCGGCTCGTTGATCGAGACACACGTCACGTCGGATACCGAAGCGGAACCGCGCCAGGAGCACGCCACAGCGGTCGTCGAGGCCCGCAACCTGAGCGTCTACTACGGGGAGGAGCAGGCGCTCGAGGACGTCCACCTCGACATCCACGAGCGGGAGGTGACTGCGATCATCGGTCCCTCGGGCTGTGGAAAATCGACGTTCCTCCGGTGTATCAACAGGATGAACGACCTCGTCGAGTCCGCGACGATCGAGGGGCAACTCCGTTTTGGAGGAACCGACATCTACGGCGACAACATCGATCCGGTCGCACTCAGGCGCCAGATCGGCATGGTGTTCCAGCATCCCAATCCCTTCCCGAAGAGCATCTACGACAACGTCGCCTATGGACTGCGGGTCCAGAACAAGAAGGTTACCGACGAGATCATCGAGAATGCCCTCAAGCGGGCCGCTCTCTGGGACGAGGTCAAAGACCAGCTCCACACGTCAGCACTCGACCTCTCGGGGGGGCAACAACAACGTCTGTGCATCGCACGCGCGATCGCCGTCGATCCGGATGTCCTCCTCATGGACGAACCGGCCTCCGCGCTCGACCCGATCGCAACGTCGAAAATCGAGGATCTCATCGAGGACCTCGCGGCGGAGTACACGGTCATCATCGTCACCCACAACATGCAACAGGCCGCCCGCATCTCGGACATGACTGCCGTCTTCCTGACCGGCGGCAAACTCGTCGAGTTCGACGACACACAGAAAGTTTTCGAGAACCCGGAGGACGACCGCGTCGAAGATTACATCACCGGGAAGTTCGGCTAACATGGCCCGGAGCAGCTACCAGGAACGGTTGCTGGACCTGCGCGGGAACGTGGGCGCGATGGCCGACCGGGCCCTGAAGCGCTACGACCAGTCGATCACCGTGCTGGAGACCGGCGACAGCGAACTCGCTCGTCGCATCATCGAGGGCGACAGGGAGCTAAACGAGTGGTACCTCAACATCGAGAGCGAGTGCGTCGAGTTGATCGCACTCCAGCAACCGGTCGCGAGCGACCTCCGGTTTATCACCTCTTCGTTCAAGATCGTCACCGACCTCGAACGGATCGGCGACCTCGCGACGAACCTGGCGGCGTACGGCCGGGACGCTGCCGGCGAACTGCTCGAGACCGTCGACGTCGCGCCAATCGCTACCGAGGCAGGCGAGATGGCCAGGGACGCGATGGAGGCCTACACCACCGACAACGCGGACCAGGCCCGCGACATCGCAGCCAGGGACGACCAACTCGACGACCAGTGCAGGCAGGCGAGCGAACGCGTCGTTCGCAACCTCTTGACGGTCGACACTCGGTCGCTCGATATCGAATCGACGCTCGAGGACGTCTCGCGGGCGTTGCTGACGGTGCGGGACCTGGAGCGTGTCGGCGACCACGCGGTCAACATCTGTGCGCGGACGCTCTACATGGTCGAAAACGACGACGAACTGATCTACTGATGACAGGACTACCGCTCCACTCCGGAGGAAACCGATGAACGACAACGAAACTCCAGTCGAACGCAAAGTCCAGTTGACAGGCGGCTCGACGTACACGGTCTCGCTCCCCAAAGACTGGGCGGGCAGACAGAACATCGAGCCGGGCTGTCTGGTCAACCTGTACTCGCGGGGCGAACAACTCGTGATGACCCGCAGCGGCTGTGGCCCGGCCGAGGAACGACACACCTCGACCATCCAGGCCGGCGATGAAGACCCCGCGACGCTCGCCCTCTCGATCGGTTCCGCCTACATCGCCGGCTGTGAGCAGATCCACGTCGAAGAGATCCGGACGACAGACCAGCGGCGTGCGCTCGTCCGGACGATCCGGGACTTCGTCGGTCTCGAAGTGATCACCGAAGACGAGACGAGTCTCGTCGCGCAGACGATGCTCGACGTTGGGGACCTCTCGCCGGAACAGACGCTGGCACAACTCGAACGGACGGCCCTGGAGATGCACGAACGCGCCGTCGAGGCGGTAGTGGACGCGGACAGGGAGGTCGGGACGCGGACGGCCCGGCAGGACGACGACGTCGACCGGCTGTTCGCACTCGTCTCCCGCGGGTTCCAGCAGTCGCTTGTCGACCCGGCGGTGACGATGGGTAACGACGACGACCTGACCCCCTTCGAGTACTACATGGCGGCCAGGCAGCTCGAACGGATCGGAGACCACGCCGAGAAGATCGCGACGACCGCGTCCCGGCTCGCCGGCCCCCCACCGGCAGACATCGGCAACGAACTGGGGACGTTCGGCCGCCGTGCCCGCACTGTCGTCCAGCAGGCACTGTCCGGCTTGCTCGACAACCCCGAGGAACTCGGGAGCGTCATCGCCGACGCGGAGCGGTTGCTCGACGACATCGAGGCGATGGACGAGCGTCTCTACGGGGAAGGACTCGAAGACGGCTACCTGCTGGGGCTCGTTCTCGACAGTATCGAGCGGACGACACAGTATGGTGTCAACGTCGCGGAAGCAGGGCTTCAGACCC
>JAZKTU010000019.1:0-29843 GCA_036625385.1 Halovenus sp. | reverse complement strand
CTCGTCAGGGAACTGACGGCGGTACCGAGTCACAACAGTCCGTATCAGCCGACGAACGGTGTACACTTTACTGATACAGCACTCACGCAACTGTATCCTTGCTGAAGCGGTCCGGGCAGTCCGGCGCCTCGTGGACGTACGTTTGCTGCGCGTCTTCCAATCATATACTTGTAACTCGGCTCTGCACGTTCATAAACTCCGGAAATCTGTTATCGGCAGCATCAGCCGTTGACGCAGTCTACATCGCGCCCCAAGTTAAACGTGCAGAGCCGAGTATATTATCGAGAACAGATGCTTGCCCGAACTGGTCCTAACGCGGGTCGTGGTATACCAAATACGCCCGATAATTACATCCCTATGGCTGTAAGTAAGGGGCCGTTCCACGCAAGGGCGCGTCGGTTACCGGCCCTTCAGGGCAGGGGATCCGCCAGAGACTCCAGTTGCATACGATCCGTCTGCACCGGTGATTACGTTTCGACTACTTCGAATCTCGGGACGGGTGTCCCGTTGCCGGGTCTTTTGCTCCTGACGACTGCCGTTCGGAAAAGCGATTCGCCACCACGGGGTGTCAATTCGTTCTAAAGTCACGGCCAGCGGTACAAACAGTCAGAGTATATACTTGCCTTTCTACGAATTTATTTTTTATCGAATTTTTCAATATTTCTTGGTTTTACCTATTTCTTCGAGAACTGACCGTTCGGGACCGTGCACATTACTACTGGGTCCAAAGACAGGGGTCGCGCCGGCCACACGGTTACTCGTCCGTTCGCCCACTGCTGCAGCGACGCTCCCCGGTGACTCCCAGTTCTCCTATTCTCGTTTCGTTCGTCGCCGGGGAGCGCAACAACGAACCGCAGCTACAGCGCAAGGAGTCCCAGGGCGAACGTCCCGGCTGAGCGCCCCGACAGGCTGGATCAACGGAACGTCCCTTCGCAGGTAGACAGGGCACGCTGGCAGGTTCGACCGGTCCCCAGGGTTGTGTCCGCAGCACTGTCCTGGAGTACCTCCAGGCTGTCCCCGGACAGCCGTTCTATACCTAAATATAATATATCAATTTTATATATCCAAATTATATTTCTGGACTGGATCGGAGAGATCTCCACGGAACTACGCGTGAGTAACTGGTTCGCCCGGGGGGCTGGCTCGACCGAATACGCTTGCTCCTCTTCTCTTTTTTCTTCCGATAATAGTTTTTTTACAAATTAAACCTAGTTATCGTGTATATTCTTGCTATTAATCTAGCGATTGTCTGGGAAAGGACTCTACGTAATCTGTGGCTGTGATAGTCCTACTCCGGCCGTAGTTTCGGCAGAATATGATTGTGTGTTCTCGATACTTATTATTTAATAAATTATAAGTTTTTATTTCAATCTGAAATATTATATATCAATCTCGCTAACTATCGATACCGGCCACGGCCATACCCGGGGCGACGAACCCGGGGTTATTTCTGTGGAACCTGACTACAACTCACGACAGCAACGATGACACTGGACGCACTGCGACCCCTGGCCGAGCGGTTGGTGGCACCGTTCGTCGCCGGGGCCAGGCGTGTGGGACTCACGCCCGGCGGCGTGAGCGTGCTCGCAGTGTTCACGGCGGCAGCCGCTGGTGTCGCGTTCGCCGTCGCCGGACGGGTCCGTCCGCTCTACGCGCTCGGGGCCCTCCTCGTGTTCTGGAACGGTGTCCTCGACCTCCTCGACGGGCAACTCGCCCGGGAACTCGAGGTGACCTCGCTTGCGGGGGATCTGCTCGACCACGTGCTCGACCGGTACGCGGACGTCCTCATCATCGGGGGCCTCGCTGCAGGCGTCGAGCAGTACGCCCTCGGGTTCGCGGCAGTCACCGGCGTGTTACTAACCTCGTATCTCGGCACGCAGGCCGAGGCTGTCGGGCTGGACCGGGGCTACGGGGGGCTCCTGGGGCGAGCAGACCGCCTCGCGCTCGTGGGCGTCGTGACGCTGTTTTCCGTGGCAGTCGAGGAGACAGCATACGGACTCACGCTCGTGGGCTGGTTGCTCGTCGTGTTCGCCGTCGTCGGCCACCTGACCGCGTTGCAGCGGTTCTACTACGCGATGCGGGCGCTCCGGTAGGTGGCGTGCGATTTATCCCCGGGGCCGGCCAATCACGCGTATGGTCCAGTGTGAGATGTGCGGGACGGAGACCCCGAACCCGAACCGCGTCAAGATCGAAGGTGCGGAACTCGACGTGTGCGACGAATGCACGGACTTCGGGACGGAAGTAGAGACCGACGACGAGCCGTCGTCGACGTCCACGAAGTACTCGACAGATTCGGGCTCGGGCGGCGGCAGTTCGAGCACGTCGCCGACGTCCAGTTCCGGTGGCGGGCGCCGCAACGATATGTTCGATAACATGGAAGAGGTCGCACAGGACTACGACGAGCAGATACGGGCAGCCCGCGAGGGCGCCGGTCTGAGCCAGGAGGAACTGGCAAAGCAGTTGAACGAGAAGGCGAGTCTCATCCGCAAACTCGAACAGGGAGCGACGCTTCCGTCGGACGAAATCCAGACGAAACTGGAGCGGAAATTCGATATCGACCTGTCCGCCAGCGGGAGCGCCGGCGAGACGGACTGGGAGAGCGACTCCGAAACCGGGAGCTACACCCTGGGTGACGTCGTCGAACGAAAGGACTCCTGAAGGCTGCAACTTACAGCCGGCGTTCGACGTTCGTCGCGTCGAGGTCCTCCGCGGTGGCTTCCAGTTCGCCCTCGGAGTCGGGTGGCTCAACGGTCGACCTGACTAACTACGGGTTGTTCCCGTGCGTTCTCAACGTCGAACACGCTTCGCTCGAGTTTTTCCGAGGGACTCCCGTCGCTCGTCCTCGCGGGGCGACGCCGTCTCACCGTGCGTGGCTGCTCCAGTCACGGCTTTCCCACCCTCCACATGTGGCGATAGACATCGAAACCCTCAGCTACTGATCTGAATCGTGGTCGAATACAGCGGGTGCATCCAGCGGAGGAGCTACCGACTCGGACCGCCACTGCCGACCAGCCACCAGCGCTCTCCCGTTACAGAAGGCGACTGCAGGTGGACCCTCCCGTTCACCGGAGCCTCAGAGCCGCCGGTCCCAGTTCCCGGAGACGGATCTCGACTGGGCCCAGAGAGAGCAGTTCCGAGAGCTTCCCAGGGTCGGCGTCTGACCCGGCGACCGCGACCACTGCGCTCCCGACTCGTATCTCGGCGGTCAGTTCGGCCTCGGAGAGCACCCGCGAGAGAGCAGGTAGGCGTTCCTGTTCACCCCGCAGCAGACGGAATCCGGCCCACACTGGGGGGACCTGCACGTGGAGACGGTCCCCGACAGTACTGATCGCGAGGTCGACGCCATCGGCGGTCACCGAGAGGTTCGCCGTGACACTGAGACCGGCGCTACTGCGAGCGAGACGCTCGACGGTTGTTACGAGGTCACCGCTCGCTGCCACGCTCAGTCGGGTCGTTTGTGGACGAGGGCGGTTCGCTCGAACGAGCAGACCGTCTCGTCGTGCTGGTTGACTACCTCGACGGTCATCGTCACGACACCGCGCTTCCCGTCGCTCGTCTCGCGCTTGTCGGTGACAGTCGACTCGGCGTGGATAGTGTCGCCGTGAAACACCGGCGCGGGATGCTCGACGTCGTCGTATCCGAGGTTCGCCACGATGGTCCCGTCGGTCGTGTCCGGGATCGTCAGCCCGACGGCAAGCGACATCGTGTAGAGGCCGTTGACGACTCGTTCGCCAAAGTCCGTCTCCGCCGCGAAGACCGCATCGAGATGCAACGGCTGCTGGTTCATCGTCATGTCGCAAAAGCGCTGGTTGTCGCTTTCGGAAATCGTCCGGCGCTTGTCGTGTCGGATCGTCGTTCCGACCTCGAACTCCTCGTAGTAGAGCCCGGCCATGTGTGCCAGGTCGGCCCGCCCGGACAAAAAATCGTGTGTCGCGACTGCCGGTGGGGACGGTTCCCCGTGTTCGACCGGCAGCACACCTATGTGACGCGCCGTCGAAAGTCCGCTATGGCCCGCAGGAGCGTACTCTTCGCACCGGGTGACCAGCCGGAACTGCTGGCGAATGCACAGCAGTCGGGCGCAGACGTGACCGTCTTCGACCTCGAAGACGCCGTCGCCCCGGACCACAAACCGGCTGCCCGCGAGCACGTCGCAGACGTCTTCGAGGGGAGTGAAGCCGCCTGCGAGCGCTGTGTTCGCGTGAATCCAGTCGGGGCCGGGGCACGGGAGGACCTCGCCGCGGTGCTAGGCGCGGACCGACAGCCGGACAGCCTGCTGCTCCCGAAAGTCGGTTCGCCGGAGGACGTCCACGCGCTCGCGGATCTGCTCGCGGAGCGAACCGCCTCGCTGCCCGTCCTCGCACTCGTCGAGACGGCCGCAGGCGTGTTGCACGCCGAGGCCATCGCCACGACCGCCGAAACTGACGCGATCGTGCTCGGGGCGGAGGACCTGACAGCCGACATCGGTGCCACCAGAACCGCCGGCAACGGCGAGATATCGTACGCCAGACAGCACGTGGTTCTCGCTGCGGGTGTCGCCGGCGTCGACGCGATCGACACGCTCTACACCGCGTACGAGGACCTGGCGGGGCTCCGGGTCGAGACGGCGACAGCACGGGATCTCGGCTTCGACGGCAAGCTCGCGATCCACCCCGCACAGGTTCCCGTCATCAACGACGCCTTCACGCCGGACGCGGAGGCAGTCGCGTGGGCACGGCGGGTCGTCGCGGCCAGCGAGGAACACGGCGACGGCGTGTTCAGCCTCGACGGGGAGATGATCGACGCACCGCTCGTCGCACAGGCCGAGACAGTTCTCGACCGCGCCCGGGAGTCGCCCGACGAGTGAGGGTCGCTGTCGTCGGGGACACCGTCGCGCCGGGGGACGACCGAACAATCTACAAGCGACCCGACAGAACAGGGGGTATGACCTTGCCGTCGCCGACGCAACTGGGTATCCTCGCGTTGCTGGCGGGCGGTGTGGGCTACGCCTGGTATACGGACGGCCGCGGCCAGTGGTATAGCATACTCTCCGAACGGTTTCTCTACGGCGTCCCGTGGGGAACGCTGACTGTCGTCACCGGCGTGGTCGGGTTCTACCTGTTCGCACAGAGCGGGCTCTCACACTGGTCCAACCCCGTCACCCTACCCTTCCGGACCTGGTCGTACTTCTACCCGACGGGGTGGCTCACGGCCGGGTTCGCCCACGCCGGCCCCGACCATCTGGTCGGCAACATGGTCGGAACGGTGGTCCTGGCGCCGATCGCGGAGTACTTCTGGGGTCACCATCCGCCGTCACGGACGGGACGGCGCGATCTGACGAACGTGACGGCCCCGCCGGCCGAGGGGTGGCTGGCACGCCCCTGGGTCCGGGCTCTCGTTGTCTTTCCGGGTGTCGTCTTCGCCGTGAGTATCCTCACGTCGGTGCTGTCGCCCGGCTGGTCGCTCGGTTTCTCGGGTACCGTCTTCGCTTTTGGCGGGTTCGTCCTCCTCCGGTACCCCGTCACGACGATCCTGGCGATGGCGGCGATGACCGTCGTGAGTGTCCTCTACCGGGCGCTGACCGAACCGGTGCTGGTGGAGACAGCCGGTCCTGGGTCGCCGGGACCACCATCGTGGTTCGGCATCAACGTCTTCGCACACCTGCTGGGCTTTGTCGTCGGCGTCGTGCTCGCTGCCGCCCTCGTCCAACGGCGCGACCTGCGCCCGAGCGTCCAGCGCGTGTTCGCCGCCGCGCTCGTGTTCGCCCTCGCCCGACAGCTCTGGCTGTTTACCACCTCGAACGGTGACGTCTTCCGGCTCCACCGCGGTCTCGGCGTCGTCTTCGCGCTGGGACTCGCCATCCTGGTGACGGCAACTGTCGGCGTGCGCGACGAACCGATCCCCGCACCGCTTGCGGACCGGCGGGTCCCGCCCCGGCGGCAACTTGCAGCCGGGTGGGTGGTCGTCCTCACCGCCGGGGCCGGGCTGGCACTCTGGGGCAGCGAGGGTGGCGGGACGACGGTGCTTACCGTCGCCTTCCTCTGGGCGGTGCTCGCGTGGCCGGCCCTCCACGCCCTCGCGCCCGACCGGGTTCTCGCCTCGCCGCTTTCCCGACAGCAACTGGCGAGCGGGGCGGTGCTCGTGTTGGGCCTGCTCGTCGTCGGCCTGAGCGTGTTCTCGCTCGCGCCAGTCCTCGACTCGACTCCCGAATTCGAGGGGACACTCTCCGTCGAGGACTACACCGTGAGCTACGAGGAGGGAACCCCCGACCTGCGCGTCTCCGGCGTCGGACCGGTCCCGTTCTCCGGCGGGAACAGCAGCGGTGTCGTCGTCGTCAGCGACCGGCGCAACCTCTGGTCGACGCCTGCCGACCCCGCTGATCTCGCACACAGCGGTGTAGCGACGGTCCCGGTCGGCGGCGTCGGCTGGCGCGACGTGGTCGAAGCCAACCGGACCGGCTGGACGGTCGCCGGGGCCGGGGCCGCGTACATCGTGGACCTGTCGTGGGAGGGAGAACAGGTCCGGTCGTTCGTGAGCGACGCCGTCGACTCGGCGAACCGCCTCGACGGTCACACTGTCGCCGTCGAGCCGACCCAGGAGGGGTTCGTCCTGAATATCACCCGGGAGGGGACCGTCGTCGGGACGGCACCGATTCCCGCAGTGAACGGAACGGTAACTGTCGGAGATCTACAATTTGTCACCGAACCCGGCGACGACGCCCCGGAAGTCTTCGCCGAACGGGGCGACACACGTGTTCACATCGCAACACGCGAGACGTACTGATACGGACTGTCGTGATTCTTTGCCGCCGAAAGGGCGTGCTCTTCCGGGGCTCGCCTCGCTGACAGAGTACGAGGCATCGACAATACGAGGGCGCTGCCGAAAATAGTCACAACACTCCGTACGAGAGCGGTACGACGCCAGGCCAGAATATCAGTTACCGGATACTCCGGGGAACGTTCGGCGCTCCGACCGACACATCGTGTCGGGCTAGCGGAATTTTGTAACCGCAAAAACGTTATAGCGGGCGCACGGGTACCGTTACCCATGGGTGGTACATACCAGTTCGACAATGCTCGCCAGCGTGATATCTACGAGTACGTCGAGCAAAACGGGGCTGTGTGGCCGGAGATGGTACGCCAGAACGTCCTGGTGCAACCGGAGAGTGGTTCCAAGCCGACACGCTCCGGCGCGGGACTGGGCCCGTCAGTCAAGATGTCGAACGAGGAACTGAGCCACCACGTCTCGGTGCTCAAGCGCGACGGGTATCTGGAGGAGGAAAACGGCAAACTCCGGGTCGCGATGCCGGTCGACGCGGGGGCGAAAACTGTTCCGCTCGACGGGGACGAGGCGGTCGTTCGGCCCGCGCGACAGGAGGACATGGACGGCGTCGTCGACGCCATCGAGACGATCGCATCGGTGGAGAGCTACGTCGTCGCGGCCCGACTGGCCGAGGAGGTGACCCGCGAGGGGGTGTTGCTGCGCAACAACGAGAGCGAAGACCGGGTGTTTTTCGTCGCGACAGTCGAGGGCGAAGCTGTCGGCTGGCTTCACGTCGAAGGAACCCAGTTTGCCAGGATGAGCCACACGGCCGAATTAACGCTGGGGGTGCTCGAGGGGTACCGCGGTGCGGGACTCGGGTCGGCACTCATGGAGAGCGGCCTCGACTGGGCCCGCGATCGGGGCTACCGGAAGGTGTATCAGAACCTGTCAGCGACAAACGACAGCGCGATCGCGTTCCTCGAAGGTCACGGCTGGGCGGTCGAGTCGACCCGGGAGGGACACTACCAGATCGACGGCGACCTCGTCGACGAGGTCCAGCTCGCCTTCTGGCTGGACCGGGACTAGATCTCCGTTGCCATCATCACCTCGTCGATGTACTCGCCGTCGAGTTTGTAGTGGTCCTCGCGGGTCGCTTCGACCCGCCACCCGCGGGATGTGAGAAACTCGAGGGCGGCCTCGTTGGACGCCGGAAGCGCGTTGTATATCTTCTCGAACCTCTGTGTCCCGGCCCACTCCATCCCCCGCTCGAGCAGGTGACTCCCGATGTCGTTTCCGCGGTAGGTCTCGAGCACGCCAACGGTGAGTTCGGCGGTGTGGCTGAGTTTCTCGAGGTCGATATGTTTCAGATGGACCCAGCCGACGACCTCGTCGTCGACACAGGCGACGAAGAACATCCGCGATTCGAGTTCGTTGTGCCGGATGAGGACCCCTTCGTTGTCGACGACGTCGGCAACGGTCTCCGCTTTGACGTACTCGCCGCCGCCGATCGCCTCGCGGATGGCCCCCACCAGACCGGTCAGGTCCTCCTCGCGGGCCTGCCGGATAGTGAACTCCACGCCGTCGGTTTCGTACTCCTCTTCGGCCCCTGCGTCGAAGGCAATACGGAGCCGACCGTCGACCGCTTCGACGACACCGTCACGTTTGAGAATTGCCAGATGGTGGCCGAACGCCCGGTGTTCCATGTTCAGCGACCGTCGAACAGTTTCGGGATCTGACGCCCCGTGTCGCTCCACGTACTCGTATATATCCCGCCTGTCTTTGTGGTCGAACTGTGGCTTCTCTGTAACTTCCATGGCCTTCGATACCACACCACGATACTTAGTGCTTTAGGTGGTATATACCGGACAACTCGGTCCTCTAGGTGCTTTGTACTGGCTGTAAACGGGTGGACGTTCGCCTCGCTACCGCTGTTACCTTCACAGCGAACTACCGCTCTGGGACGCCGGTCAGAATCTGTGCGACATCGCCGATGTTGTGTGTGTCCACGAGCAACTGTGCCGCCTCGCGGACGGTGAACTCGGCCTGGAGGTCGACGCCGTAGCAGGCGGCGTACAACTCGAGCCAGTCGTTCATCGCGCTCTCGAGGGCACGGTACTCGTCGGGCGGGAAATGCACCGACAGCCCGCCGGTACGGCCCTCCACGTAGAGGCTGACCGCGGGGCCTGCTCCCTCCCGGAGGTACGTCATCGCCTGCTCTTCGTCTGGCGGGTCCGCCGGGGGATCGAAGGCCGCACAGTCTTCTGTTGCCCTGTCGGCGAGGTCGTGAATCCGCGACGCAAACCGTTCCTTCGCGTCCATACTACCCTTGCTTGAACTCGACACCCTTGCCGCCGCTCGGGTGCTCCCAGTGGGTGTCCGCAACCACCGCGCACGTGCCACACTCGACACAGGGCTGCGTGTCGAGGCTGACTTTCTGCTCCTCCCTGCCGTTCGTCTTGACTGTCTCCTCGCGGTAGCAGCCACCGCCGAAGCCTTTCGCACTGACGGGACAGGCCGTCACCGCCGTGCCGCTTTCCTCGAAGCTGTTGTCGAGTACCTCGATGTGTGGGTCGCCGACGTCGTAGGTCAGGTCGCCGATACGGTCGTCGAGTGCCGGCGGTTCGATGGTGTTCTCCTCGGCCACTTCGTCGCCCAGCACTTCCGCGATGCGTGCGGGTATCGTCACGTACGAGAGCTTGGTATCCGGGATCATCCCGAGTACGAACGGGGAGTTGAACGAGCGCTCGAGCAAACCGCCAAAGAGCTTGATGCCGGCGCCGCCGACCGGGGAGTCCAGGACGGCACTGCCGACTTTGTTGACGACGCTGCTCTCCGAGAGGTGGTGTGTCGCCCGGTACCGGCGCGGCCGGAGTTTGTCCATGACGCCCTCGTTCTCGAGTTTTTGCTCGTACAGCTCGCCAGCGGAGTCGGCGTTGCCCCGTGATTTTGCCTCCCGGACTGCCTCGGCGGCCAGCCCACCCGCGGTGACGGCGTGGTTCATCCCCTTGATGATCGGTCCCTGGGCCTGCATCTGGCCGGCGGCGTCCCCGACCAGAAGCAGCCGACCGCGGTGTGGCGAGGGGTGGGCCACCTTCTTCGAGTCAGGGACGAGTTTTGCCGAGTATTCGCGTTCCTCGTACTCGCCCTGGAACCACTGGTCGAGCAGGGGGTGCGTGAGGAGATTGTCGAGGAGTTCGTGGGGTTCCGCCTCCTTGTCGGCGAGCGAGTCCAGATGGAAGACCGTCCCGACCGACAGGGACGACTCGTTGGTGTAGAGAAAGCCCCCACCCCGGACCCCGTCGAAGAGGTCGCCGCCGAAGAGGTGGGCAACCCCCTCGTCGGGCTCGGTGTCGAACCGCTCGTTGACCGTCTCGGGATCCATCTCGACGACGGCCTTCACGCCCTGGAACCAGTCCTCGGGCTCCTCCCAGTCCATCAGGCCGGCGTCGCGTGCGAGTTCGGAGTTGACGCCGTCGGCTGCGATGACGACGTCCGCCCTGATGGGGTCGAGTTCGTCGCAGGTCACCCCGACGATACGGCCGTTCTCGCGGAGCAAGCCGTTGACGCGGACGCCGGTCAGGACACCGCCGCCGGTCTCGCGGGTCATCTCGTGCACCCGCTCGGCGAGCCACGAGTCCATCTTCCGGCGTAGCACTGCATCACACCACTCCGTGTCGTGGTGGTGGATGTCGTTCAGGTCGAAGGTCTTGACGGTCTCCCCGGCGATGTTGTGCATGTAGTACTCGCCGACGGGACGCTCGGCAGCCTCCTCCCGGAACTTCGGAAACAGGCTATCGATCGTGTAGGGTGCGGACTCCTCGGCGTAGATGAGTCCGCCGGAGACGTTTTTCGACCCGGCGTCGACCCCGCGCTCGAGAACGAGCGTTTCGATGTTGTGCTGTGCCAGTGCCGCCGCCGCCGCGGCGCCGCCGGGCCCGGAGCCCACGACGACCGCTTCGTAGTGTTCGTGCTCAGTCATCGCTTGCCTCCGCAACTGCTCGCGCGATCTCACCCGCCTCGAGTGCCTCGGTCAACCGTGGGAGCACCTCGAAGAGGTCCCCCTCGATGAAGTAATCCGAGAAGTCCCGGATGTCCGCGTCCGGGTCGGTGTTGATCGCGACGATGGTGTCCGACTCGTCCATCCCGACCTTGTGCTGGACCGCACCGGAGACGCCGGCGGCGATGTAGAGGTCGGGTTCGACGACCTGTCCCGACTCGCCGATCTGGCGTTCCTCGGTGATGTACTGCTCGACGTGGCCGCCGAACTCGTAGGACGCGGTGATGACCCCGCGGGTCAACCCGAACTCCGCGTCCTCGAAGGCATCGCGCAACTCGAGGCCGAGCTCGATCCCCTCCGTCGGGTCCACGCGGTCGATACCCCGGCCCATGCAAACGATGACTTCGTAGCCAGTGAGGTCGACACCCTCGTCGAGTCGGTCGTAATCGGTGACCTCGATCTGGAACCAGTCGTCCGGGAGGTCGGTATCGTGTTCGACGATTTCACCCTCGCGCTCGAAATCGGGTTCGGGCAGGTCGAACGTGCCGGGGATGACGCTCGCTCCCTGCGGGTGGAAGTCACGGAACGGTTTGTCGATGCAGAGGATCGTGGAGTACTCGAAGCCCGAGAAGTCAGGCCGTGGCATATGGAGGACGCGATCGAACTCAACGCTGTCACCGGGTTTGCCGGTCTTTGCCGGGTTGGATATCATCGCCTCGTCGATGTAGAGGTCCGAACAGTCCGAGGCCAATCCGGAGTCGAGTTCCCCCTGGACGAGCGCGGAGAGGTCCCGGCCGTTGTTCGTCGCCGGGAAGATGGTGTAGCGCGGCTCGTGGTAGTCACGCCAGTCCTGCTCGAAGTCCCGGCACATGTGACAGACAATCTCCGTGTAGGGTTTGTGCCGGAACCGCTCGAGGCGGTCGTCCTCGTGGTAGACTACGCGGTCCGCCCCGTAGGCGATTGCCTCCTCGGCCAGGCCGGAGACGTCGTCGCCGACGATAACTGCCACGACGTCCTCGGGGTTGCCGTCCTCGTCACCGCCATAGCCCTCCTCTTCGTCGTTGTACTTGTCCATCATCTTCCGGGCGTGGCCGAGCATCTCTTTCGAGACGTCGACGAGTTCGCCCTGCTGGGTCTCGCAGTAGACCCACATATCCCGGTACGTGGCCCCCTGGACACCCTCGACGTACTGCTTGTCGGCAGTGGGGTGGTCCAGGTCCGGGTACTTCTCCTCGGGCGGGACGTACTCGAGTTCCTCGCCCTCGTCCTCGTCGGTTCCCTCGATGGCCTCGATGCGGTTCTCGATCTGGGTGATGGCACCCTTGCGCTCCTTGCCCTCCTTCTCGCGCTCGAGGAGCTCCTCCAGCACGTCGGTGTCGTCGACACCACGGACCATGTTGGCGATATCCGCGATTGTGAGGTCGGTGAGGTCCGCATCCGCCGGATCGACCTCCTCGTCGTCCTCTTCGAGATCCTCGATGCGGCTCTCGATGAGGGTCTTCACCGGGGGCCGGTCCTCACCCTCCTCTTCGAGCGCCAGCATCTCCTCGAGTTCCTCGACGTCGTCGATACTGTTGACTTCCGGACCGAGCTGTGCGATCTCGTGTTCGGTTGGGTCGATATCCACCATCGTCAATCACCTGCCGTATACTGGTTCATTTCCTCGAATACGGCCTCCATGTCCGCCTCGTCGTCCGGGTCGATCATCGTCGCCTCCCGCTCGGAGGGGCCTTTCGGAATCGGGTCGACACCCGCCACGATCGTCGGGGAGCCGTCGAGGCCGATGAAGTCGGGGTCGAGGTTCAGATCCTCGTGGTTCCAGACCGTCACGTCCTCCTCGAGGTCCAGGTTCGCGGCACGCTCCTGGGTTTCCTCGCGGAGGTCACGGTGGCGCAGGCGGTGTTCGGCCCGCCGGTAACTCGCCTCGAACTCCGGATCCGTCACGATGAAGGCGGGCAGATCCGCCTCGACTGTCTCGATCTCGGAGATGTCGCCCTCGACGAGACGCTTTGTGCGGACCTGCCGTTCGTCCTCGTCGACCTCCAGCGCGATGACGTGGGTGATCAGCGGTCTGTCGGTCATCGACTCGTTGATGTCCAGACACCAGTTGGTCTGGGGGCCCGTGTGACCAGTCTCGCCGTCTGCCGTCTTGAACCCGGCAAAGACGATATCGGGTTCTCCCTCGAACTGTTCGAGGCCCGTCGAGACGGTCATCCCGGTTGCCCACGTGTCCGCCGCGCCCATCTCGCGGTCCGAGAGGAGGTAGAGGTCGTCCGCGTAAACTTCCTCCATGCCCTCCTGCAGGATCTCCTTGTACCCCGGCGGCCCCATGCTCAACAGCGTCGTCCTCCCACCGTGTTTTACCTTCGTCTGGAGCGCGGCCTCCAGGGCAGTCTTGTCGTTCGGGTTCATCACCGTCGGTGTCTTCCCTCGCTCGAGGTGGCCGTCCTCGTCGAAGGAGACTTTCCCTTCCCGGAAGTCCGGGACTCCTTTGGTTAGAGTTACCGTGTGCATATCTATCAGTCCTCTATCAGAGTCGGGGTCCTAGCGACTCCTAAGTGTTTCGCCATCTCTTCGCCGCTATATCACGGCAGCAAGACGGGTAACGGATCCGTGACAAGCGTGACAGCAAACTCCGGAGTGTGTCTGGTTCGGGGATAACACGTGACCGGCCGTCCGGTAACTCAGATGCGGCCGGCGCGAGACGGGTCGACATCGATCGCGTCGACGGGACAGACGTCGACACAGAGCATACAGTCGATACACTGGTCCTCGTGGGTCGGGTCGGCCTTGATCTCGCTTTCGGGGTGACCGGGAGTGTCGACCCACTCGAAGACGTCGACGGGGCAGTCCTCGAGACAGGCTCCGTCGGCGATACAGAGGTCGAAATCGACGGCGACGTGTGTGCCGTGGATCCCCTGTTTCTCGTCCGTCGGTTCCTCGCCGTCGGGCGTCCAGACGCGGTGCCCCTCGTGGCGGTCGACTTCCTCGTACGTGTCCTCGAACTCCGGATCGATAGCCATGCCTACCCGTACGGACCAGCGGCGTGAACTTAAACCTTTGACCGCACAGGTACGCCCGGTCGCTCGGGGACGCCGAAAGGAGGGTCCATCGACCCGGTTCCGGTCAGGGATGGGCGAAGTACGCGACGAGTTCCTCCGCGAACTCGTCGAGACGGGCGAAACCGACACGCTCGAACTGGAGCAGGTCGTCGGGTTCGGAGTCGGTGACACTCGGTTCGGCGTACCCCGGGATATCCCCCTCGGGCGTCCGAAGCCGCGTCTCGACGCTCTCCACTGCGGGAACCCAGTGGACGAAGTCGTGGTCCCCTTCCCGGCGGGCGGACGCGTCGTCGGTGACGAACTCGAGCGCGTCGTGGGTGTGCCGGACACAGCCGTAGCCCATCAGCCAGACCTGCTCGCCACGGGCCGGGACATCGCTTGTCTCGAGGCGGACGTTCCCGCCGACGGGAATCCGCCGGGTGCCGCGCTCCTCGTGGTCGGGGTGGAACGGGCGCTCACCAGCGTCGGGCCCGCCGACGACCTGTTTTTCCACCGCCCCGCCGCCGTGGTCGGCGTCGTCGCGGACGAGGAATGCCCGGTCGGTTTCGTCGTCGACGAGGTCGCGGTTGTGCGCGTAGACCGACGACATCGAGAGGTCGACGTTCGACGTGGACGTCCCGAGGTCGACCATCGCGCGCACGACCGCTTCCCCGCGGATGCCGCGTTTGCGCAGGTTCGCTACCGTCGGTGCCCGGGGGTCGTCCCAGCCGTCGAGTTCGCCGGCTTCGATCTTCTCGCGCAGCGTCGAGGTGGAAAGCGGGAGGTCGTACTCGTCGACCTGCACGTGCCCCCAGTGGATAACCTCGGGGTACTCCCAGCCGAAGTAGTCGTAGACGAACTGCTGGCGCCTGGCCGAGTCCTGGAGGTCGATACCGCGGATGATATGCGTGACGCCAGTCAGGTGGTCGTCGACGCCACTCTGGAAGTCGAGCATCGGCCAGCACCGGTAGCCGGCGGCCTCCTCCCGGGGATGGGGCGTCTCGATAATGCGGAAGGCGACCCAGTCGCGCAGTGCCGGGTTCTTGTGCTCGATATCGGTTTTCACCCGCAGCACCATCTCGCCCTCGTTGTAGTCGCCATCGACGAGGCGGTCGAACTCCGCGTGAACTGTCTCCCGGTCCTTGTCGCGGTGTGGACAGGGTTCGCCGGCGTTTTTCAACTCGGAGAACTCCTCGCCCGGACACGAACAGGTGTAGGCTCCCCCCTCGTCGATGAGGGTGCGGGCGTGCTCGTAGTAGGTCTCGAGACGGTCACTCGCCCGCAGCACATCGTCCGGCTCGAACCCGAGATACGCGATATCCTCGAGGATCGCGTCGTACGCATCGAGGTCGGGTCGGCTCGTCTCGGGGTCGGTGTCGTCGAACCGGCAGATGAAGGCGCCGTCGTAGCGCTCCTTGTAGGTGCCGACGACGGCGGCCATCCGGGCGTGGCCGATGTGCCACGGGCCGTTGGGGTTGGGCGCGACGCGCAGCCGGACTTCGTCGGACGCGTCGGCGTTTGGCAGGTCCGGGAGTGCTTCGTCGTCTTCCTCTTCCTCCGAATCGAGTTCCGCGAGCCGCTCGGGAGCGAGTTCCGCGAGCCGCTCGCGCCGCTCCGTGTAGTCCATCCCGTTGACCTTCTCGACGACGGGGGCGACGACGCCGGCGAGTTCGTCACCGTACTCCCTGAATTCGGGGTTGTCGCCCATCAGCGGCCCCATGATAGCGCCGACCTTCGCCTCGCTTTCGTGTTTCAGGGCGTTGAAAAGGGCGTTTATTTCCGCCTGTTCCCTGGCCCGCTCGCGGATGTCCTCGTCCATTACTGTTCGAATGGGCGTCCGGGCATGAAAACAGAGTCGGTCTGTGATGGCGGCAGTATCACTCGTCCACCGGGTCGTAGACGTTCTCCTCCGCCGGAAAGTTCCCCTCCGCCACGTCGGCGACGTACTCGGAGACGGCGTCGTGAATCCGGGCATCGAGGTCCGCGTACTGCTTCGAGAGTTTGAACGACTCGCCGCCGAGTCCGAGCATGTCGGTGATGACCAGCACCTGACCGTCGACGTACCGTCCGGCACCGATGCCGATGGTCGGGATGGCGAGCGTGTCGGTCACCTGTTTGCCGGTCTCCTCGGTGACGGTCTCCAGGACGACCGCGAAGACCCCGGCATCGGCCAGGTCTTCGGCGGTCTCGACGAGCGCGTCGACGTGTGCGGAACTCGTGTGACCCCGGCCCTGAATGTAGGGGCCGCCGATCTGGTGCATCCGCTGCGGGGTGAAACCGATGTGTCCCATCACGGGGACGCCCAGTTCTATCAGCCTGTCGATAATCCCGATCGTCGTCTCGCCGTTGGGCGCCGTCTCGAGTTTGACTGCGTCAGCACCGGCTTCTTTCATAAACCGCGTGGCGTTCTCGACGGACTGCTCCATCGACGCGCCGTAGGTGCCAAAGGGCAGGTCGGCGATGACCATCGCGTCGTCGACGGCCCGGTCGACCGCTGACGTGTTCGAGAGTGCCTCCTCGAGGGTCACCGGCAGGGTATCCTCGTAGCCGAGATGGTTGTCTCCCGCCGAGTCACCGACCAGAATCATATCCACGCCACCGGCGTCGACCTGCGCTGCAACCGGGGCGTCGTACGCCGTCAGCATCGTCAACTCCTCACCGTTCTCGTACTTGTCGTGGATATCACTGACTGATGTCCGGGCCATATGTGTGTCCCGGACACGCACGGTAATGAATTCTCGACTTTCGTCACGTCGACGGGGACCCACTACGAGTGGACAGGCGACAGATACGAGATGGGCCGTTCGGACTGATACGGACTACTGTTGTCGACACCGTGTCCCACGAGCGACCGTCTCGCGCGGCACGGACGTCGCGGGTACATGGTGATAACCAACCACAACAGTCCGTCTGAGTGGAGTCGCAAGCGCGACCTGGTGCCGACGAGACGGCCCTGCTCGAACCGGCAGGGACCGAAACTGGCGTCACACGTCGAGCCGGCCGTGCCTGACGGAGCAGGGCGTGCTCATCAGCCGGAGTGGAGGCAGTAGCCGGCGTACGCAGCGAGGATGAAGGCGACGCCCCCAGCGACGACGTTGCTCCACATCGGGGTCCCGTCACCGATGGAGCCACTGAGGACGAACGGCGAGACCAGCACCCACAGCCCGACTAGCGCGGCAAGCCAACTCGCCCACTTTGGGAGCGAACCGTATTCAGCCGTGACTGCTGATGCTTGTTCGGTAGCCATCGTCACCACCCAGTGTAAATTAATACACTCGATAATATTAAATTTTATGCTATAATGGCAGTTAAACTCCAACTAACTCATAAATTCGACTCTTCTTCGTAGATATCGAAGCAATGCGGCAGCGTCCTGGTAGCGGAGTCGACAGGCGTCGGTGATGCACCTCGAGCCATCGGCGGTGGGCTGTCGCTTTCGAGTCAGGCTGTAGCCTGGCTCCCCGAGGAACCATTCGTCGTCTCTCTCCCACGACCTCTCTCGGCCCGAGCCGTCAGGGATAGCGGTGTAACGCCCTCGCTGCCGATGGCGGACCGGGTCTCGAGGCGAACTGAACTGTTCGCCACAGCACTCCCGGCGGTATCATACGGACGGTTGCGATTATTTTCGGCAGGGACGTCCAATGTAAGGCGTATCACCTCGCGAAACGTGTATGTTGTCACAGCAGAGCGGTAACGAGTCACAACCGTCCGTATCAGTCCGCAGCGGTGTCGGTCGCCGAACCCGCCTCGTCGATGAACGTGTCAGCCGATTCCGCTGCTGTCTTGCCGAACACGGCGGCGTTGGTCAGGCCGGTTCCGCCGGGGTAGTTGTTGTAAAAGAGGCCCCCGGTCGAGTTGCCGGCTGCGAACAGACCGGGAATGACATTGTCGCTCGTGTCGATCACCTCTGCGTCGGGCGTGATCCCCACGCCGCCGAACGCGAATGTCATCCCGCCAGTGACAGGGTAGCCGGTGTACGGCGGCTCGTCGAGAGGCAGCGCCCAGTTCGACTTCGGCGGTTCGACGCCCTCGGTGCTGTTTCCGTCGAGGACGTCCGGTTCGTACTCGTCCGGGTCACAGGCCGCATTGTATTCCTCGACCGTCTCGACGGCGGTTTCGGGGTCTCCGATGTCGAGCCGACGAACGAGGGAATCGATGGAATCGGCTGTGACTGGGCGGCCCGGGCCCATGTGGGCGACGTCGTCGACGGTCTTCGCGTCCACCACGATGAACGCCTCGTGGTAGGGTTGCTCGAAGATGCGCCGGCCGAACTTGGCGTACGTGTGTGCACGGGAGTCCTCACCTTCGTCGACGAACCGCTCGCCGTCGTGGTTCAGAATGAGGCCGTACTGGTAGCCATCGATGCGCGTGATGCCGCCCTCGACGTCCGGCGAGGCCACGTCGATGATCGCCATGTGCGCGTCGCCCCACTCGCCGTCGGACTTCGCGCCGACGTCCATCGCGGCGTCGATGGCCTCGCCGGTGTTGTAGCGGCTTCCCCTGACCTTCATGTTCCCGTAGCCCGGGCCGTAGTAGCGGGTCCGTCGCTCCTTGCTGGAGCCGTAGTCGCCGGCGGCGAGTACGATGGCGTCCCCATCGTAGCGCGTCCACTCGCCGTCGACCCTCGCGCCCACACCCGTGACACGGCCATCGTCGGCCCGATAGAGCTCCCTGGCCTCGGCGTTGTAATGGACTTCACCGCCCCGGTCCTCGAAGATATCGACCAGTTCCGCGACCATCTCCTCGCCTTCGATCCAGACGCGGCCGGCTGTGTAACCCGGGTGCGGAGCGCGGTACTCCCACTCGAGCCCCAGCTCTGTCAGCCACTCGAACGTATCGACGGCACCCCTGGCCACCTGTTCGGCCAGGTCGTCGTCCGCCCGGAATTCGGTCACATCCATGATGTCCGAGTAGAAGTCCGACGTCGAGTAGTCCGGCACGTTGAACTCGGCGTCGACGTCGATGTCCCCGGTGGGGATCCGAAAGGACTCCGCGAACTGCGTGTGCCCGCCGCGGTTTGTCCTGGGTGCTTTCTCCAGCAACGTCACCGAACGGCCGAGTTCCGTCGCGCGAAGTCCTGCAGCGAGCCCGGCGATGCCACAGCCAACGACGATGATATCTTCCGTGTGTCGTGTCATGCTCTCTCCTAGTGGCACCACCGATGGGACTCACATAATACGTGACCTTGATTCCCAGTTCTCAGAAATGCGGGCCCCCAATCCAGTATCCTGTTCCTGTCCACCGGGAAATCACACATAGTTTAAAATCCCACGATGTGCTACTGGGTATCATGACGACAGAACCATACGGGCAGTGGATGGGAACGCCGATGGACGACGAGGAGGCGAAAGACCTGCTGGAGTCGGCCGGATGGGGCGTGCTCTCGCTTGCCAAAGACGACGAGCCATACAGCATCCCCATCTCGTTTGGCTATGCCGACGAAGCGGTGTATTTCGCGTTCCTCAGGGCCGATCCGCCAAACACCAAGTTCGAATTCGTCCAGGACGGAGCGCCGGCACGCCTCCTCGTGACGGACATTCGGGCCAAGTACGACTGGCAGTCAGTCGCCGTGACCGGTTCTGTTCATGTGGTCAGGCGTCAGCAAGACCTGGGGGAGGAAGGGCTGCTGTCAGAAGTCGACGAGAAACCCGACCCGAAGACAGAACGTGGCCGCGACTGGGCAGTGCTACTGGACACACTCGAGGACAACGTCTGGTTCTCGTCGGACTACGAGCGTGCCGAACCCGTCTCGGAACTGCAAGGCTGGCGGCTCGAACCCGACCGGATACAGGGCATCGAGATCCAACGGGACACCGAGTAGCCGAGAAAGTCCCTCTCCGAGTGTCCAGTCTGCGGTCACCGGGAGTGAGGTCGTCGGTCACTCGTCGACAATGCCGTACTGGGCACCGGACCAGTCATTGATGTCGAACCGGTATCCCCGCACGCCGCGCATTGGGGATGCGGAACTGAACAGGTCCGGGTGCCACGCGTTCTCCATCGTCCCCTGGAGGGTGTCCCATTCGTCGTCCTCGATCGCGCTGATGTGTCCGGTGACACTCACACTCTGCCACTCGTGCATGGACCGGGCGCTGTAGACGAGCAACCGGCCCCGCTGGGCCTGTTCGGTCAGTTTCTCCTTGCGGCTCTCCGTTCCGAACAGCAGGTATACGAAGTACAGCGCCGAATCCCCGTCGTACCCGAACGACAGTGGCACGAGATACGGGAACTCCTCGTCGGGAATCCCGAGGATCCCGACCCCCTGCTGTGTCAGAAAGTCACTGATCTGATCGTCATCCATTAGGCTGATGCCCGACTCGGTCATTGCCGATATCGACATACTGTCGCATTCGCTGGACAGTCACTAATTCTGTGTGGCGATTCTTACAGAGTGAGAAAGCGGGTTATCCTGATGCTCTGCAATCCACTCGGACGGATTGTTGTGGCTATTTTCAGCAGTGCCACCCAGGTATCGGCGTCTCGGAGTCTGAAACCACCACACTGTATCAACGTAGCGGTAACGAATCCTAACAATCCGTATCAGACGTGATTCAGTTAAGATCTGCTCTCACACAAGCATCGCGGCCTGCACTCCCGGCGATTGTATCGTGGCGTGTAACGAAGTCACGTCCGAGTGGAAAGGGCCCAGCTTGTATGCAACACGACCGCGGAACCCGCTCACTGACCGGAGAGTTTCGACAGGGCCCCTGCTGTCCAGTTTGCAGGCCTGCGAACACGGCGGCTCACTCAGTTCCGGACGTTTGCCTCGCGAACAGTCCGGCACTCACCAGTCCGTTTGGTATGACACTCAAGTGCGTTCCGGCCCAACCACAGGTATGCGACTCCACTGGCATCGCCGGGACCTCCGTGTGGCGGACAACCGCGGGCTCGAGGCCGCGACGGACCTGGACGCAGCAGTCGGTTGCTTCGTGTTCGACCCGTCCGTCCTCAAACACGCCGCCCCACCCCGGATGGCTTTTCTGCTCGACGCGCTCGACTCGTTGCGCGGCGCGTACCGCGAACGGGGTGGTGACCTCCTGCTCGCCCGCGGCGACCCGGTCGACGTGGTACCGAGACTCGCCGGCGACCTCGACGCCGAGGCCGTCACGTGGGGTAGGGACTACTCCGGACTCGCCCGCGAGCGCGACGCTGCGGTCCGGGGGGCGCTCGCCGACGCAGATATCGACCGCCACGCCGTCCACGACACCGTCCACCACGAACCCGGGGCCATCACCACGAACGACGGCGATCCGTACAAGGTGTTCACCTACTTCTCCCGCAAGTGGCACGACCGCAAGAAACGCGACCCCGTCCCGGCACCCGACACGCTCGTCCCGCCGCCGGACGGACTCGACATCGACGCACTGCTTGACGGCGTGCCGACACTCGCTGATCTCGGGTTCGCCCAACCGGCGGCGGCGATACCACCCGCCGGGACCGCCCCGGCCCGGGACCGACTCGAGGCGTTCTGCGATGGCGACATCTACCGCTACGGCGAGCGCCGGGACTACCCGGCCGACGACTGCACTTCGCGGCTCTCCGCCCACCTGAAGTATGGTACCATCGGCATCAGGGAGGTGTACGAAGCGACCGAGGCGGCGGAGGTTGCGGCGGAGACCGACGCCGAGCGCGATTCAGTCAGGGAGTTCCAGGACCAACTCGCCTGGCGGGAGTTCTACACACAGGTGCTCTGGGACCGACCCGACGTGGTGACGGCGAACTACAAGTCCTACAACCACCCGATCGAGTGGCGCGACGACCCCGAGGCCCTGCAGGCCTGGAAGGACGGCAGGACTGGCTATCCCATCGTCGACGCGGGGATGCGCCAACTGCGCGCGGAGGCGTACATGCACAACCGCGTGCGGATGATCGTCGCCTCGTTTCTCACGAAGGACCTCCTGCTCGACTGGCGCCATGGCTACGACTGGTTCCGGGAGAAACTCGTCGACCACGACACCGCAAACGACAACGGTGGCTGGCAGTGGGCGGCCTCGACGGGAACCGACGCGCAGCCGTACTTTCGTATTTTCAACCCGATGACACAGGGAGCGGACTACGACCCCGAAACCGAGTACATCCGCGAGTTCGTCCCGGAACTCGAAGGTGTTCCCGCCGATGTCGTCCACTCGTGGCACGAACTCGACGAGGGGACACGGCGGATGCACGCACCCGAGTATCCGGGTCCGATCGTGGATCACAGCGAGCGCCGCGAGGAAGCGATAGCGATGTTCGAGAGAGCGAGGGGCGAGTGAAGCGAGCCCCTCGGATACCCGAACGGCGAGCGATCGAGATCAGTCGTCCAGCCGTTCGGCGACCTGTCGGCACCGCTCGACCCAGCACTGTTCGTAGGTGTCGGGCTCGACGACCGCCGCGAGTTTCTCCTTCGAGAGATAGAGTTGCGTCGGTCGGATGCGCTCCCGTAGAACACGCCGTGCCATGCGAATCACTCCGATCTACGGGCAGTTAGTACGGGTCACTCGGATCTGCGGCCTCTTAAATCAAAAGCGAGGGCGGCGGGCTACGGACTCCGCAAGCAGGGACGTCCCCGGCGCTCAGTCACCGGTTGCGTCGTTTCTCCTCCAGTTTCCGTGCTTCCTCCTGGATTGCCGCGAGTTCGCGTTCGGCCTCCGACCCGCCGCCGTGTGCGTACCGGACCGACTCGTCGAGTTCGGACGGGACGAATCGCGTGTCCTCGCTTTCCTCGTCGGCATCCCGCTCGGTGAACCAGGTCAGGACCCTGCGGAACATATTCGCCGCTACGGCTTGGGCGAAAATAAGTGTACAGCATCACGAAGCACTCTTTCTCGCCGGGATCGACGAACCCCGAACCTGCAGTCGGCGGGGATACAGGACTCTCATACGGATTAGTGCGACTCTTTACCGCTGCCGTGAGAGTGATATCCGGCTTCATCGGCCGAACGACCGGTTTCATCGAGGCGGGTCGAAACTACTCGCACTCATCCGTATCAGTACCCACCCCCGTCCTCGAAACACCGGCCGCATTTCGTCGTCGTTGCAGTCGTGGCTTCCGGGTCGAGTTCTGCCGACCGCAAGTGGTCGGCGGAGACGTGATACGTGACGCCACAGACGGTTTTGAGATACGTCGTTCCGGTCTCCTGTCTGTGGACCGTGTTCGTGGCTTCGTTCAGTACGCACTCCATGCTACCAATAACCAATGGTATGCCTGTAACGTGGCTGCATGGCTGACCAACCTCTCCGTCCGAACGAAGGCTCGGGGTGCCCGACCGGGAGTGGGAAGCCACTGCGGACGCGGTCTGTCTCCGTGTATCAACAGCTCGTCGACACGTACTGCGGTGACAGCCAGTGTGGGAACAACTGCGAACGGCCGGGCCCCAATGCAGTTCATTCGAGAAATTCGATGCCGGTGATCTCGAAGCGGGTCACGCGGATATCCCAGCCGTGCGCGCTGGCGATGGTGCGCACGATCGAGAGCCCGTAGCCGCTGCCCTCGTCGTCGGTGCTGAACCCGTGATCGAAGACCGTGTCGCGACGCTCCTCCGGGAGTCCGGGGCCGTCGTCCTCGACGTAGAATCCGCGAGCCAGCGGTCCGACACGGATGCTCACGCTGTCGCCGCCGTGTTCGACGCTGTTCCGCAAGAGGTGCTCGGACAGTTCGCGGAGCCTGTCGAAGCCGGCGCTCACGGACCGGACCTCGTCGTAGTGAACCGAGGCGGAGGGGTGACAGCCGATGCCGTCCCAGGCCGTGTCGACGACGGCGCGGATGTCGGTGAACTCTTTGAGGCGGTCGTTCTGCCGTTCGAGCATCCGTTCGTACTCTTTGCGAGCGGTCGTATCCTGGCAGACGGCGACATATCCACTCATAGTGATTAGTGCGACTGTTTACCGGTTCTTCACCACCCCGGGGTGGTGAGAGACCGGTAACGACTCGCACTAATCACTATCAGACGTGATTCAGTTAAGATCTGCTCTCACAGAATGCAAGCATCGCGGCCTGCACTCCCGGAGATTGTACCGTGGCGTGTAACGAAGTCACGTCCGAGTGGATAGCCCTGGAACTGGCCGTTCCACAGCGGTGAAATGGCGAGCGTCCCCCAGAAGACCGAGCCGTCCGCCCGCTCGTGCCAGTGCTCGACTTCGACCGACTCCTCCCTGGCGTCCGCTCCCTCTCTGTCTGCGAGCAACGTGTCCACGTGCTCGTCGAGAACCGTCGCGGAATCGTACCTGTAGAGCTCCTGGGCCGGGACAGGCCAGGCCGTGATCGAGCCGGCGGGATCGAAAACATAGCTCCTATATGCTGCCCGGAACGGAAGAGGCGACTCCCAGCGCGGGCACCCCCTCCTCCGCCGGCAATACAAAAACTCCGTCCAGGTAGCCGCGTTCTCAAGTTTTAACAGGTAGCCACACAAATACTGAAACCGGAGGTATTTGCTATGCCAGAACATTCAAATCCAGAACTACCGCCGCTGCCCTACGAGTACGACGCGCTCGAGCCTCACATCTCCGAACAGGTGCTGACGTGGCATCACGACACCCACCATCAGGGATACGTAAACGGCCTCGACAGCGCAGAGAAGACGCTCGCGGAGAACCGCGAAGCGGGCGATTTCGGTTCCAGTGCCGGTGCGATGGGGAACGTCACCCACAACGGCTGTGGACACTACCTCCACACGCTGTTCTGGGAGAACATGCACCCCGACGGCGGTGGAGAGCCCGAGGGCGACCTTCGCGACCGCATCGAGGCCGATTTCGGCTCCTACGAGGGCTGGAAGGCCGAGTTCGAGGCCGCGGCCGGCGCCGCGGGCGGCTGGGCGCTGTTGGTGTACGATCCCGTCGCCAAGCAACTGCGCAACGTCGCCGTCGACAAGCACGACGACGGCGCGCTGTGGGGTTCCCACCCGGTCCTGGCACTGGACGTCTGGGAGCACTCCTACTACTACGACTACGGCCCCGACCGCGGGAGCTTCATCGACGCCTTCTTCGAGGTCGTCAACTGGGAGAAGGCCGCCGAAGAGTACGAGAAGTGCCTCGCCCACTTCGAGTAGGGACGCGACAACCACACGCATTTTTTCGCGCCGACCGTGACCTGCTGGAGTCGGATTCAGCCACAGCGACACCGGTGACACGCTACCGATCCGACCGGACGGCTACCGCCCGGGAGTCCCCGGGCAGGGAGGTCGTTCGGGCGCGGGAGCAACACGGATTACTTGACCGTCTGGGCAGGGAGTTCGCCTGTCACGGTTCCGACGTCCGAGAACTCGAACCGGGCACCGCCGGCGCTGGCCTCCGTCACCCGGACCGACCAGCCGTGGGCGTCGGCAATACTCGAGACGATAGCGAGGCCGAGGCCGGTGCCGCTGCCGTCACTGCTGTAGCCGGCTTCCAGGATGCGCTCGCGTTCCTCGGGCGGAATCCCCGGTCCGTCGTCCGAGATCGTAAAGCCATCGTCGCCGGGGAGGTGGGCGACCCGAACTGCGACGTCGTCACCGCCGTGCGTGACGGCGTTCCGGAAGAGGTTCTCCAGAATCTGCGTGAGCCGGTCGGCATCCGCCTCGACGACCAGCTGGGTGTCGACGGTCAGCGTCGCGTCGGCAGTGTCGACGTGTGACCACGCGTCGGTTGCCGCCGTCTCGAGGGGAACGTACGCCGTCTCGCCGACGTTCTCACCCTTCCGGGCGAGTGTCAGCACGTCCGAGATGATGCGCTGCATCCGGTCGTGGGCGTCCTGAGCGCCGGCGAGATGCGCCTCGAGTTCCGGGTCGTCGAGCATCTCCTCGACAGCGGTCGTCCGGCCCTTCGCGACGTCGAGCGGGTTCCGCAGGTCGTGGGAAATGACGCTTGCGAACCTGTCGAGGCGCTCGTTCTGTGCCTCCAGGGCCGCGAGTTGTTCGGTCCTGGTGTCGAGACGGGACTGCCGTTCCCGTCTCCCAGTCACGTCGTGCAGAGAGACGACGCGACGGCGGCCACAGCGGTCACCGACACAGACATCGACGTGGCGGGGTCCGTCTGCCGTATCGAATTCGACGGTGTCGGTGACGCCTTCGGCGACTGCATCCCGGAGGGCCGGGTGTGACGCGAGTGCATCTTCGAGCTGTCTTCCGACCACGTGTTCGGTGTCGAACCACCCCCGGCAGGCACCGTTCGCGTGCAGCACGGCCCCCCCGTCGTCGAGAACGAATACGGGATTGTCGAATCCTTCGAGGAGTTGTTCAGGCCCGGCAGGCGACTCAGTCTCGTCGTCCCGCGAGCGGAGACCGACGAGGGCGGCACCACCCGCGACCAGACCCGCCACGAAGGTGGCCCCGTACCGGACCAGACGCCTCATACCGCGGATTTTTGAGCCACAGACGGAAATATTTACGTTTACTCTGCGACAGACCGGAGTGCTTACACGCCGCTTGCCACTACGGTGAAGTATGCCGATTCCACGAGCCGACGCCGAGGATCTTCGCCCCCTCGAGTTCCGCGAACCGGCGGAGGTCCTCGAGGCGGACAAACTCTACACCGTCGTCGAGATCGCACGCCTGCTCCAGGGGCTCGAGCCCGACGCGGCACTCGACCCCGAAACCGAGAACGTCCTGCTGGACTGGGCGATCCCGTGGATGCTGAAAAACGCCGAGTCGTTCGTCTTCGCCGAACCAACCGATGGCGACGAACCGGGATACTACGGTCTTGCTGAGACATGACGCTGTTGGTCGTCGGAGCGACGGACGTCGACGCCGGCAAAACGACCTTCTCGACCGGCCTGGTCGCGTACACCGACGCCGTCGGATTCAAGCCGCGAGCGGGCAACGACTTCTGGGACCACCACGACCAGTGTCGAGCGGTGTTCGCCGAGGGACGGCTCTACGGCAAGGATGCCACCCGACTCGCCGCGGCGAGTCCGGGTGAACTCGAACCGGAAGCAATCAATCCCGTCCACCGGCTCTGGCAACCACTGCCCGGGCGAACCGGACTGCTCGGTCAGGAGGGTCGGGATTTCGTCGTCGACAGGGTCGGCGACGAGTACGTCGTCAACGGGACGGTGTCGGTCCCGCCAGCCGTCCGCGAGGGGCTTCCGCTGTCGGATGCCACCGTCGTCGGGTCGACCGACGACCTCAACGCGGCTGTCGAACAGCTGTACCTACCGACGCTTTCCTCGTTGACACGCACCATCGAGCGAACGGGACGGGCGGTCGTCGAGTCCTACGCTGCGGTGGCACGCCCCCTCCGGGGGCTGTCACCCGATGCCGTCGCGGTTCTCGAACCCGCCCGCGTCCGCATCGTCGACGGCAACCGCTTCGCCCAGGCGTGTTCCCTCGCCACGAGTGCGCCCGGCACGCTCGAGGGAACACTCGAGGAACGCGTCCCGGCAGTCCTCGACCTCGTCGACCCCGTGGCGACACTCGAGTTGCCGGCGCTCGGCGGGGACGAACGGTCGGACCCGGACGCCGTCGCGGATGCCTACCGGCCGGCCTACGACGAGTTGCTTTCGGTCGCCGGGGAGGGGCGGTAAGCCGTCCTCCAGGTGGCGCGCCGCGACGAACACTACGCGCCCATCCGGGCGGCCTGCAGGGCGAGGTCGATATCGTCGGCCGGGGAGGCCGTCACGCTGGGCCCGTGACCCGGGTGCAGTTCCGTCAGTCCGTCGACGCGGTCCCGGACGCGTTCGATGCTTTCGATGAGGCGTTCGCGGTCGCCCTCGGGGATATCAGTCCGGCCGAAGCCGCCGTTTGCGAAAACGAGGTCACCGGCAAAGAGGACGCCGACGGACGGCGCGTACAGACAGACGTGGTCGTCCTTGTGACCGGGTGTGTGAAGCGCCTCGTACTGGTCGTCGCCCATGCGGACTGTCTCGCCGTCGGCGATGGCGTGGTCGACGCCGTCCTGCGAACTGTCGTACCCCCAGACGTCGACGTCGAAGGCCTCGACAACGGCGTCTAGGTTACCGACGTGGTCGGGGTGGGTGTGTGTCAGGACGACGGCGTCGATATCGTCGACGTACTCGCCTGCCGCGCCGACCACGTCGAAGCCACTGCCGACGTCGACGAGTACCGTCCGGTCGCCGGCAACCAGAAAGACGTTGCTGGTGAATCCCTGTTCGGTCGCCGCCAGATTCTGCCTCATACCTCCCCTACTTGTGGCACACGTTTGGGCATATCGTTATGCGCGCGGTGCCAGTGCCGGGGGGTGACCGGCGGCGGATCTCTGGCTCCGTTCCGTCGGGTCGACCCATAGTGCTTTGTAGGTCGACACCCAACCCCGACTAACGAGTGATGTCAGAATCGGATAGACCAGTCGTACTCATCGTGGAGGACGAGCCGGACGTCGCGGAGACGTACCGGCTCTGGCTCCGGGACGACTACGATGTGCGGATGGCCCAGGACGGTGACGAAGGACTCTCCTTGCTCGACACGGAGACCGACGTGGTGCTGCTCGACCGGATGATGCCGGGACTGTCTGGCGACGAGGTGCTCGCGCGTATCCGCGAGGATGGGCTCGACTGCCGGGTCGCGATGGTGACCGCGGTCGAACCGGACTTCGACATCATCGAGTTGGGCTTCGACGCCTACCTCACGAAGCCAATCAAGAGCGAACAGCTCGCAGGCACCGTCGATAACCTGCTCGAACGCTCGGAGTACGACGCGCTGTTGCAGGAGTACTACTCGCTCGTCGAGAAGCGGGCGACGCTCGAAGCGACGAAGAGCCGGGCGGAACTCGCCGGCAGTGGCGAGTACGAGGGACTGAAAGACCGAATCACGGAGCTGCGACGGGAGCTCTCGGACACGCTAGATGGCATCATGGACGACGAGGACTTCATCACAACCATCAGGCAAGTGGGAGATGCAGGGGAGAACTGACGACAGTATGTATCGACTTTCGGATATTCTCGACATCGAGGAAGCATCGGCGATTCCAGCGGGGTCCAGTATTCTCGTCTCCGGACCGGCGATGACGGGCAAGGACAGCTTCGTTCTTGATATCCTCGCCGACGGAACCCGAAAGGAGGAGGGAGTCGTCGTGATGAGCACCGACACGGACGCGGAGAAACTCGTCGAGGCCATCCAGTCTCGTGACCCCGACGTTCCGGGCCATCGGATCGCCGCGATGGACTGTCGGTCGGAGAGCGGCCGGGAGGAGACTGAGCTTGACAACGGCGCGTTCGTCCACCGGGTTGCGTCGCCCTCGGACCTGACCGGCATCGGTATCGGGGTTACGAAGTGTTTCGACCGGCTGCACGCCGCCGGGATCGACAGGGGTCGGCTCGCGCTGATGAGCCTCTCGACGATGATAACCTACTCCGACAAGGAGACGGTGTTCAAGTTCTGTCACGTTCTCTCGTCGCGGCTCGACGCGGCGGAGTTTCTTGGCCTCTTCACCATCGATTCGACCGCCCACGACGAACAGACGCTGCAGGTCATCAAGCAGGCCGTCGACGGCCTCATCGAGTTGCGCGAACGCGACGGCGTCCGGGAGGCACGGCTGGGCGGGCTCCAGCCCGAACCCTCCGACTGGGTCGAACTGTAGCCGGGTCCGGGTCGTAGCAGGTCGGCTGCCGCATTCGGTCCGCGCCCGTGACCGATATCCTTATTCGCCGGACTCTGCAAGCGTCACCAATGAGTACGGGGACCGACGACGGCGAGACGGACGTCTTCGAGCAGGTCTGTCAGGAACTGGTCGACCGCATCCTCGCCGGCGAGGTCGACCGCCAGGACCTCGAGGCCGCAAAAACGGAAGTCTGCGGGAAGTATTCGGCACCGAAGGTCCCCCAGAACTCCGAGCTGCTCGATTTCGCGCCGACCGAGAAGCGCGGGGACCTGGAGTCGGTCCTGCAGCGCAAGCCCGTCCGGACTGCCTCGGGCGTGTCGCCGGTCGCGATCATGACGTCGCCGGAACGGTGTCCCCACGGGAAGTGTCTCTACTGTCCGGGCGGGCCGGATTCGGAGTTCTCGAGCGCCCAGAGCTACACGGGCCACGAACCCGCTGCGGCCCGCGGCGAACAGAACGACTACGACCCGTACGGGCAGGTCAGGCTGCGCCTCGAGCAGTTGCGCGAAATCGGCCACCCCGTCGACAAGGTCGAACTCATCCTGATGGGCGGGACGATGACC
>JAZKTU010000156.1:0-6620 GCA_036625385.1 Halovenus sp. | reverse complement strand
TGTCGCTGTTTCTGGGGTACACAGGCACCACCGCGTTTTACCTCTCGACCATGGACGAGTGGTTTTTCCGGTTCATCATCCCGGAGTCGTTACAGTGGCTCCCGCACGGCTCGTCGGCTGTGGCTGCAGCAGTGCTTCTGGGCGTCCTGAACGCCCGTGGGACGGAGGAATCCGGAACATTTCAGCTCATCGTCTCGGGCGCGAAAGTCGCAGTCCTTCTTGGCTTCATCGCGGGTGCGCTTACGTTCCGTGGTCCGTCCACCGCAGTCGGGAATTTCACTGCCCAGTTTTCCACCGACGTTGTCGGTATCATCTCGATCTCTGCGCTGGCGTTCATCACGTTCTTTGGCTTCTCCGCTATCGCCGCGAGTGCCGGGGAGATCATCGAACCCCGGAAGACGGTCCCGCGAGCTATCGCAGCGAGTATCATCACCGTCACGATTCTCTACGCGCTGGTCATCGTGGCGATGACGAACTCGACGGTGCCGCCCGAAGTGATCGCCGAAGAGGGTGAGACGGCCATGGGCGAAGTCGCGGCCGGGTTTCTCGGATCGATAGGCCGGTCGCTGATCGTCGCCGGGGCCGTCTTTTCGATGGTCTCGGCCTCCAATGCGTCGATTCTCGCAGCGTCGAGTATCGGCTCGCTGATGGGCAGACAGGGGCAAGCACCGCGGGCATTCGCACGCATCCACGCCAGGTTCAGAACACCGTTCTGGAGCGTGACAGCAGCGACGGTGACGATTGTGTCCCTGATCGTCGTGTTTATCGCTGTGTTCCCCGCCGAGGGTGGGCTCACGCCGATCAATCTCGGCTTGACGGTGCTGACCGGCTTTGCGACCTTCAATCTGCTCCTCCCGCTTGCGATCGTCAACGGCGCGTTGATCTATCACCGGCGAGCGTTCCCTGATATCGAACGGGGCTTTCGCGTTCCGGGTGTGCCAGTCGTTCCCATACTTGGGATCATTGCGAACGTCGGACTGATCACCAATCTCCCACGGAGCGGTGTCGTGACCGGGATCGGATTGACGATGGCGCTCGTCGGCGTCTACGTCGTCTGGGGTGGCGGGAGAGAGATCGACGAACTGGTCCAGCGGGTCCGTCCCCCGGAGCCTGCGGCCGAGGAGACGGCGGAACTGGAGGGTGGCGTCGAACCGGACTCGGAGTACTACCGGGTGCTGGTCCCGGTCGCGAGACCGAGCAACGCGCCCAAACACGTCCGACTGGCCGCGCTGTTCGCTGCCGGACACGAGAAACAGCCACTGATCGAAGTGATCACCGTCACGGAGATCCCCGACCAGACACCCCACGAAGTGATGGCTGACGTGGCCAACGAACGGGCCGAGCGCATCGAGGAGGTTCTCGCGGACGAGGAGTTGACCGTCGATTACACTGTCGAGGGCCATACCTGTCGTGACATCGCCTTCGATATTCTCCAGTCAGCGCGGGAGGACAGCGCCGACCTCATTCTCATGGGGTATCCCGAAGAGAACGACGAAATCACCAAAAAGGTCGAGTACACAGCACCCTGCGACGTCGTGTTTGCGAGCGGGGTCGGGGACGGGGAGATCGAGCAAATAAATATCGGTGCGGGCGGGGGTCCACACCACCTTGCAGCGACACAGTTCGTCAGGACCCTCGCCGAGCAGGGACTCGGGGTCAACATCATCTCCGTCGACCCGGCGGGGGAGGGAACGTCGGAGGACCCCGCGGCGACCGTGTCGGAGTTGAGCGGTCTTCCAGACCTCCACGTGTACAACGTCTCTGCTGCAAGTATCGCGGAGGGCCTCGTAAAAAAGGCCAAAGAGGAGGGCGGCCTGCTGATCATCGGCGCATCCCGCGACCGTCGACTCCGGCAGTGGGTGTTCGGGAGTACACCGGACGCGGTGATCGAGCGGGCCAAACTGGACGATGTCCCGGTGCTCATCTACGCCAGCTCGACGAGTGTCCCCGAACGGATCGAGGATTACTTATTCCCAGTATACCGGTATCTCCGCAAACTCAGGGACCGTCGTGGGCGGCAACGTGACGAGCGTGCCGTCGAGAATTAATATCCGGGGAGCGCCAGGGGCTATATATTCCTCACCGGCACACGCGGCAAACGCTTAACTGTCCAGTCGAGCAATTATCCGCTAATGGCGAGTGAGTCGACCGAGACGCAGACTGTGACGGTCAGTCTCCCCGCCGAACTGGACGACTGGCTCGACGACCACGCTGGGGCCCTCGAGGTCGACCGGAGCACTCTCCTCGTTCAGTTGCTCTCGGCGTACCGGGCGACAGCCGAACTCGGGGACTCAGACGGGGACGGGGAACTCGAGACCAGTCTCGAGGACGCCGTCACCTCGATTCTCGCGGACGAGCTCGACGAGCGGGTGGCCCAACAGGTCGACACGGCTGTCGAAGCGAAGGACACCGACCGGATCGCCGAGGCGACAAACGCTGTTCAGAAGCAACTCGGCGACCGCATCGACGCTCTCGAGAGCGATTACCGGGAGGCGCTACAGGACGTCCGCGAGCGCGTCATCCAGGTCAAGAAAGATACCGATGCGAAGGCCCCCGCGGACCACACGCACGAACAACTCGGGCATATCGACGGCCTGGCAAAGACCGTCTCGGCGCTCCAGGCCGACCTCGAAACCCTTCGCGAGGCGTACGAGGAGACGATCCCAGAACACGGCGAGCGGGTCGACGCGGTCGAGACACAACTCGACCAGGTACAGGACCGGCTGAAGACGGTCGCGTGGGTCGTTAGCGATCTGCGGGAGGCCCACGAATCCGGCGGCGGCCTCGAGGCGGTCGACCGTATCAAGCGGGCTGCCGCGAAGGCCGACATCGACCGGGCAAAGTGTGGGAACTGCGGGGAGGGGGTCCAGTTGTCGCTTCTGACCGACCCCGAGTGCCCCCACTGTAGCGCAACAGTGACGAACGTCGAGCCGGGCGGGGGCTGGTTCAGTAGCCCGAAACTCGTCGCCGCCTCCCAGCTCGAGTCGGGTGAGGAGCAATGAGCGACGGCGACAAGGACCCCTTCGCTGACCTCCGAGAGGATGTCGAACACCGCGAGGGCGACCCGTTCGAGCACCTGGAGACGGGGGACGGCAACAGCGATACGGATGGTGACTCAGCCGAAACTTCGACCGACACGTCCGACGACTTCGTGGTCGAGAGGGACCCTTCGCCGACGGGCGACGAAGCCGGGCGCTTCGACCCGCCCCGAGAACAGGTCGACGACCCCCCGGACGACCGACACGGCGACCAGCGCGACAACCCGGCGGCAGGGACAACACACGAGGCGACGGTGGGGACGGCGGACTCCGGCGACGGCGGGGACGGCCGGTTCGAGGGCGAGGAGCGACTGTCCCCATCGTTTGAAGACATCGACGCGCGGGACGGCGACCCGTTCGAGTCGCTGGGCGCCTTCGAGGACCGGAGCGTCGAGGACGTCGACCCCGACGTCGTCTGGCAGACCCTCGCAAGCGCCGAGACGGAGGGATCGGTCACGGCGGACCGCGAGCGCACCTTCGCCGAGGTCTCGAAGCACAGCTACTGCGAGCAGTGCGAGCACTTCTCGCAGCCGCCAGACGTCGCCTGTGGCCACGAGGGCACCGAAATCGTGGAGTTTCGCGACATGGAGACCGTTCGTCTCGTCGACTGCCCGGTCGTCGCCGAACGCAGGCGTCTCCAACGCCGGGACTGACATCCCTGGACCGTCACGGTTCTCCGAGTTTGCGGTGACTTCCAGCTACGACGGCAGGAAAGATTCATTTCTCCGGTGACCCGAGTACTACCATGCAGTTCTGTGACGGCTGTGGATCCATGATGCGCAAGGAGGATGGCGTCATGGTCTGTACGAGTTGTGGCGCGCGCGCCGAACAGGAGACGGAGGCGTTCATCAGCACGGAGGAACAGTCCGGCGACGAACTCGTCGAGACCGAAGAGGGGGCGAACTTCGAGGGGAAACCGACGGCAACCGACGTGACCTGCGACGAGTGTGGCCACGGCGAGGCGTGGTACACGATCAAGCAGACGGCCTCCGCCGACGAACCGCCGACGAGGTTCTTCAAGTGCAAGGAATGCGGGTATCGGTGGCGGGAATATAATTAATTTTATATTAATGGCTACGCTACACTATAACCCTCAGCGCTTGCTTCAGGCCGCCAGTGGCTGGTGTCGCGTACGTTCTACACTCGTTAGGCGATACCATGTCGAATGATAAAGATTTGATTACGATGACGCCCGTGGAGGCACGCGGACAGTACTTCAAATCGGAAAAATGAGGAGATTCGAGACGCCACGATTCGGAGTCAAAGTATTCCCGTGGTGCGAGGTGAGCAGCCGGAGCCTCCGGAATTTAAACGGGCTTGATGTAAAACGTTTTATGAGGAGTTGAAAGAGGAAAGATATGCTTGGACGACGGTATTGAGTGCTGTGCGGTAGTTTCTCATCTGTATGGAGCGGGTCGATGTTGTATATTCACATACTGCCGACAAGGTCCATAAGCCGTCGCTAGAAAGCTCGGAACGAAAACGAGATACGACGATAGAACCGGATCGGGTCAATCACATGGTCAAGTGGCTCGGAAAGTACCAGCCTGCCAGTCGGGACCATCTTTTGATGTTTCTCCTGTGGGCTTCGGACAGGAAGTTAGCGTGCTGTCGATCTCGAAGACCTCACGAGTTTAGACGGGGCTGGTCCAGTGTTGAATCTGCATCACCGACCGGAGCAGTCGCCCCACCTTCCCTTCGGCACGCTCATGTGTGTTCGTATAGCCACTCGCCGTCTTTTTTCCGTGTCTCGACACGCCCCTGTGATTCAAGCAGGTCGAGATGACCGGCTGTGAACGACAGTAGTGGTAAGCTTTCGCTTGCCGGGTGGGATCCGTACATCTTCGTGTGGACCTGATATGCGGTGAGTGGACCCTCCCCTCGAACTATCTCCGCTGTCTGGTCTGCTCCGCTCTGGAACTCCTCGAGCATCTCCTCGATGCGCGAACGAACGTTTGTCACGGGCTCGTTGTGGCCGGCGTACGCTATTTCGAGATCGAGTGTGCGGAAATCGGTCAGCGTCTCGACCCAGGTCGGCAAACTCCGAGCGCGACTCTCGGTACCCGGTTCGAGCGTCATGACTGGTGTCGGAACGAACCCCTCGACGATGTGGTCGCCTACGAACGCGCGGCTGCCATCCTCGTCGACGAACGAGACCGACGCAGGGCAATGACCCGGTGTTTCGACGACGGTGAGTTCCTTCCCGACTTCGAGTATATCACCCCCGGACACTTCGACGTCTATTTCTACGGACTCCCACAGGTGCCCGTAGGTTTCCTCCGGCGTTCCCATTATTGACTCCGCCCGACCTGGCGGTACACCCATCGAACGGAGACACGGCACCAGATGCCGCCGCTCGCGCTTCCAGTAGGCACCCAGGTCACGCAGCCAGTCGGTTGCGTGTTCGTGCGCGTACACCTGTGCACCCGACTCCTGTTTGATATGATTCGCCAGCCCGAAATGGTCGATATGTGGATGCGTGAGGAGTATCCGGTCGATGGCTGAGACTGCGTATCCCCTCTCTTTGAGTCCCTCATAGAAGGCTTTCCTTGCCGCGTCAGACGCGACCCCTGCGTCGACGAGCGTTATCTCGTCTCCATCGAGGAGAAAGCAGTTCACTGACTCGATCTCGAGTGGGGTCGGTAAGGTAACGCGAACGATGTCCATCGACGGGGCAAAAGAGCTCAAAAATAAAAAGTTATACCACCCGCGTCATGTGTTCCATTGAAAAACCGGGCTGTGAGTCGACTCATAGTGTTTTGACGAGTGTCTTGAGATTGTTGGGTGCGATGAGAAAACGATGTTATGCTCTGTTGAATCCGATGACCGCAGCAGGATCGCGTCGCTATATACTGTCGGACGGAAGTCATGATATTCTGCTCGTTCCACGTGGGGCGAGTGAAAGTATCAACAGTTCCGTCCGACAGTATAACGGTGAGGTCGAAGCGGAAGAAGTGAATGTAACTAAGCTCCTCTCTCGCTTCGTCAAACAAGCCGTATCGCTCGCTCAACAACGCTGTGCCGCCAGCTCCCCGGCGGTGGTAAGTGACCCGGCTGGCAATGGATCTGCCGGCTGAAAGCATCTTACGCTGCATTTTTTGCGGATCCACATGGACGCGGGCTATCGCGAGATGGATCGGGTTCGCGCCCTTTGCAGTCGGTTCGCACCGCGTTCCCGGCACCCTCGACACTGTCGCGGTCCTTCGAACGGGTGCCCACTCGGCTCTGGTGCCAACTGCTTCGTCGGTCAGCAGCCGTCTACGATCCCGACGAAGACGGTGCAATGGATGCCACGTTTTTCGACCGCGAAGCGGCATCCAGCGATTAGGGAGACCCCATACCCACCATGGAAGCCGATCGCTTATTAATTACACTCGGGACATCGATACGTAGGACCGCCAAACGGGCCACCGGAGGTGACCTTCTCCCCCCTGTTTTCCTGACACTCCGGGCACAAGAGGTTCCCACAGTCGTCGCAGGGACGCCAATCACTGGTCTGAGCATCACAAAAGTGGCACTCCTTCATAATCAGTCGATCACATCGGAGAGCGGGCGATCGCGTCCAGTAGCCGGTGAATCGTC
>JAZKTU010000155.1:0-6645 GCA_036625385.1 Halovenus sp. | reverse complement strand
AATGCTCGGTCGGGGATTTGAACCCCGGTCTTCGGCTCGAAAGGCCAAAATGATTGGCCGGACTACACCAACCGAGCGCAACGCCACAGGCACTCGTGGGTCCGGACTTCAGGGATATAAATCCCTCTACTCGTCCCCGACGGGTGCGGTGGCTATTTGTCCGGGCGACACGAGCAATCTGCCATGGACGAACTCCTCTCGCAAGCCCGTGACGCCGTTGCGACCTCGTACGCGCCGTACTCGTCGTACCCGGTCGGCGCGGCGCTCCGGACGGCAGACGGGACTGTCTACACCGGCTGTAACGTCGAGAACGCCAACTACTCGAACAGCCTCCACGCCGAGGAAGTCGCCATCGGCAAGGCTGTCAGCGACGGCCACCGCGATTTCGACGCCCTCGCCGTCAGTTCCGCTGCCCGCGACGGCGTCACGCCGTGTGGGATGTGCCGACAGACACTCGCGGAGTTTTGCACGGGCGGGTTTCCGATCGCCTGCGATCCCGGCGGGGACGATATCAAGACCTACTACCTCGGCGAACTGCTGCCCGACACGATCACGTCGGCCAACCTGGAGGGACAGGATGACTGAGGGTCCGGACGACGGCGACCACACGGGCGGGAGCGAGGACCCCCGGGAGGCGGAGCAGTATCACCTCGAGGTCGCCGACGGTGATGTCGCCGACGCCGTCCTCCTGCCCGGTGACCCGGACCGTGTTGCGAAGATCGTCGACTGCTGGGACGGCCACGAGGTCGTCGCCGACCACCGCGAGTACCGCACTGCCACTGGCACCCACGACGGCACGGCCATCTCGGTCACGTCGACGGGTATCGGCTCCCCATCCGCGGCGATCGCCGTCGAGGAACTCGCCCGCGTCGGCGCGGATACGCTGATCCGGGTTGGCTCCTGTGGCGCAATCCAGCCGGAAACCGATATCGGAGATCTCGTCATCACCACCGGCGGCGTGCGACAGGAAGGAACGAGCTCCGAGTACGTCCGCGGGGAGTACCCGGCTGTCGCCGACCACGCCGTTGTCGCCGCCCTCGCCGCGGCAGCGGAGGAGCTCGGGTACGACTACCACCTCGGTCGTACTGCGAGTACCGATAGTTTCTACGCGGGCCAGAGTCGCGATGGCTTCGGCGGGTTTCGGGCCCGCGGTGCGGACGAGCGTATCGAGGAACTCAGGCGTGCCGGGGTACTCAACTTCGAGATGGAGGCAAGCGCCATCCTGACGCTCGCGGGTCTCTACGGCCTGCGCGCCGGGGCGGTCTGTACGGTGTATGCCGACCGGACGACCGGCGAGTTCCGGGTCACCGGCGAGGAACGCGCCGCGAAGACCGCGAGCAAGGCGGTGTCGCTCCTCGCGGAGATGGACGACCGTGTGGAAGAGGAGGGCGCGAGTGCGTGGCACGCGGGACTCGGGTTGTGAGAACCTCGGGGGATTCGCCCGCCGGCACCGGTACGCGAGAACCGCGGCGGGTTACATATCCGGCCAGGCCGAGATAGCCGCGCCGAGGCCGGTGACTTTGGCGATCCAGCGGGCGGCAATGGCTTTCTTCAGTGTCCGGGCAGGGAACCCGCCGAAGGTATCGACGAAGGGGACAATAAAGACGTCGTGGGCAACGGCGTCTTCGCCGACCGAGATGACCGTCCCCTTGTTCTTGTACGTCCAGTCTTTGAGGGGCTGTCCCCGGATCTCCCGGGCGATGTTCGTGCCGACGACTTCGGCGGCCTGCCAGGCGGCCTGCGCTGTCGGCGGGGCGGGGTCGTTGTCCGGTTGGTCGATGAGCGCCGCATCGCCGATGGCGAACACCCGCTCGTCGTTCGTCTGGAAGGTTCGCCCAGCTTTCAGCCGGTAGTTGCGCTCGTCCTTGTCGATTTCCGCGTTTCTGAGGGCTGCGCGGCCGGTGATCCCCCCGGTCCAAACCAGCACGTCATAGTCGAGTTCCTCGTCTTCGCCGATGTAGACCGTGTTCCCGTCGACCTTGCCGATGAATCCGCCGGTCCGGATGTCGATATCCCGGGCTTCGAGCCGGCTCCGCAGCGCTCCCTGGATGCTGGGGTCGTTGCCGGGGAAAATCTCGTCGAGTCCCTCGACGAGATGGATGTCGACCGGCGCCGCGTGGTCGTCCCGGTACTCCGCAATCTCGCCCGCGGTCTGGATACCCGAGAGCCCGGCACCGCCGATGACTACCTGTGCCGGGTCCTCCCTGGTCGCGTGTGCTGCTGCGTGCTTTAGATCCTCGTGGATCCCGAGTGCGTCGTCGAGTCCCTTCAGCGTGTGTGCGTACTCCTCGAGGCCTTCGATGCCAAAAAAAGCGGTCCGCGAGCCGATCCCGACGAGCACGTAGTCGTACTCGATGTCTTCGCCCGTCCCGAGATGGATCGTTCGGTCCTCCGTATCCAGTGACTCGACGGGTGCGTGGATAAACTCCGTCTGGGGGGATTTGATCTCCTCGACTGGGATTGTTATCTTTTCACTGACGCTCGGATTGCTGATACAGCGGTGGGACTCGTGGAGGACAAGGTGGTAATCCCTATCGGAGACCCACGTGATAGCTGCCTCACCGTCGAGCGCGTCCTCGAGACTCCGGATCGCACCGGCACCCGCGTATCCCGAACCGAGAACGACAACCTGCTCCGTCATGTCCACCAGTCAGGAGGGACCTGATACAAAGCCTTCGCAATCAGTATTCCGTCGTCAGTTGTTAACACGCCGCTTTCGCCAGCCCCGGACGGTAAATCACCCCTCGACTCGTACTGCCGGCTGCATACGGTGCAGGGATTCGATATCCCGAAATATCAAATATATTTACCAACTTCCAGCCGGCAGTATCAGTGTTCGGGCTCCTCGGTCGGGGCCTTCATGTCGTCGATCGTCAGAATAAGCGAGTTGTTCGTGTTGTCCTTTCCTTCGAGCGCCCCGTCGATCCGCAGCTTCGAGAGCGGGGTGGGTCCGACCGTTATCTGGTCGCCCTCGTCGAAGTCCGAGATGGAACCACGGAGGTTGATCTTTGCGCGACACTCCTCGGGATGGTGGACGCTGGTGAGATCGATCTGCTCGACGTTCGCTCCCGCGACGAGCTCGCCGTTGTGGTAGAGCGGGACGTCCGCTGCCTGGTCCATATCCTGTATCTGTAACGCGTCATAGGCCGACGCAGTCGGCTTGTATCCTCCTTTCGGCCCCGGTACACCTTCGACGAGCTGGAGTGCTTTGAGGCTCTGCATCTGGTTGCGGATCGTCCCGGGATTGCGGTCGACTTGCGCTGCGATTTCCTCGCCCTTGACCGCGCTGTCACTCTCTTTGTGGAGGTTGATGAGCTCCTGCAGAATCGTCTTTTGACTTGGTGTCAATTCAATGGATGACATATTCTACCATTCGCTTTTTGTTTCCTTAAACCCGACGGTGGTCAGCGTCGACCCGGTCCGTGTCCGCAGGGGGTGTCTGATACCGATTGTTGTGACTGTTGTCGGCACGGTTCCCACAGCGTTTCAACTGCCGACGCGCGAGATAATCCGCACGAACCACAGCGCGCCAGCAGACACGTGACCGGTGTTTTTGCCGGTTGCCCTCGAAAAGGACATATGGACAGACCAGTCCGCATCCTCGGCGTACCGATGGACCTCGGTGCCGACCGTCGGGGTGTCGATATGGGTCCCTCCGCAATCCGCTACGGCGGACTCGCACGCCATCTCGAGGCCGTCGACGTTGCGTGTACGGACGACGGGGACGTAACCGTGCCACGGCCCGAAGAGAGGAACCCGGAATCTGGCGCGTTTGGTGACCGGGCCAAATACATCGAAGAGACACGGACCGTCTGCGCGCGAGTCACCGACCGCGTCGGGGAAATCCGGAAAGACGGTGCCGTCCCGCTCGTGCTTGGTGGTGATCACTCCATCGCTATCGGCACCATTGGCGGTATCGCGACGGAGCCGACCGGCGTGCTCTGGTTCGACGCCCACGGCGATTTCAACACACCAGAGACGACGCCCAGCGGTAACGTTCACGGGATGAGTCTCGCTGCGATCCTGGGGCTCGGACCCTTTGCCGACATGGAGTGGGCACGTGCCCCTGCGGTTCCGGAGTCGAACGTCACAATTGTCGGTGTCCGCTCGCTCGACGAGAGGGAACGACAGGTCGTCGCTGCCAGCGACGTCACCGCGTACACGATGACTGACATCGACGAACGGGGAATCACCGCGGTCGTCAGCGATGCGATCGACGCCGCGACGTCGGGGGTCGACCAGCTTCACGTCAGTTTCGACCTCGACTGGCTCGACCCGAGCGAAGCCCCCGGTGTCGGAACCCCAGTCCGTGGTGGTACCACCTACCGCGAGGCCCACGCCGCGCTCGAGCGTGTGCACGCGGAGGCGAACACATCGATAGCAGCACTCGAACTCGTCGAGGTCAACCCTATCCTCGACGAACACAACCGGACTGCGGAACTCGCTTGTGAACTCGCTGCGAGTGTCTTTGGCGACAAAATTCTCCCCTGAACCCGACCGCGTTCTCCCGCCTGCTACCCGGTCAGTTCGTAGCCCGCGTGACTGGCCTCGGCTGCGCTCACTCCCTCGATCTCCACGAGTGCGTTCACGACCTTGTCCTCGCACCCGCTACAGGCCATACCGCTGACTGCGAGTGTCTCGCGTGTCACACCAGCCTCTGATAGTGATTAGTGCGAGTCGTTACCGGTCTCTCACCACCCCGGGGTGGTGAAGAACCGGTAAACAGTCGCACTAATCACTATGACACCGGAGGGATAAATCCGTTGTGAGACCTGTCGCGGGTGACACGACACGCGAGTCGGCTGTTCACTCGGCGTCCGGCACGACGGTGACACTCGCGATGCTGTCGTCCGGTTCCACCCGCATCACGACGACGCCTTTCGTGTTCCGTCCCACCGTCGAGATCTCGTCGACGGGACAGCGCATGATCTGTCCGCCCTCGCTCATCACGACGATGTGGTCGTCCCCGGTGACTGCCTTCGCTGTCCGGACCGTCCCGTTGCGCTCGTCGGTCTTGATATCGACCAGTCCCATGCCGTACCGTGACTGTGGCCGGTACTCCGTCAGCGGTGTCCGCTTGCCGTAGCCGTTTTTCGTCACCGTCAACAGCGCGCGCTCGTCGGCGTCGTCGGTCGCGACCATCGCCGCGACGCTGTCGCCGTCCCGGAGATCGATGCCGCGCACACCGCGGGCGGTGCGCCCCATCTCGCGAACCTCGCTCTCGTCGAAGCGGATCGTCATCCCCTGTTCGGTCGCGATGACCAGGTCCCCGGTCCCGTCCGTCACCTCGACGTCGACGAGTTCGTCGCCCTCGTCGAGACTCGCCGCGATGATGCCCGTCGAGAGGATGTTCGCAAATTCCACCGTACAGGTCCGCTTGACGTAGCCCTCACGCGTGACCATCGTGATACATTCGTCGTCGTCGAACTCGCCCGTGCTCACGACGGCAGTGATCTCCTCGCCATCGTCCAGGTCGACGAGATTGACGGCTGATTTCCCCCGCGCTGTCCGGGACATCTCCGGTACCTCGTAGGTCTTCAACCGGTAGACCTTCCCGCGGTTGGTGAAACAGAGCAGGTAGTCGTGGCTGTGTGCCCGGAACACCTTCGAGACGCGGTCTCCGTCCTTGGGATCCGCGCCGATGATGCCCTTCCCGCCACGACCCTGCGGGTCGAACGTCGAAACTGGCATCCGCTTGATGTAGTCCTCCTCGGTGATGACGACGAGACAGTCCTGTTCGGGGATGAGGTCCTCGTGGGTGACTTCGCCTTCGGCCTCCATGATCGACGTCCGGCGTTCGTCACCGTACTCCTCCTTGATCTCCCGGAGTTCGTCTTTGATAACACCGAGCAGTTTCTCCTCGCTCGCCAGCACGGATTCGAGGTACTCGATGCGCTCCTGGACCTCCTCGTACTCGGACTCGATCTCGCCGGCCTCCATCGAGGTCAGCGACCCGAGTTGCATGCGAAGGATGTGTGCTGCCTGCTCCTCGGAGAAATCGAACGCCCGCTGTGTCTCGAGATAGTCGAACGCGGCGTCTTCGACCTCCGTCAGGTCGAGTGTGCCTTCGAGCCCCCGTTGTGCCTGGTCGCGGTCAGCCGATTCGGTGATGAGGTTGACGACCGCCTCCGCCTGGTCGACGGCCTTGAGCCGCCCCTCGAGGATGTGCGCACGCTCTCTGGCCTCGTCGAGGTCGTGTTGTGACCGGCGGCGCACGACCTCCCTGCGGTGGTCGACGTAGTGTTCGAGCGTCTCCTTCAGGCTCAACACTCGGGGCTCCCCGTCGACGAGCGCGAGGTTGATGACGCCGAAGGTCGACTCGAAGTGGCTCTCGAGCAACTGGTTCTCGACCACGTCGACGTTCGCGCCGCGCTTGAGATCGATGACGATGCGCACGCCGTCGCGGTCCGACTCGTCGCGCAGGTCCGACACGCCCTCGATTTTCCCCTCTTTGATGTCCTCGGCGATTCGCTCGACGAGCGTTGCCTTGTTCTGCTGGAAGGGAATCTCCGTCACGACGACACGGTCGGCGCCGGAGCCGTCGCGCTCGATATCGTAGGCCGCACGCACCCGCACCCGGCCACGGCCAGCCGCGCACGCGGAGTATATCGGCTCCGCCCCGACGATATTCGCCCCTGCCGGGAA
>JAZKTU010000154.1:0-6670 GCA_036625385.1 Halovenus sp. | reverse complement strand
TTCTAGTTCGATCTCCAGTTCAGGCTCGCCGACGCCCTCGAAGTCAATCTCCAGTTGGATAGGCTCTCCGAAGGCAAACAGGAGTTCCCACTCGTCGTCGACGATGGTCAGTTCGTCGGCGTCGCGGAGCTGCTTTCCCAGGTTGATCAGAAATCCGCCCGCCTCGTTCGCGTCCAGTCGATACTCCTGTTCGAAGTCCCGGCCTGTTCTGATGATCGTCCGGTCGTCCGTTTCAGAAGACGATGTGTCTGGCATCCTCGTTCACCGCAGGACGTCGACGGTTAAATCACTCGCGATCCAGCCGTCCGTGTTTCCCGATTCGAGGAACACTGCTGTCCCGGGACAGCTTTCACAGACGGAGATAGGGGGCAGGTCTCGATAGTCTGCATCCGGTATGGGCTCGGAGTGCGACTGGGTACCAGCAGCCATTACACTATTTTAGGCGAGCCTAAAATAAAAAGAGTTCGGTCCGCGTCCATTCGTCCGGCGGCTCCTGTCTTGCTGGTGCGGATCTCCTTCTACTGCCTGTTCAAGGGGAGAAATGTCGGAGAACAGTCGTCGGACGTGGATCCCGGGTTGACGTCGGTGAGGAGTGTCGACGCCAACCGCTCTGTGACGGTCGGACTGATGGTCCCTGCCAGCTCGAGGGCCTCTCGCTCGTGGTCACTCAAATCGAGGACGTCATCGAAGAACCGCGAGAGGACGACGTACGTCTCGTACAGATCCTCGGCCGCTTCGCGCCCGTCGTCAGTTAGCGTTGCGCCTTCGTAGGGTTCGTGGGCGACTAAACCTCGTTCGTCGAGGCGCTGCAGCATCTCCGTGGTCGCGGCTGGCGAACGGTCCAGAGCAGCAGCGAGATCTCCGGGAGCGATGGGCTTGGAATCGCGTTGTTCGGCCATATACAGGACAAGGAGATACTGTGAGGCCCCGGTCATCGGCACCGGATCCGAGCGGCGAACTCCGTTCGACCGATCTTCCCCTGTTCCGTGAGCAGTCTGTCGCAAACGTCCGTCCGCGCGTCGTACGAACTCCAGTTCCAACTGAGCGCGCCTCCCATCGGTCACGGCTCCCTGGCGTTCTGCTCGCGTTGAGTGTCGTCTCGTGCTGCGTCTGAAGTGTCTGACGTGCTGGGGTCGGTGTCCACTGCATCGTCTTCACCGGGACCGAACACGGCGAGATAGAGACAGGCCTTCAATCGAGCGCGTTGCCGGCGTGGCGTTCGTTTCATGACTCGGTTACGCCCTCCGGATGAGATGTGCACGGACTACTCGTTGACAGTCCGCACAGGTATCGTCGAGCGTGGCGACTGTCGCAAGAACTGGATGGTCGACCGGAAAATCCTGGTAGAGGTACGGTACGAGGCTCCGGTGGCGAACACCGGTTTCGATTCCGTTGTTCGTCGCCCGCTGGAGAAATTGTTGTCGGCCGCGAGCCAGTTCAGTACAGCGATCCCGGTGGGTCGCGAGCCTGTCGTGGCGCCGTGCGAGCGCATTGAACCGGAGGTCGGTCAGGGGGGTCTCGTCCGCGTCGGCGATCCAGGTGGTGATCTCATCAACGGCTGTACTGGCTTTCTCGAGATGGGCGTCCTCCCGGTCAAGCGTCTTCCGGAGAGCCGTCACTTCCGAGCGTCGCGACTGTGCCTCGGCGATGATCATCCGCTTCAGGTCGGGGGTAAACGAAGTCTCAGTCGTCGTCGCGAGTGCGACCGCGATCGCGTCGGTGAACTCCTCACGAATCGTCTCGAGCAGTGATTCGGACTCGTCGATATCGACCACGCTGTGGGGGTGGATCGTCTCGGCGAAGGCTGTCCGGACAGTCCCACACTGGTCGTCAGTCGCCGCGTCGACAGCCAGTTGCGTGCCTACTGTCGTCGTCAGCCCGGCTGTCGGTGCGGGCGACGGGTCGGGCTGCAGTTCGGTCACCCGGCGGATGAACGCGTCGTAGGCGTCGCGCATCTCGTCGACGGCATCCTGTTCGGCTTGCACGCGCGTTCGGGCCTGATCGATGTATGTCTGGACTGGCATCTTATTCCTCCGAATCGATGGGGGCGCTGGCGAGACCGGTCGGCTCGGCCGTCCCCGCGAGGACGAACGTGATGCGCCAGCCGTTCTCACAGTCGACGACCCGGAGCGTCGTCGGACACTCCGTCGGCTGGCGGCGATACAGATCCAGGACGAGGGGCAGGACGGGGAGTCGTCCGTCACGCGGTGACAGGGCGTATTCGGACAACTGGACGACGACGGACCGAGCCCCGCCGTCGAGGTCGACCGACCACGGCGAGCGGGTGTAGCTGCCGACGAGCCCCCGGTCTTCGAGGAATCTGAGTGTCGCTGTCAACGGCGTGGCCGTCGTGTCGGCCGGCTCAAGTCGTGTCGCGGCGTCTTCGAGGACGGTGGCCTGCTCGGGTGTGTCCAGTCGATCGCCGAGTTCGGTCGCCATACTTTCGAGCAGGCACAGACAGAGGTCGGCCGGATCGGCGATGGTTTCGGCCAGTTCGAAGTACGCTTCCATGATGGCGCGTTCGACGCGGTCGTGGTTCGTCTCCGAGAGGGTTTCGAACACGGCGCCGGCGACGCGGTGACAGAACTCGACGAGGTCGCGTTGTGCAGGCGTCGCCAGGCGACCGTCGAGAACCGGCTCGGCAAGCGTTCGCTGGTGCTCGTTTCGGGACTCTCCGTCGAGGTCTTCCGTTCGCGTGATCGGCCCCGTGTCCTGGCAGACGATCAGATCGTAGTAGGGTACCTGCGGGTCATAGCGCCGGAGGACGGTTCGGTACTGCTCGGTCGCACGGGCGGCACTCCGAGCGGTGGCCCGATCCTCGAACCGCTGTCCGGCTGCAGGGACTGGCCGGTCACTGGTGCGTCCACAGACGATGTAGTACTCGCCGTCCTCGCTGGCGAGGGTTTCGATGTGGTCCCTGATCTCGACGAGTGTCATGCCGACCATACCCGTTCGTCACCTCCGTTCGCCCGGGAGAGGATTTCGGATACGTTCCGCCACGTGTCTACGAAGGTCCGCTTCCCGGGCCGTGGTATCGGGAGTGGACCGACGAACGGACCATGCCGGCGGCAGAGTTGCCCACGACCCGTCGACCGCTGTACAGTCCACACTGACGACCGAGATAGCCACCTGTCTGACCGGCCGGGCGCCACCAGTAGCTGACCGGACGGGACATCCTCCACAATGGGACCGTCCCTGGCGACTCGGGTACGACAGTGGGTGGTGGACTGCATGCTGTTGGTTATTCGACAGTGACGGAGCCGATCATCCCGGCGGCTTCGTGGGGGATACAGACGTACTCGTGCGTTCCGGTCGTATCGAAGGTGTGGACGTAGGACTGTCCCGACTGGACGGCACCCTTGCCGTTCTCCCAGCCAGTTCGGGCGGCCTCCTCCGACTCGAACCCGCCGGAGGCCCAGTATTCAGCGTCCTCGGGAATCCCGTCCTGATACGCGGTCACCGAATGGGGTTCCCCGGCTGCGTGTGTCCACGCCACCGTGTCGCCCTGTGACACTGTGAGTTCCGCCGGGTCGAACGCGACGGCGTTCATATCGACGACGTGGTCGGCGTCGTCGGGCACGCCCTCGACGACGTTCGGCCCGCCTTCCAGATCGGACTCCTCTTCGTCACTCTCGCCAGCCTCGGAACTGTCCACAGGAACCGCATCCGGCGCGCCTGCAACCGCGAACTGCGCGCGGAAAGCCACTTGTGCGAACCGCTCGGCGGTTGCACTGACATCAGAGCCCGAATCGAGCGCCCCGATGTACTCCTCCAGCGCCCCTTCGAACCCCTCGTAGGCGTTCCGGTCGGCCTCTTCGAGCAGTTCGTGGACGCGGGCTTCCTCGAAGTGGGCAAAGGTGTCCTGCATCACCGACGCCGCTTCCGACCCGAACGAGCCGCCGGCCGACGCCACGACGGCGTAGATGGCCCCGATCGCCTCCTCGTTGAAGTTACGGGCGCGCTCGGCGACGCTCCCGCCTTCACGGGCGGCACTGCCGGCGGCGTCGAGCGCCGCCTCGAAGGACTCGTAGCGGTCGTGGTCAGCATCTTCGAGTGCCTCGTGGAAGCCACCGGCACCGGCCTCGAAGTGCTGGAACGCTGTCTGAACGAGCGAGACCGCACGGTCAGAATCGCCGACATCGTCGAGGACACCGGCATCGAAGACCCGGGCCGCGGTGTAGCCGCCTTCGACGGCACTCACGTGGGCGGTCGACCCCGCGGTCGTCTCGAAGGACAGCAACGTCTCCCGGATCCCCTCTGCGTGTTCTTCGACCGCCGCGTCGTCGCCGTTCTCGAAAGCCTCGATCAGCCCGACCAGGTGCTCGTCCTCGAAGCGCTCGTAGAGGGATTCGTCGGTTTCTTCGAGTGTCTCGTGGAAGTCGGCCTCGTTTGCCTCGAAGGTCTCGAAGACATCACGGGCGGTCCGGGCAGCGACCGAGGCCTCACCGAGGCGATATCGCTCTACTGCGTCCTCGATCCGGGCCTTGACGTAGCCCGCTTCGAGGAGGGCCGGCTCGTTATTCCCACCGAGTGCCTCGATCCCGTCGACCAGCGCCTCGTTTATTCTCTCGACTGCCGCCGTAACGCCCTCGGAGTCGTCATTCTCGATAGCCGCCGAGAGCGCGCTCAATCCGTCGTCCTCAAACTGATGGTAGGCATCCTCGTTAGCCTCTTCCAGCGCCTCGTGAGCGCGGGCGCCCTCGAAGTGTGCGAAGGTGTTCTCGACCCGCTCCAGCGCGGCGTCGGCGTGCCCGCGGTCGTAGAACCAAGCGGCGTCGTGGACCCGCGCCCGGTAGACGGTCAGGGCGACTGCGTGGGCGAACTCGGTCGAGGGACCGCCCAGGCGTGCGAGAGCGTCAGCGTCCCAGCCCCGACCCTGGAGCGCACCGAGGTGTGCTGCGCCAGCGACCGACTCGGGGAGGAGCGCGTAACCCCCTCGGGTGGCTGCCCCGACAGCCTCGTTTGCCGCCGCGGTTGCAGTCCCGGCGTCCTCGCTCCCGGCGGCGGAGGCTCCCCGATCGAGTGCGCTCGCGAAGGCCTCAGCAGCCTCCGCATCGGCTTCCGACAGCAGTTCGCGCAGGCCGCTCTCCTCGAATCGCGTGCTGATATGGGAAAATTCCCCTACCGCGTCCTCAAAGTCCCCGACCTGTGCGAGCAGCGCCGCGTCCGCGACGTGGGCACCCATCACCAGGATATTCAGCGGTTTCACCGCCTCCGATCCGAGGAGTACTCCCTGTGCCCCACGGAGGTGGTCGTCGGCAGCACGCATCGCGTCGTGTGCGCCCTCGAGGTCCTCGGCCTCTAGCGCCGAACGGAGGTCGCCCAACCCCTCCTCAAATCCCTCGTAGTCCTCCTCGCTCGCCTCCTCGAGGGTCTCGTGGGCGTTGTGTTCGCCCGACGCCGTCTCGAAACGCTCGAAAATATGGCCTGCGACGGACGCCCCAGGGGCGAATTCGTCGGCGTGGCCGAGGATAACGGGGTCTCGCAGGCGGGTCCGGATGACGTTCCACTCTGCGGCGACCGCCGCGTCGGTCGGGTCCGGGTCCCCAATCCCCGACTCTTCTGCGGGCCCTTCAGTCGGAGTTTCGCTGTTCGAGGGCTGATCCGTCCCCCCACCGTCGAGGGTCGACTCGTCCTCTCCGTCCCCGAGAATCCCGCTACATCCCGCGAGGGCGAGGCTGAGGAGTGCTGTACCGGTTGCGCCGAGCCACGTGCGCCGTGTAGGTGGCATATTTTAGGCTAACCTAAAAAACATAAATAGGTTTCGTTTTTTTGGCCGGCCTAAAATACGGCGATCACGTTATCCCTGTTGTCCCGACCAAACAGTTCCTTCAGGAGCAAGAGCGGAGAGAAACGGATCCCGCATTCGGGTTACGTTCGTTCTTCGAAACAGACAGTCACTATCGACTTCGCGATGGCGGAGCCACCCTCGATCGGGTCAAGTTTCGTCTTACCGAGTCGTTCGGCGTAGTCGATCGAATGCTCTCGCACCTCATATCCACACATTAGCGGTCGAATCAAGAGTTCGGCAGAGAGACCTGTATTCTCGGTCCATTCGATGTTTTCGACGACTTCGCGACGGTATGCGCGCATCCCGGTAATGGTGTCGTGGACTCGCTTGCCCATCAGGATGCTCGCCAGAACTGGGAATGCGTGGTTGCCGAGTCGATTGAACGTCGGCATCGCCTCGGCGCCGTGGTAGAGTCGGTCGCCGCTGACCACGTCCGCACCCTCGTTGATCGCGTCGAGGAGCTCTGGTAGCTGTTACATCGGGTAGGTGTCGTCGCAGTCGGTCGTGACAATGACCGGACGGTCAGGTGCGAGAATCGCTTCCCTGACGGCGACACCGTATCCCTGTGCCTTCTGTTCGATTACGGTCACGCCATGTTTACGCGCAATCTCCGGTGTCTGGTCCGTGGAGCCGTCGACGCAGATCATCTCGGCGCGCCCCTCGGTTACCCGCTCGCTGTCCTTGTACATGCGATAGGTCGACATATACGACTTGTGCGTGTCGAGCTCGTCCTTCATCCGCTCGCCCTTCTTGAGGACGTGAACGACCGTTGCGACGATATCACAGCGGTAACAGCGCGGAAGCCCACGAATTCACTCGTGGGTAGCTGACGAGCACGGCGACGTCAAGCGGCTTCGTGTTGATCTCGATAACTCCCAA
>JAZKTU010000153.1:0-6676 GCA_036625385.1 Halovenus sp. | reverse complement strand
TCGAGGGTGTCTCGACCGCGTCGTTGTACGCCGCCGCCCGCCAGGCCGGCAACCCTCGCTCGCTCGACGAGTTCGCCCATGTCTCGCGTGTCGAAAAGCAGGAACTCACCCGAACCTACCGGTATATCGTCCGGGAACTACGCCTCGAGATCAAGCCCGCCGACCCGGCGAGCTACGTGCCCCGCTTCGCCTCGGACCTCGGGGTCTCCGAGGAGACGGAGCGGCGCGCCCGGGAGATGCTCGATAACGGACAACAAGCGGGCATCACCAGCGGGAAATCACCGGTCGGACTCGCCGCCGCCGCGCTTTACGCGGCTGCGCTGCTGACGAACGAACGCGTTACCCAGAGCGAGGTCAGCGAGGTCGCGAACATCTCCGAAGTGACCATCCGCAACCGCTACCACGAACTGCTCGAAGCCGAAGCAGCAGAGAGCAAGTAGTCGTTCGTTACTCGCACGTAGACGGTATGGGACCCAATTCTTTTACGGCCTTGTCGTGTGGTATGTATGCACATGCGCGAAGCAACCGTGCAGTTGGTCTGTCCCGAGTGTACGAAAGACTGGCAGGCAACGCCGGGCGACCTTCCGGCGAGTGGCCGAACGTTTCACTGCCCGAACTGTCACGCGAGCAGGCGACTCTCGGAGTTCATGCGGACACGGCGCGATCTGGAGACGTTGAAGCAGCTACGTTGACGAACGCGCGCCACAGGCGTCACACTGGAGAATCTCTGCGCCCTGTTCGCGCTCGATGTTCGTGTCCGGGAGCCCACACTCCGAACACAACACGTACTGTTCGGAGTAGGCCTCGAGGGCGCCGCGGATACGGTCGGCGCCGAACTCCCCCGTCAACCGGGCGCGACCGCTCTCGTCGATCTGGGCGCTCGTGCCGAGTTCGTCCTGAAGGAACTTGAGCACGTGCGTGTCCTCCCTGCCGAGGTCGTCACAGACCTGCTTGAAATTCTCGAACACGCTCGCGTGCCCTTCCTGGCGAACCTCGGGATCGGGGACCTCGAACCGCCTGGAGTCCCCTTCGATCTCCGGCGTCTCCTCGATTCCACGGTCGAGCATGTCCTCGTAGTCCATGTCCGAGGCTACGAGCCAGCAGATAAAAGTGTATCGTCAGTTGCTCGCTGCCGAGAACGGTGTCGGTGGCTCCGACTCCCCTCTCATAATGGCTGTTGTGACTCGTTACCGCCGTGGCGGGACAAAACGCGGGCTCCGCGGTCTGGTCGAGGACATACGCAATTCAGTCGCGAAAACAATCGCAACAACCACTCTCAGTCTGCGGTGGATTCGTCGGACACCGGCGTCGCCGGGACGCCGGCGACCGTCGTCCCGGCCGGGACGTCCTCGGCCACCAGCGAGTTGGCAGCGATGCGGGCCCCGTCGCCGACGACGACCCCCGGGAGGATGGTCGCCCCCGCGCCGACCATCGCCCGTTCCCCGATGTGGACCGGCCCGGTCCGGTACTCCTCCTGGAGAAATTCGTGACAGAGTACCGTCGCATCGTAGCCGATGAGTGCGTCGTCCTCGACGGTTATCAGGTCGGGCCAGAAGACGTCGGGGGTCGACTCGAGCCCCCAGGCGACGTTCGCACCGACGTCCATCCCCAGCAGGCGCAGGAGGACGCGCTTGAGACGGAGACTCGGCGAGACCCGGCAGACGAGGATAATGGCGTAGTTGATGGTGACCCGTAACGGATTCCGTGTGCGGTACCACCCGTGCAAGGAGTTGTGCGGTCCGTCCGTCGCGTGGCGTGTCACCCGGTCGTAACGCGGCCCGTCGGCGTCGTCAGTCACGGCTCCTGATTCGACGTGCACCGACTTCAATCTCGCGCCCGCCGGAGGTCATACTGTCGGACGTAAGCCCGTGAGCACGTTCGACACCCGGGGTGTCGAATATCTCCACGAAGTTACGTCCAACAGTATCAGTTCCCGCGCAGTTTTGCCATGTGATCGATGCGCTGCTGGACGAGGTCCGGCTTCCCGATATCGTGGCGGATCCGCAACCCCTCCTCACCGGCGACGGCGAGCGCCTCTTCGGCGACCTCCTCCGCTTCCGTGATCGAGTCGGCGACGCCGACGACGGCGAACGCCCGCGACGTCGTCGTGTAGATGCCGTCCTCGCGCTCGTCGACGCTGGCGTAGAACAGAATGGCGTCACCCGCACTGTCCTCGTCCACCTGGACACGCGCGCCAGCGTTCGGGTCAGTCGGGTACCCCTCCGGCACGGCGTACTTGCAGACAGTCGCCTGCCGCGAGAAGGAGAGTTTCGGCAGTGACTCCGCCTCGCGTGCGGCGACCAGAATCTCCAGCAGGTCGGTTCCCAGGACTGGAAGCGTGTTCATCGCTTCGGGATCCCCGAAGCGGGCGTTGAACTCGACGACCTTGACGCCCTCGGCAGTGAGCATGAACTGGCCATAGAGGATCCCTTTGTATCCCTCGAGTGCGTCGACGACGGCCTCGATGATGTCGACCGCATCCATGTACTCCTCCTCGGTCATGAAGGGTAGTTCGAGCGACGCGTCGCTGTAGGACCCCATCCCGCCGGTGTTCGGTCCCTCGTCACCCTCGTAGGCGCGCTTGTGGTCCTGCACCGCGGGCGTGACGCGGACCTTGCCGTTGGCGACGAAGGCCTGGACGGTAAACTCCTCGCCGACAAGACGCTCCTCGAGGACGATGCGTTCGTAGTCTGACTCGCGGATGTACGTTTTCGCCTCTTCGGCAGTTACCTGGTCGCCGATGACGCGAACACCCTTGCCCCCGGTGAGGCCCGCGGGCTTGACCGCGAGGTCACCGTCGTACCCGTCGATGTATCGGCAGGCGGCCTCCATGTCGTGAAAGGTCTCGAAGTCCGGGCACCCGGGGATGTCGTGTTCCCGCATGAAGCGCCGCTGGAAGGCCTTGTCCGTCTCGATGCGCGCCTCGGCTTCCTGGGGGCCGAACGCGTACACCCCGGCCTCGTCGAGCGCGTCCGCGACGCCAGTCTCGAGGGGGGCTTCCGGGCCCACGACGGCGAGTGTCGCGTCCACCTCCCGGGCGTAGGACTGCACCGCTGTGGGGTTCGTCGTCTCGAGCGTCTCGAAGCCGTCCGCGAGGCGAGCAATTCCGGGGTTACGGTTCCCGGCACAGGCAAACAGGCCCGCGTCCGACTCCGCGAGCGCGCGTGCGATTGCATGCTCTCGGCCGCCCCCGCCAACCAGCAGCACTATTTCGTCCATATTCGAATCGCGACCGAATCCGGTGTAAATGTTCCGCTCCGGGCGTTGCGTTCGAGCAATCCAGTATGGCCGGGATTTAGTTCCTGCAGAGCGTACCTGTGATTATGAGTTCCCCAGTCGACCGCAACCGGCTCGACGACGAAGAGAGTCCGTATCTCCGGGCCCACGCCGACAACCCCGTCAACTGGCAGCCCTGGGACGATCAGGCGCTCGCGGCGGCCCGCGAACACGACGTGCCTATCTTCCTCTCCATCGGCTACGCTGCCTGTCACTGGTGTCACGTCATGGCCGAGGAGAGTTTCGAGGACGAGGGGGTCGCCGAACTGCTCAACGAACACTTCGTGTCGATCAAGGTCGACCGCGAGGAGCGCCCGGACGTCGACAGCATCTACCAGACGGTCTGTCAACAGGTGAGCGGACGGGGCGGGTGGCCCCTGTCGGTGTGGCTCACGCCCGACCAGGAGCCGTTCTACGTCGGGACGTACTTTCCGCCGGAACCGAAGCGCGGGCAGCCGGGCTTTCGGCAGTTGCTTACAGACATCCGTGACTCCTGGCAGGACCCCGAGGAACGCGAGGAGATCGAACAGCGTGCGACGCAGTGGACACGCGCAGTCGAAGGGGAACTGGAGGAGGTCCCGGATCAGCCCCGTGCACTCGAGGCGGACTTCGTCGAGAGTGCGGCCAAAGCTGCCGTCAGAGGGGCGGACCGGGAGGAAGGGGGGTGGGGGCGCGGACCGAAGTTCCCCCATGCCGGCCGACTCCACCTGCTCATGCGGGCCTACGACCGCACGAATCGGGACGTCTACATGGACGTCACGCACGAGACGCTGCAGGCCATGGGCGACGGCGGCATGTTCGACCACGTCGGCGGCGGCTTCCACCGGTATGCTACCGACAGGGACTGGACGGTGCCGCACTTCGAGAAGATGCTCTACGACAACGCGGAGTTGCCCCGCGCGTACCTCGCGGCGTACCAGCTCACCGGCGAGGAACGGTTCGCGGACATCGCCCGCCGGACACTCTCGTTCGTCGGACGGGAACTGACCCGAGACGGCGGCGGTATCTACAGCACGCTCGATGCCCAAAGCGAGACCGAAGACGGCGAGCGCGAGGAGGGGGCGTTCTACGTCTGGACGCCCGAGCAGGTCGAGACAGCAGTCGACGACAGCCGTGACGCGACGCTGTTCTGTGAGCGGTTCGGCGTCACCGAGCGCGGGAACTTCGAGGGCTCCACAGTGCTGACACTCAGCCGTTCGGTCGAAAACCTGGCGGACGAGCACGACATGACCGAGAACGAGGTCGGAGAGTCGCTCGACCGAGCGCGGCAAGCGGTCGCCGACCACAGGGAGACGCGGTCGCGGCCGCCACGCGACGAGAAGATCCTCGCGGGCTGGAACGGGCTCGCGCTGTCGGCGTTTGCCGACGGGGCGATCGTTCTCGACGAGGGCTACGCGGAGGAGGCCGCCGAGACCCTCGCCTTCCTTCGGGAGACCCTGTGGGACGACGAGGCAAAGCGACTCAGCCGCCGGTACTCCGAGGGCGTCACCAAGATCGACGGTTATCTCGAGGATTATGCCTTCCTGGGTCGCGGGGCCTTCGACCTCTACCAGGCCACCGGCGAGGTCGAACACCTCTCCTTTGCGCTCGACCTCGGGCGGGCGATCGAGCGTGATTTCTGGTCTGAAAGCGAGGCGACACTGTATTTCACCCCGAGCGCGGGTGACAAACTCATCGCCCGGCCACAGGAGCTGCGCGACCAGTCGACGCCGTCGAGCGCTGGCGTCGCGGCGGAGCTACTCGCGAAACTCGACCACTTCGCTCCCGACGAGGACTTCGGTTCGGTCGCCGAACAGGTCGTCGAGACCCACGGCGAGAAGATACGGTCGAACCCGCTCCAGCACGCCTCGCTCTCCCTCGCCGCCGACACCGTCCTCGAAGGCGCGGTCGAACTGACGCTCGTTACCGACAGCATGCCCGAAGACTGGGCACAGCAACTGGCAGATCGGTACATCTCCCCCCGGTTGATCGCCCGCCGCCCAGCCGATGGCGAGCGGTTCGAGAGCTGGCTCGACACGCTGGGGCTTTCTGACGCGCCGCCGATCTGGGCCGACCGCGACCAGCTATCCGAGAAGCCGACGGTCTACGTCTGCCGTGGGAAGACTTGCTCGCCGCCCCGGACGGAAATCGATACCGCACTCGGGTGGGCCGAGCAGATGCTCGGACGCTGATAGTGATTATTGCGACTCTTTACCGCCGGGCCGTCACAGTTCGGGTGTTTCGGACCGCGGAACTGCTGTTCACGCGACGTGGTCACGAAAACAATCGCAATAATCACTACGAGGACAGCGAGGCGGAACTGTCTTCTCCCGGTCAGGGCTGTTGCTGCGTGAGTTCCTCGAACCGTGACTCCTCGAGGAGACCGGCAACCTCCGACATCTGCAACAGGTCGATGAGTTCGCCGGGCTCGCCGGCGACGAGCACCAGTGCACTCTCGGGGACGGAATCCTCGACTGCCAGCCCGGACGTGTCCCCGACCGTCGCAACCACGGCTTCGACGGCCTCGCTCCGGAGTTGCGCCTGTGTCTCCTGATACGGACGGTTGTGACTCTTTACCGCTCTGCTGTGACAACATACACGTTTCGCGGGCTGATGCGCCGTATATCGGACGTCCCTGCCGAAAATAATCACAACCGTCCGTATGAAAGGCCGCCTGCCGGGCCTCGGCCACCGCCTCCTGGTCCGCCTGTGTGAACACGGTCACCGTACGGTCGTCCGCCGCCGCCGGTTCCGCGTCGTCGACGGCGTCGTCGCCGACCGATTCCGATGTATCGACAGCGTCGTCGTTGTCGCCGTTTGGCGCGTTACAGCCGGCGAGCGCGGTCGCGATTCCGCCAGTTCCAACCTGCACCGGCCGGCGGCGCGTCAGTTCGGTTATGGTACCCGCGCTCGGTGAAGGACACGTATAAGTTGCCGCGTTTGGGACGGCGAAAGCAACAGTGCGGACGGTTTTCGTTGCCGGGAGAGAGAAAGAACTTTGATTAAGCCAGATACCGAACGCTCGTCCTGAGAACTACGATGGATATTGCCGATATCGCGACCAGCGATTACAAAGCGGTGGACGCCGATGAGCGCCTCGGGAAGGTCCGCTCGATGTTCGAGCGGGACCGCCCGACAGGTCTCATCGTCACAGTCGACGGGAACTACGAGGGAGTCATCACGCAGCGACAGCTCGTCCAGTCCCACATCGAGGACAGCGCGAAGGTCCGCGGACTGATTCAGTCGGCGCCGCGCGTCGAGCTGACCGACAGCGTCCGGGAGGTCGCGCGGATTCTCGTCGAGAGCGGGACGAAAATCGCACCCGTCTTCCAGGATGGCGAACTCACGCGGGTCGTCTCCGGGGACGACATCCTCGAGGCGGTGCTCGAGAACCTCGATGCCCTCGATGTCTCCGAGATCT
>JAZKTU010000001.1:0-84043 GCA_036625385.1 Halovenus sp. | reverse complement strand
TCGGCGATCTGTGGCTGGGCACACGAGGCCGAGCAGCCGGACATGTGCATCCGGACCACGTCGAGGTCCTCGGGGGTGTCGATGCGCTTGTCGAGCGCCTTCGCCCATCTACGGACCCGGTTTTTCGTCTCGATGATCCCGTAGTTGCAGAACTCGGAGCCGGTACATCCGACGGCTCCCCGGGAGAACGGCCCGGGGTCCGGGCGGTACTTCCGCGCGAACGGTTCGTCCAGCAGGTCCCCGACGTTCTCCGCAGGCACGTGCGTGATGACGAAGTTCTGGTCCGTCGCCAGCCGCACCGACGCATCCTCGGTGCCGTACGTCTTTGCAGCGCGGGCGGCGTTGGCCAGCTCCGTCCCGCCCATGCGGCCCGCGATGACGTTGAAACCGACGTACTTCAACCCGCCCTGTTTCTGGTCGTGGACGCCGACGTGGTCGCCGGTGTACCCCTCGGTGAGGTCGACACCGCGCGAACGCAGATCGACCTCACAGCGGTCCCGGACGGCCTGCTCGAAGTTCTCCGCGCCCATCTGCTGGACGAGATACCGCATCCGGCAGACGCCGCGGTTGTTCCGGTCGCCGAGTTCCTTGAACGTCTGTGCCACCGACCGCGTGAACTCGACAGCGTCCTGCGGGCGGACGAACACGTCGAGGTCCGAGGCCATCCGTGGCCCGTCCGAGAGCCCGCCACCGACGCGCGCGTGGAAGCCGTACTGCCACTCACCGCCCAGGTTCTTTTTCGCGGGCGTCATGCCCACGTCGTTGATCTGGGACTGCGCGCAGTCGTGTCTGCAGCCTGTGATGGTCATCTTGAACTTGCGCGGCAGGTTGGCGTACTCGCGGTTCTCGGTGAAAAAGTCCGAGACGGCGTCGACTACGGGCTGGGCGTTGAACGCCTCGTGGTCCGAACAGCCCGCAACCGGACAGCCCAGTACGTTCCGCGCGGAGTCGCCACAGCCCTGGATCGTGGTCAGCCCGACGTCGTCGTACTTGCGCCAGATGGCCGGGATATCTTCGACTTCGATCCAGTGTTTCTGGGTGTCCTGGCGCGTCGTGAGGTCCACGTACGCGTCGCCCCAGATCGGGTTCTGCTCCTCGCCCCCGTGCTCCTCGGGGGCTGTCGCGTACTCCTCGGCAACCTCGCCGATCGCCCTGGCCTGTTCCGGGGTCAGGTAGCCGCCGGGAACCTTCGTCCGCAACATGAAGTAGCCACGCTGGACACCGTGGCTGTACATGCCGGCCCACTTGAGACGCTCCCATTCACCGTCGCCCGCGTACTCCTCGATCTCGTCGAACGACATCCCCTCTTCGGCGTACATCTTGACGTCTTCGATCACATCGAGCGGGTGTTTCTCCTCTTTCCATTGTTCTACGGTATTCATAGTATACCTCGCGACAGCTGCTCCGGACAACTATCGCTGTTAAGACCACGATATACTGCGGCGTACTTTACGCGCTCCCTCTCGGTGAATACCGCCACCCTTCGCTTCTACCGGCGTTTGTTGCCGATACATCTCGGTACCCCTATCGTTGCGAACGCTCGCCTCCCCCGTTCTGCCGCTGCTACCCCGTCCCTTCTCTCTAGTTCCGCGATCCAGTATCGGAAACGGTTGCCGTTATCCCCCGGCTACTGTCGCTGACAGCACAGGGCCCTGGACGACTATTGCCTCCTCCCTCGAGCGCACAGCAAGGACGGCGACAGTCGGAGACGATACGCTGTCGGTCCGGCCGTCGGCGGGTGCGCCGGTCTTCCCGCCCGCTTGCGGACCCCGGATACGGCCGGACGACCGGTCAGGTATCGTCTTTTCAGGGTTCTCCCGACTCGAAACCGAAACCGCAAGCCGTGAACGTTCCGGTGCAATTTTAAAGAAGCACGAAAAAGTAGACGTATGCCACATACTTGTCGCAACTGCAAACGGACATTTAGTTCCGAACTCGAACTTTCGCTTCACGAGGACAACTGCGGCGACGGTCAGCTTTTCTGTGACGAATGCGGCGAGCGCTTTGCCGAGGAAGTCGCCACGGAGGACGGTTGGCACTACCGATGTCCGACCGAGGACTGTGATGGTGAGGGTATCGGCGAGGACATCCGCAAGGTCACTGACGTACGCCTCGAAGTACAGTAGCCCGACACGGTCCGCTCGACCGTCTCAGTGGCGGTCTTTCGCCGCCAGCCACCCGGCTTCGATAGTGGCTGTGTTCCGCCGCCAACGCCCGCGCTCCCCCGGTGGGTGGGGCCCCCATATCGAGGGAGCGGCCGCGGTTGACAACCGATATGTGGGGACCCCATAGCAACCCAGTCTCTCGTCGGCTAAGTAACGGTTTGCCCTGTCATTTTTTGCCACTCTCCGTTCGTCTGTGCTTTATTTGTTCACTCTCTCTTCTACATCCGGACACATTTTGAATAACTGGCGGTATTATGGCTATTTATTTTGCATACGGAACCGACAGTGAGCCCTCCGAAAACTGTGACGCGGCGCGGCGACCTCGCGTGACACGACGAGACGGCGGCCCACCGGCGTCCGCTCTACCGCTGTTCCCATATCCGTGCCTTCGACGCGAACGGCATAAAGCCACGCCGATACGTGCCACGGGACCTCACAGCGGTAGCGCGGCGAAAGTCAGGCCGTTTACAGAAATCCGAGGGGAAGGCCCCGCGCTTCAGCCCCGGGAGGCTGTCAAGGGGGGAAGAAGCCGACTATGACAGACTGTCGTCACTCGTTACCACCAGGCCGACACACCTCTCGCAAGTCAGCGTTCGAACCGGCAGTTTCCTGGGGGCGGTGCCGAAAACACTCACAACAGGCCGTATGACTGTCCACCCTCTCGGCTCGGCGGATCCGTCGGATCGAGCCGACCAGTTATCACAAACCGAAAACAGCGAGCCAAACTATACAGTCCCCCACTCACAAGGTCGGGATAGATGATAGAGGCGCAGCACCTGCGCAAGGAGTACGGTGACTTCGCCGCCGTCGAGAACAGCACGTTCGAGGTCGCCGACGGTGAAGTGTTTGGCATCATCGGTCCGAACGGTGCCGGCAAGACCACGACGCTGAAGATGCTCGCCGGCTTGCTCGACCCCACCGACGGCAGGGCGACCGTCGCCGGATACGACGCGAGCGAGACGGAGATGCGGAAACATCTCGGGTTTCTGCCGGAGGAATCGCCCCTCTACGAGGAGATGACACCGCTGACCTACCTCGAGTTCTTCGCGGACCTCTACGACGTGCCTGCAGCCGAGGCCGAGCGTCGGATGCACGATACCCTCGACGAACTCGATCTGGAACACCGCGAGCGCCAGCTTGGCGACATGTCGAAGGGGATGAAACGGAAAGTCGCCATCGCGCGCTCGCTCATCAACGACCCCGACGTCCTCATATACGACGAACCGGCGAGCGGGCTGGATCCGCTCACCACGAACTACATTATCGAGTTCACCGCGCAACTCGCCACGGAAGGCAAGACCATCGTTTTCAGCGCACACAATCTCTTTCACGTCGAATCGATCTGTGACCGCGTCGTCATCATGAACGAGGGCGCGATCGTCGCCCGCGGTGACCTCGCACAGCTACAGGCCGACCACGGACAGACGACCTACCACGTCTACACGACGGTCGAACTCGAGGATAGCGTCCGCGAGAACGGCCGCTTTCGGCGCGTCGTGGAGACCATGGACGCGGTCGACCGGACCCGTGAGGAAGCCCAGGCCGCCGGCGGGGAGGTCGTCGACATCCGCACCGAGGAGTCGAGTCTCGAAGAGGTCTTCCTGAACGTCGCCGAGGGTGACGGCGGGTCGGAGGCCTGACAGTGAACCCGCGGAAGCTACTGCGCATCGCCAGGTGGGAGATGACGAAGAACGCGGGCGGCGTCGACAGGCGAACCCTCGCGGTGGTGGTCGTCGCCATCGCGTTGCTGGGGCTGGCAGCGCCGCTTGTCGCTGGCGGCGGGGTCGGCGTCGACGACGGGCTCTACCGCGTCGCCGTCGAGGAGGAGAACCCGTACCACGACGTCGTCGCAGGTGACGACACCTTCCGGGTCGTGAGCGGGGACCGCGAGGCGCTCGAGCGCGGTGACGTCGAGTTGCTCATCGAGGGTGGGCGTGTCGAACGCGGGACGTCCGCGAAGGCGCGCGCCGCCCACGACGAGTTCCGCGACAGCGTCGAGCGGTACAACAACCGACAGCTCGGCCAGGAGGCCAACCGGACGGCGGCGTTTCCCGTCTCGGTCGTCCTCGAGTTCCGCCAGCAGACCGGGCTCGGCGAGCAACTCACCGGCGCGGGGAACGGTGACCCCGACGATACCGGCGGGGAAACGGACACGAGCGACGACGATGCCGGTGGGGCGAACTCCGATGGCGACGGCGGCGACCCCGGGGACGGGGAGTCCGCTGACGATGGCACGTCGGACCCGGGGCTGGGCGGACTCAGCTCGCCGTTCGGCGACGACCGCGTCACGGGGTCGCCGGCAGACATCGACCCGCCCTTCCCCTTCCAGTCGCTCGTGCTCGCGTTCGTCTTCGTCATCCCGCTCAACTTCATCATCCAGGCGTACGGCTCGACGATGCTCTCGGAGCGCATCAACCGCCGCGGCGAGTTGCTCCTCGTCTCCCCCGTGACCCGGACCGACATCATTGGCGGCAAGACGCTCCCGTACTTCCTCGGCGCGATGCTCCTCGAGGGGGCGATCGCTGTTGGCCTCGTTTTCGTGACGCGCGGTGAACTGGGCGGGCTCACCTCGATACTCGCTGTCGCGCCGCTCGTCGCGCTCTTTCTGGGTGCGACCTTCCTCGGCGCGATGTTCGCCCGGTCGTTCAAGGAGCTTACGTTCGTGACCGTCACCATCACCGTCTCGCTGACGGCCTACGCGTTCGTGCCGGCTATTTTCACCGACGTGAACGCCATTGCGCTCATCTCGCCGCTGACGCTCGTGGTGCGCAACCTGCAGGCCGAACCCATCGCAATCGGGGAGTTCGTCTTCTCGACGGTTCCACCGACGCTTACCGCGGTCGTCCTCTTTGGCCTCGGTGCCGGACTCTACCGCGAGGAGGACATGTTCGACCAGCGTTCCATCCGGGGAAAGGTCCTCGACGCGCTCGCCGGTCCGATCTCCCGACCGTTCCACGTCGGCGTCGTGACTGCCGTCCTCATCCCCTTCGTCTTCGTGGTCCAGTTGCTCGCGATCGCGTTGCTATTCCCGCTCGGGGGCTTTACGGGGAGCTTCCCGGTGGAGATCTCCGTCCTCTTCGTACTCGTCGTCGTGGCTGTCGTCGAGGAGTTAGCCAAGAGCCTCCACGTCTACGCCGCGTACGAGCACCGGCGGTTCCCGACAGCGACGAAGACAGCACTCCTGCTCGGGGTGACAAGCGGCATCGGCTTCTTCCTCGCCGAGAAAATCGCGCTCCTGGCACAGCTCGTCGGTCTCGAAGAGCTTCGCATCGGGGAGGCTGGACTGCAGGGCGGGGTTATCACGGACCCCACCTCGTCGCTCCTCGTCCTGGGGCTGTTCCTCCTCGCGCCGCTTGCCTTGCACGTCGTCACAGCAGCCATCTCCGCGGTCGGTGCAAGCCGGGGCAAACGTCCCTATCTCGTCGCCGTCACGGGGGCGATGGCCGTCCATTTCCTCTACAACTTCACGGTGGTGGTCGCCGTTGCGTGACATCGGCTCGGCCCCGAAAACGACGATCGCCCGCCGGGACCTCTCGGCGCTTTCCCGCGAGAAGACGATCGTGCTGGCGATCCTCATCCAGCTTTTCATCGCGACGTTCTCGTCGTTTCTGGTCGTCGGACTCACCTCGCTTTACGACCCCGGTTCCGTCGCAGGCGGCGAGATTAGCGTCGGTATCTCCGGCGAAGAACGCGACAAACTCGCGGCGGCGGCGCGCGAGGCGGGCCTCGACCCGTTCATCATCCAGGACACCGATAACGCGCTTCAGGTGTTCGAGCGGGGTGATATCGACGCGCTCCTCACTGTCTCCCGTGTCGAGGGTGAGGAGGGAGGAGACCGTCTCGACGTCACGGCGACGGTGCCCGCCGAGGACCTCCGCACGACGCTCATCGTCGTCCAGGTCCGCTCGATGCTGACCGAACTCGAGCGAACCGAGCGTCTCGGCCGCCTCGACCACCTCGAGTTCGTGCCACTCGAAGTGCCCGAGGAGGGTGACTCCAGCCCGTTCTTCGGGTTCACCTACACCATCCTGATACCGCTCCTGCTGTTCTTGCCGCCGTTTATCAGCGGCTCCATCGTCGTCGACTCGATCACCGAGGAGATCGAGCGGGGCACGCTCGAACTACTCCGGGTTGCGCCGGTTTCGATGACGGATATCGTCGACGGAAAGGCTGCTGCGATGGTGGCCATCGCCCCTGCGCAGGCGCTGTTGTGGCTCGCACTGCTGTGGGTCAACGGTATCGCCATCGGGAACGTCCTGCCGTTGCTCGTCCTGGTGACTGCGCTCGCGCTCGTGACCGTCGTCGTCGGTGTCTTCCTCGGACTCGTGACCGGCAAGCGCCGCCAGGCACAGCTCCTCTACTCGGTTCTCGTCCTCTTGTTGTTCGCGCTTGCGGCTGCCCTCCCCGAACACCCCGGGCAGACCGTCGCGTTGCTTTCGGTCGACAGCGCGACGAGAACGACGTTCCTGCACGTGGCGGGCTTCTCGGCGCTCGCTGTTGCCCTGTACGCCGGTGCTCGGCAGTACGTCCGGCGGCTCGACCCCGAGTCGCTGTGAGTTGACGACGGGATCCGGCAGCTTTCGGTCGTCGTCGGCTGTTACTCGCCGGACCCGGGTGTCTCGGCACCGTCCAGCCGGCTCCGGTATTTCGTCAGCGACTCGTCGAGCGCCGCCCCCGCATCGATGTCGAGTTGCTCGGCGACGGCGAGCAGTGCAAAGAGGACGTCACCGACTTCGTCGGTACTGACCTCGACGGCTTCGGCTTTCTCGCCGTAGGCTGTCGAGGTGAGCGCCTCCTTCGATACCTCCCCGAGTTCGGCGACGAGGTCGAGCAGCCGGTAGGCCGCCGGCGTCTCGAGGTCGTGTCGCTCGATGAATGCAGCAACTTCTCTCTGTTCGTCCATAGTAAGCGGGTTCCTGCCAGTGACAAGAAACCCACGGAGACGTCCCGTCCGGACACCCGGCGGTAACCCCCGGTGTGTCCCCCGTTCAGCCACCCGCGTACCACAACGCATTTTTGTCTCCCGCGCGGCCAGCGGCGTATGTCCCCGGAGACCGTCGAACTGGAGCGAACGGCGATCGATGCCTGCCTCGCCGGGGGTCGGTACCTCCGCGAGGCGTTCCGGTCGGAACAGACCACTGCCAGACATCTCGACCACGACGTGAAATCGAGTGCCGACACCGGATCGGAGGAACGAGTTCTCGGCATCATCCAGTCCCGGTTCCCGGGCCACCACGTCGTCGCCGAGGAGTCGGGGAGACACGAGGGCGACGACCGGTACCGGTGGATTGTGGACCCGCTCGACGGGACGAACGACTTCGAGGCCGGGCTCCCGACTTTCGCGACGGCGGTGGCGGTTCTCGTCGATGGGGCACCCGAGGTCGGTGTCGTCTACGTTCCCGTTCCCGACGACCTGTACGTCGGTCGGGCGGGCGAGGGCGTCCGCTACAACGGTCGCCCCGTCGAGGCGACGAGTAGCCGTCCGCCGGCCCGGGCGACGGTCGTCTCGGTCATCGGCCACGACGTGAAACAGGTCCCCGAGCACAGCGAGGTTTCCGAGCGGCTCAACCGTGCGGTCGAAACACGGTGCAAACGCCGTGTCGAGAGCTGGAGCCCGACGGTTCACTGGGGGTTGCTCGCCCGCGGTCGGATGGACGGCATCGTCTGTTACCGTCCCGACGAGGACGAACAACACCTCGGTGAACTGTTCGCCGCCGAGAGCGGCCTCGACAGCGAGTCGGGTGACCACTGGTTCGTCGCCGCCACGACGACGGAACTCCGGTCGTCTCTGGCCGCTCTCGCTCGCGAGCACACGCCGTCACAGGGGTGAGCACGGCGACGTCTCGACGCGGGCCGCGTCCACCCACTCACTCGACCGCAAGCCGCAGGCACAGGTCGGCACCCGCTGCGAGCGCGTCGACGATCTCTCGGTCGATATCCCGTGCCGCCGCGTCCGCCCCGACCATCACCGTCCGGTCGTCGACGTACGTGCTGGTGCGCGCCACGGCGCTTCGCTCGCTGGCGAAGGTCAGGTCCGGGTGTCCCCCACCCTCGACGCGCGCCGTCCTGCCCTCGACTTCGATGGTCGCAACGATCGTCGCCGCCATGTCCGCGCAGGCGGCTACGAATGACTCCCCGAAGTCGGCAGGGGCGCGGTCGGCCTCGATGGCGAGGATGCAGTCGCCTGCCGGGGTCAGGAAGTCGTCGGTCGTCACCTCGAAGGTACTCGCGTGCTCGGCACTGACGTGCTCGTGGCCTCTTGCGTGCACTACTTCCTCCATAGCGGTCCGTACCGGTCGGCGAGTAAAACGGGTGTGATCCGTGTCGCGTGCTCTTGCCTGTCAGGAGCGCCGTCCCTCGAGGCCGACGTCATAGTCGACGCCGCTGACGTACGCCGCCACCCGCACGCCCACGAGGCTCACGACTATACTCGCGAGGACGAACACCGCGAGGTGTGTCCCGGGGGCGAGCGTCACCGCTTCCACATCGACCGGTCCGTACGCCATCTCCGGGACGATCACCCGACTGGCGAGGCCAGACCGCTGGAGGAAATACGCCGCGAATCCCCGGATAGCGAGACCGACGGCGACGGCGACGAAGGGGAGATTCACATACGTGCTCCCGATATCGTCGTCGCGGATGAACTCGTCGAGGAGCCGACCGGCGCTTGCCGTCAGTGCAGCAGCCGTCAGCCACGGGATGGCCTGGTGGGTAAACTGCATCGCGAGCAGCAATTCTCCGATCCCATCGACCTCCAGCGAGGAGACGCCCAACAGCCCGACGAAGATACCGACGAGGGCGAGCCCCACCGCAACGACGTACGTCACGAGCGACACCTGCCCCGCGTACATCGCTTCCCGAATTCCCGAGGAGAGGTTCGCGAGGAAGTCGTCGATGCTGAGGCCCTTGTAGAGCAAAAAGACGCCGACGACAGCCGCGATGGAGGCGAGCGCGACGGTCATACTCTCGGCAACGTAGAGCAGAGCCGGGAACGCGAGCATGGCTGCCCCGACCGGGACGAGTACCGTCTTCCGGAGTTCCTCGTCCGCGAGGAACTGCTTGAGCAGGTAGTAGGTCGACTCGATATCGCGGGCCTGGCGGACGACGAGGCGGTCGACGGCGTCGACCTGGACGCGACTCTCGACGATCGGGACGAGCCGTTCGTCCTCGGCGCTGTCGACGACGACGACAGCCGAAGCGGGGTCGTACTCGGCGACGAGGTCGTCGACCTGCCTTGCGATGGCGCGGTCGCTCCCGACGGCATCGTCCGGCGCGGAGAGCACCGCTACGATGCCGTCATCGAGGGTCCCAGCGACCCGCAGTCCCTCCAGGATGCAGTTGACCCTGCTGTCTTCGGGGTCGTCGATACCGGCGGCCATGACGAGCGATTCGACGGCCTCCCGACCGACGACCGGCGGTTCGACACCCGGCAGGGTTCCCCGGTAGAGACAGACGACCAGCGTACTCACGGGTACCGAAAGACGGTCTGTGGATAAAAATCCACGTTACCGTTCACGACTGTTTTGCCGATAAACCGTGCGCCGCTGCAGGCACAGCACCCGGATGGGGGGTGTTCTACTCCGCGGTCGGGTCGACGACACCGTCGTCGGTGATAATGCTGTCGAGCAGGACCGTCGGCGTGGCGTCGTATGCTGGATTCTCGATGGCGAACCCCTCTGCCGGTTCGCGCATCACTTCGCTGGCTACCCGGTAGTCGTTCTCGAAGGAGAAGCCGCCGTCGACGAGTTTGGCCGACGACCCGAGTGCGGCCACCGGTACCCCCTGGTGTGCCGCGGTTGTCGCGATCGGATACGTCCCGACGCGGTTGTAAAGCAACCCCTCGACGACACAGGTTATCCCGACGAGAACCCGGTCACACGCCGGCAGGTAGTTTCCGTGCGCACTGTCGACGATGAGATGTGTCTCGATTTCGTCGAACGTCGCGAGCTGACGGGCCATCTTCCGCCCCATGAACCGGGGCCGGGCTTCGGTCACGTAAACGGTAAACGTCGCCCCGTCCGCCACGGCCTGCTCGAGGGCGGCGAGGACGGTCGTGGAGTAGTCGTGGGTCAAAAGCGTCTCCCCGTCCACCAGTTCCGCGGCGGCCTCCGCTGCCGCCCGCCGCTTCCCGGTCTCGACGCGCTCGACGGCGGCGTCGACGGCCGCTTCGGTTTCGGCCTGTGCCGCCTCGACTGTCGACACCTCCGCGTCGACGACCCGTTCGACGATTTCGCGCTGCGTGGTGTGCAGGGAGGCGTGCGAGGGATTTGCCCGCCGGAGCGCGTTGCTGTTTCGTTCGAGTGCCTGCAGATACGCGTCGACAGTCGGGAACTCGCGGTCGGTCAGCGCAAGCAGCGCCCGCGCGGCCTTTACTGCAACGATGGAGGAACTGTGGGTCTGCATGTCCGCGATCTCCGCGGCTGTCTCGTCTATCATACGCCACACATCGACCCCGCCCGCCAAAGGCGTTTCCCGGACGGACCAAAGGCTATACCTGCCCGTCCGTTACGCCTCATAGTGGCAAATAGCTCCAGGAAGTTACAGCCGGCAGTGTGAGTCCACAGCAGTGGCCCGGCGAGACTGCGCGTGTTACCCTTTGATGTTGCAGACGGGGTAGGTCCGCGCGACGCGGTCGCCGATGCCCAGCGCGTCCGAGACCCGCACCACCTCGTCGACGTCCTTGTAGACGCCCGGGGCTTCCTCGGCGATCGTCGCGCCGCTCTGTGCCTTGACGTAGATGCTGCTCTGTTCGCGCAGGCCGTCTCTGACGTCCTCGCCCCAGTACTCGTTTTTGGCCTGCGTCCGGGACATGAGTCGCCCGGCACCGTGGGCTGTCGAGCCGAAGGTCTCTGCCATCGACTGCTCGCCCCCTCTGAGAACGTAGCTTCCCGCCCCCATACTCCCCGGGATGATGATCGGCTGGCCGACGTCGCTGTAGACCGGCGGGAGTTCCGGGTGGCCGGCGGGGAACGCCCGCGTCGCCCCTTTCCGGTGGACGAACAGTTCCCTCTGTTCCTGGTCGACGGCCTCCCCCTTCCCCGCCGGTTGTCCCTCGGGGTCGACCGCCACGTCGTGGAGTTCCCGCTTTGCGATGTTGTGGGCCACGTCGTAGAGCAACTCCATCCCCATGTCCTCCCACGGACGGTCGAACACGTCGGCGAACACCTCGCGGGTGCGGTGCATGACGAGCTGGCGGTTGACCCACGCGAAGTTGATGGCCGCACACATCGCCCCGTAGTACTCTTCTGCAAGCTGCGAGCCGGCGGGGGCCGCGGCCAATTCCTTGTCGGGGAGCCGGTCCAGGAGTCCCTGGTGGGTCTGCTCGATATCACGCAGGTAGTCGGTACACACCTGGTGGCCGAGTCCGCGGGAGCCACAGTGGATGAGCACGACGACCTGGTCCCGCTCGAGGCCGAAGTCCCTGGCCACGTCCTCGCGGTAGACGTCGGTCACGCGCTGGACCTCGAGGAAGTGATTGCCGCTGCCGAGACTGCCCACCTGGTTGCTGCCGCGGTCTTTCGCCTTCTGCGAGACGGCGCTCGCGTCGGCCTCCGGCCGGAACCCCTCGTCTTCGCAGTGGGTGAGGTCCGACTCGATGCCATACCCCTGCTCGACTGCCCAGTCGACACCCCGCTCGAGTATCCCCTCGACGTCCCCGCGCGACCCCTCGAAGACGCCGCCCGCGCCCAGGCCCGACGGAATACCATCGAACAGCGCCCCGACGAGTTCCTCCTCGTGGCCTTTTATATCGTCGTATTCCAGATTTGTCTTTAGCATTCTCACTCCGCAGTTCGAGACTACGAATCCATCTGCGAGGAAATTATGAGCATCGTGTTCGACGCCAATATCGTAGACGGGTTCCGTTCCGGCTTCGTCGATACTGACGATTTTCGTCTTGACCGTCATGTCGTTGTTGACCTCGAGCGAGTTACAGAACGCCTCGAACGTCGGGAACTCATCACCCGGGCGCGGCCGTCCTGAGCGCCCGCTCCAGGGACTCCGCTCGATGAAACGGTCGTTTCTCTCGCACTCGTCGTTGATATCCCGCGGTGCTGCCCCGCCGTCAGCACGTGCTTTTGCCTGGCTTGCCATCCGCTCCCGTCGTCGGATCTCCGCTTCTTTCGTTTTGAGATACTGTATCGCCTTGATCGCTTTCCGCTGTTTCGCCCGATCGTATCGGTATCCAACTTTTGAAAAGAACCTGCGTAGGTTCTCCGTGTCGTTCTTGACGCCAAGACGGAGACGGACAATGTCGGCATTACTGTTCGTACTGGCTTCGAGTTCCTCCATTTGGTTGGTTTCAATGCCGATATCATCGAAAAACTGCGAGAGGTTTTCGAGGAACGACCGACCGGCTGCGACGGTTTCGACTGTGCGGTTTTGCGAGACTTTCGGGCGGTAGAGGGTCATGTCGTGTTGGGGCGCGGGTGCGTTCATCTCCGCACCGAAGTATGCAGAGTAGTACAGCGCCTTCTGCCAGTCGGTAAGGTCCTCGAAATACCAGGGCGTCTCGAACCCCGATGCGATCTTTTCACCGACTGGTGCGCCGAGTTTTTGCAAAAGCAACCGGAACGCTTTCGAGGTCGTTTTGAAGCTGTGTTCGGTTGACTCGAACGTGTTACCGTCTATCTCGTGGTTCCGGTCGCGCGAGTCGATCCTCGAAGGTTTGAATCCTATCTCGCTGACATCCTGCCGGATCTGTTCTAGATCTTCGGGATCACCGTAGAACCGCGTCTGGCCCTCGCCGCCGAACGAACCGTCGCCAGTGAAGAACCCGATAACCTTGAGCAAGCGATCGAAGATTTCGTCTGCCGTCGACAGGGGAAGAACCTCCCGATCGGTCAGCACTCGCCGGATCTGCGGATTCTTGTCGGCAAAGTCGGCTTCCGTGAGCAGTGTGATGTCCGCCGGGTTCTCGTGTTCGATCCCACGGAACGGCTGGACGTGGACGGTGTCCCCGGGTTCGAGTTCATCCAGTTCGACCATCCCGTCAGGTGTGCGAAACGGATGATCCTCCGTCGCTTTGAGACACTCGCCGGTTGCTGTCTCGATCTCGTGGACCTGTTTCTCGTCGGATTCGGTGAATAACCTGATCGGCGATGTCGTGAGTTCGTCGCCTGCGACTGCCGCTTCCTCGTGCTCGAACCGTGACTGTAGGTCGCCGATTTTGATGTGTCTCCCGTGGGAGAGACGAACCGTCGCGTCCGACGGAAGGCAATTGATGTCGTAGCCGACCGCTCCGGGGCTGATACAGCCGTCTTCGGCGTCGATGCCCGCGACCCCGCCCACGGGGAAGCCGTACCCCTGGTGGCCGTCGGGCATGCAGATGGCGTACTTCTGGATGCCGGGCAGGTGCGTCGTGTTCTTGAGTTGCTGGAGGGTCTTGTCCTCCTTGATCTCCTCGAGCAACCGCTCGCTCGCGAGCACGCGTGCCGGAACCCGCATGCCGTCCTCCTGTGGGATCTCCCAGACGTGCTCGCGGACCTTCTCGAGCGTGACGGACCCAGCGTCGAACGTGGTCATACCTGATACTGGTCCGGGCAGCCTCAAGAAAGGTTCGGCGGGGTGGGACGACACCGGCCTGTCGGGACGCTCGGGGACCGCTCACGGGTTGATAGTGAAATATAACCGTCAGCGACCCCGGCATCCGACAGGGAATGACCGGGGAACACCTCGCTGCCGTCGTCGAGAAGGCGCGCGCACAGGCCGTCATCGGCGCGCTCCGCGAGGAGGGGGTCTACGACGACGACCGCAGCGTCTTCGAGTGTGGTTCCGAGACCGTGGCCATCCCGGTGACTGCGCCGCCGACCGGGACTGACGTCCTCGAGGTCATCCGCGAGGAGGGACCACCCCGCCTCCGGACACTCACTGACCACCTGCGCGAGCGTGGCTGGACCGACGCCGAGCTCGTCGACGTTCCGGGGTCGTGGGCGGTCATCGGGAGCGTCATCCTCGTAGACATCGGCGACGCCGTCCGCCCCAGCGAGGTCGGCGACGCCCTTCTGGCGATGCACGGGAGCGCTGACACTGTCCTCGCACGCGAGGGCATCGACGGTCAACACCGCGAGCCCTCCGTCGAGGTAATCGCCGGGGAAGGGGATACGGAAACCGTCCACCGGGAACACGGGACGACCTACGCGATGGACCTCGCGGAGGTGATGTTCTCGCCCGGGAACAAGGCCGAGCGAGCGCGAATGGGAGACGTCGTCGGCGGGTCTGACCGACCCACCTGCGGCGAGCGCGTCCTCGATATGTTCGCCGGCATCGGCTACTTCACACTCCCGATGGCACGCGCCGGTGCCCGCGTGACGGCGGTCGAGCGAAACCCCGCCGCGTTCGGATATCTCGTCGAGAACGCCGTCAGCAACGGCGTACAAGACCGCGTCGAGACCTACCGTGCGGACTGTCGGGACGTCGTGGCTGGCGGCCTCGACGCCGCCGCCGACGGTGCCGAACCCTTCGCCTTCGACCGCGTCGTGATGGGCTACTACGACGCCTACGAGTATCTCGACAGTGCGTTCGCGGCTGTGGCTCCGGATGGCGTCTTGCACGTCCACGAGGCGACGCCGGACGCCCTCGTTCCCGACCGCCCGGTCGGACGGATCCGCGAGGCAGCCGGCCGGGCGAACCGACCGGTCGAGGTCCTCGACACCCGGGACGTGAAAGGCTACAGTGAGGGGGTCCGCCACGTCGTCGTCGACGCCCGCGTGGCCTGAACCGATCAGTCCTGCGTGTTTCCCGCCGACACGCCTCCGGTATCCACCGAGCGAAACGCCTAATTCCCGTGGCCGCGAAAGCAGTGTATGACCAGTGAACAGTGGATTGCCATCTTCTTCACGGTCCTGATGGTGGGATCGGCAATTGCCTACGGCGCAGTCTCGCTCATCTGAGACGGGAGACCGGCCCACAACCATTCTTCCGACTGCCCGAGTTCCCGAACGCTCGGGGCGTTCGCGCCACGACGTGAAGGCCCTGGCTGGGAAAAGCGGGACTACGTATTAGTAGCCGCCTCACGTACCGCGAGGTATGGAGACCCCGGTGCTCGTCTACGACGACGACTGTGGCTTTTGCACCTGGTGGGCCGAGTTCTTCGAGGACACGGCTGACCTGCGTATCGTCGGCTACGAGGATCTGACAGACGACCTCCGTGACCGACTGCCCGAGGACTACGAGGACTGTTCGCACTTCGTCACCGACAGCGCCGTCTACTCCTGTGGCGCGTCAATCGAGCAGGCGTTCGTCCGGTCGGAGATCGGTCGCCCGCTCAGGTCGGTCGTCGCCCAACTCAACCAGCACGACAGCTACACCGCACTCAGGGAGTGGGGCTACAAGCAGGTCGCACACAACCGTGCCCTCGCCGGCAAGGTGATGTCGAGCGACACGTCGGAGTGAGTTTTGCCTCCGCGAGACTGTGCGTTCCCGCCCGTCACTCGATAGCTGCTTCCACGTGCTCACGGGCCGTCGCCACCAGCGTGTCGACGTCCTCGCTTTCGGCGTAGATGCGGATGTACGGCTCCGTCCCGCTGGGGCGCACGAGCGTCCAGGAGCTGTCCGGCAGTTCGAGCCGGATCCCGTACTCTGTCTCGACGGTCGCGTCCGGGAACGCGTCCGGGAGCGTCCGTTCGAGTGTGTCCATGACTGCAGCCTTGCTCTTTTCCGGACAGGCGATGCTCTCCTTGCGGTATGGACGCTCGGTTACTGGCTCCCGCAGCGTTTCGAGTCCGCTGGCCGCGACCAGCTGTGTGAAGACAGCCGCGGACACGACGGCGTCGATCCAGCCGCCCAGTTCCGGGTGGATGTGTTTCCAGGGCTCCGCGGCGAAGGCGACGACCGTTCCGGGGCCGCCGGACTTCCGGACCCGTTCGATCCCCTCGTGGAGCGCCCCGAGTCGGACCCGCTCGACGCGCCCGCCGGCGGCCCGAACCCGCTCGTCGATCCGTGCCGAGGCGTTCGGCGTCGTCACGACGACCGGATCGTCGGCGTCGCAGCGGCGGGTGTAGTGCGCGGCGAGTATCGCCACCACGGTATCCTCGTGGACCACGTCCCCGTCGTCGTCGACGACGACGATGCGGTCCGCGTCACCGTCGTGTCCCAGGCCGAACTCCGCCCCGCCGTCGGCGACGAACGCGCGCAGGTCCGATAGCGTCTCCGGTGTCGGTTTGCTCTCGCGAGCTGAAAAGTACCCGTCGACGTTCGCGTGGAGTGCCCGGACGCCCGCCCCGAGTTCCCGGAGGACCTGTGGCGTTGCCAGGCTCGCCATCCCGTTGCCACAGTCGACCGCGATAGTGATGCCGCCGGGCTCTCCGCCGTAGTTGCCGGCGTACTCGACGACCGCAGCCCGGTACCCGGGGAGTGGCTCTGTCCGCCTCGTCGCCCCCCACGCGTCCCACGGGGCGGCCCCGTCTTCCGCCTCGACCCGTCGCTCGATTTTCGTTTCGGCTGCGCTGTCGAACTCCTGCCCGTCGGCGAACAGCTTGATACCGTTGTCCGGCGGCGGGTTGTGGCTGGCAGTGAGCATGACGCCGTAGCGGCCCCGGGAGGCGTACGCGAGCGTCGGCGTCGGGACCTGACCTACTCTGACGACGTCGGCGCCGGCGCTCGTCAGTCCTGCTTCGAGTGCTGCAGCGAGCGTTGCCCCCGTCTCCCGGCCGTCACGGCCGACGACCACCGTTGGCCTCTCTCCCGGCATCTCCTGGCCGACTGCCTGTCCGACAGCGAGCGCCAGTTCGGGAGTCACGCGGGTCACTGGCCCGCGGATTCCCGCCGTCCCGAACAGTTCCATACCGTTCCGTTCAGGCCCGAGCCATATCATCCTCCTGTTTCCGTCGACGCCCCGGCTCCCGCCGGCCCGCCCCTCTCACCCTCGAATAACCGGGTTGAAATACTAGTAGCTCTGAGAAAGTGTATGGCTTCTGGCGCAATTCACCAGTTGCAGGATTTCGGGACTCGTTCGCTTGTCACTCATGCCTTCATGGCGGCGGCCCTCGTGTCCGCCGTCGTGGTGGCGTTTTTTGTCGAGGGCGAAATCGGTCGGCTCTCCTTTGTTGCCCTGCTGAACTTTACTGCGGGCCTGTGGATCTGTCAGTCTATCCACTCGCTCGGGAACCCACAGTACAAGGGCATTCTAAACGTGGTGAGAAACAGTGACGGATAACGGGCTCGACACCGGACGGTTCGGCAGACTGCTCGCGCTCATCGCCTTCGTCACCGCCATCTCGATCATGACGTCGGCACAGACACTCGACGGCACTGTCTTCACTATCTCGGTGTTTGCCATCGGTAGCGTCGCGCTCCTGACAGCAATGACCGGCTTCCTGATCGCGGCCTCGTCGGTCTACGACGACGAGAGACTGGGTCAAGCGTAGCGCCGCCGCGGCTGGGCCGTCTTCCGGACCCCGCTAGACGTCGAGTTCGTCGAGGTCGTAGTCCGAGATGTCCACGCCCTCGTCGGTGACCTCGGCGATATAAATCCCGTTGCCGGAACCCGTGTCGCGCTCGGCGGCGGCCTTGACGCCGGCCCCGGCGACACGCTGTGCCTCTTCGAGGGACATCTCCTCCTCGTAGCGGTCCTCGAGCGTCCCGTAGGCGACTGTCAGTCCCGATCCGGTGACGGTGTAGTCGTCCTCCATCACGCCGCCGGCGGGGTCGATACTGTAGACGTGGCTCCCCTCCTCGTCGATGCCGCCGAGGATGGGGTTGATCGCGAGGAAGGGGCCGCCGCGGGCGAAGTTGCCTGCAAGCGTCGACAGGGCCGTCATGCTCATGTCCCTGCCGCGGCGCGCCTCGTAGAGGTTGACCTCGGCACGGAGCGTCCTGATGAACGACTGTGCGCCCCCGACGGAGCCGACGAGCGTCAGCGCGGCAGTCGGGTGGATCTGCTCGACCTTCTGGACGTTCTTGTTCGAGACGAAGCGGCCGCCGAGACTCGCGCGCTTGTCGGTCGCGATGACGACACCCTCCGCTGTCGCGATACCGATCGTCGTCGTGCCGGTCTTGTTGACTGCTTCCTCGTTTCGGTCGCTCTCCGGGAGCGACCCGAGTTCCGGTTCGTGGGGATCCGTCTCGAACCGTCCGCGATACTGCTGTGCGCCCTCGAAGTCGGGACCAATCGTCGAGTCCTGCATTACCTCGTGCTACCAGTTCGGGACGTAAGAAAGTACCCGTTGGAGGCCGTGGGGTCGCCGACCCGGCTGCTCCGACTGTTTCTCACTCGTCTGCCCACCCGTTCCGGTCGTCGCCACTCTTTACCGTGCTCATACTGCTGGCTGTAAGGTTTTGAACGAATTCGTCACCCCGGGGTCGCGAATATCTTGACGAACGTACAGCCGGCAGTATCAGGCGTGGCAGGCCTGTTCGTACGCTTCTTTGGTCCGGGTCACTGCCCGGTCGACCGGCAGTTTGAATCCGAACTTGCGAGTCACGAGCGCCAGCGGCAGCAGCGCGATGCCGGCGACGAGTGTCAGCTGGTACAGTGCGAACAGGGTTGCGCGGGTGAGCCGTTCCATCGTCGCTCAACCGTCTCTCGGTGGCTCGTCGTTTATATATCTTCTCTCCAAATTCCTCATAATTTACCATGTTTTTTCGTGAGTATACCCACTCCCGTCTTGCGGTTCGTCAGACAAATGTTTTCGAGCGTATACGTTCCGGTCCGCCGGCGTCTATCCGGGTAATAGGGTCCTTGGTCCGGCGTTCGATGATCATAAGTTATGGGTATTATCCCCGTGACGTGCGCACCGCGCAGTGTGAAATCAAAAGAACCGAGTAGATGCCGTGTTAGGTTTTGGGCATGAACTACAGAGTCGTGCTGGAAGCTGCCTGGTTGGTGTACGACGTCGAGGCAGTCGACGACGCGATCGGTGTTGCAGTGAGCGAGGCAGGCAGACGCCTCAACGAGGAGGAAATGGAGTACGTGGAAGTCGACGTGGGATTCACGGAGTGTCCCGCCTGTGGCGAGCCGTTCGAGTCCGGCTTCGTCGCGGCGGATACGGCGCTCGTCGGGCTCCAACTGGAGATGGACGTGTTCAACGTCGAGAGCGTCGAACACGCACAGCGTGTGGCGAAAAGCGACATCGGTGGCGCGCTGCGTGACGTCCCGCTGAAGGTGATCGACACGTTCGAGACCGGTGAAGGGGACGCGACTGCGGACGACGGCGACAGTGCCTGATCCAGGTCGTTGTGACTATTTTGAGACAGTCGACGGTTCGTGGCCCGGACGGCTTTCCTCGGGGAAGCGAAACTGGTACTGCCGGCTGTATCATTTTGAAGCAGTTCGACACCCCGGTCCGAGTATTTTGACGAACGGACAGCCGACAGAATGGCCTTGTTGAAACCCTCAATCAGTGATAGGTTTCGGCAGCCGTGGTGAATACAGAGAGACAGCCGATCGGACACTGGCATCGAGGACACGCAGGTCACCGACCAGTCGGACGGGCAGGCGACCGTTGAACTCACGCTCGTCGTAGCACAGGAGGAAACCGCAGTGATGAGGATCGAGCTGCGGCTGTCAAACGGCAAGTGGCGTGTCTACGCCTTCCCTGGCCCGGTGTGATAACGGCTCACGCGGCGGGTGCGGACAGCAGTCTCGTGACCACTCCCAGTCGGCCCCGTCTCGACACAAAACTCAGACTTTGAGTGACGGTGTCATGGAACGGTTCTCAGAGCATAATGACTCTGTCCCGGGCTGGTCCCCACGTTCATAGTTGGTGATAGAGCTGACGGGCCCAGAGCGAGGAACACACGACTCGCCGGAGCATGAACCACACCGACCCGCCCGTCCGCCGCCGCAGGACTTTTGTATTACTTCGAGTTATGTATTGGTATGGAACTCCCGACGCCAGAAGACTTGCGCGAGCGCCGGAACGACCTCGGTCTCACACAGAGTGACCTGGCGGAGCGGGCAGACGTCTCACAGCCACTCATCGCCCGCATCGAGGGCGGTGATGTCGACCCCCGGCTGTCGACGCTTCGGCGCATCGTCAACGCCCTTCAGGAGGCCGAAGGCGGGTTGCTCCGGGCTGCCGACCTGATGCACTCGCCCGTCATCAGTGTCGCACCCGATGCAAGTGTCCGCGAGACGACCGAACTGATGGACGAAAAGAGCTATTCGCAGGTGCCCGTGTTGCGCGACGGCACCCCGCAAGGGATCATCGGCATGTCGGATATCCGCCAGCGCACCGGGGAGAACGTCGGTGACCTCCCGGTCGCGGAGGTGATGGGCGAGGCCGTGACGACTGTCGAACCGGACGCAACCATCGACGCCGTCGACGCCCACCTCGACCACAACGACGCCGTTCTGGTCGTCGAGGACGGGAAGACGGTCGGCATCATCACCGAAGCCGACGTCGCCCGGCACATCTCCTGATACGGACTGTCGTGATTGTTTTCGACACCGCCCCGACAGAACCGTCGATTTAAACCCGACTCGCGAGATCTGTGTCGGCCTGGCAGGACCGAGTCACAACAGTCCGTATGAGACTGCCGGCTGTAACCTGGTGAACACACTCGACACCCGGGTGTCGGATCTCTCTCCGGACGGACAGCCCCGACGCGGTCGGTCCCACACCGCATCCCAGCCGCTACTCCCCGGCGCTCGGGAGGGTCACTTCCTCGCCGTCGGCGTACACTGTCGGTTCCGTGAGAATCCCGTCGAGGTGGATCGGTACCTCCACGTCGCCGCCGATCCCGTGGTCGTCGCCGATCGCGATGTGGACCGTTCCCCCGGCTTTCTCGTCGAGCAACACCGACCCGACAAGATCGGTCACCGCGACGTTCGTGCCGATGCCCAACTCCGCGAGGTTGTACGCCCCGTCGCCAGCCGTTTCGGCTGCTTCCTCGACCTCTGCGCGGACGGCGTCGTCCGCGATATGTGTCACGGCGCCGTCCGCGACGGTGAATTCGACGACGTCGCCGTCGAGCTTTCCGTGGGGCATCATCGTCCCGTCGACGACGACTGTGCCGTCGCCGGTCTCGGGGCTGACGAACACCTCGCCCGCCGGGAGATTCGAGAACGCGCCGGGGTCGTGGTTGATACCGGTGTCTTCTAGCCACTCGCGCGTGCCGGGACGGAACGTGATGTCGGTCCCCTGTGGTGACATCACCCGGATCTCCTCGGCGTCGCCGACCTGCCCGAGCAACCGTCGACACTCGTCGGCGATGCGGTCGTAGTCGGCGTCGAGCCCCATCAGAAAGACATCGTCGGTGATGCCGGGGAGCGTCGCCATCCGGGCACCCGCGTCGGTGGCCTCGATGCGTGCAGTGGTGTGACTCAGACTTTTCGTCGTCGGCGCGAGCACGACGTCCGCGCCGGTCATCGCCGTCGAGACGGGTCTCGGCGGTTCCGCACCGTGCTGGTCGCCCGGCGGATAGCGGATCGTCGCCACGTCGTCGGTCGTCTCGCGGGCGACGCTGTCGAGTGCTTTCCCGATCGCTTCCCGCTCGTCGTCGGTGACCACGAGACAGGACTCGCCGGGGCGAAGTCCCATGCACTGCTCGACGGCAGTCTGTGCGGGCGTGCGCAGCGAACTGTTCATGTGGCGTCGGTAGGACGGCGCGTGTAAAGGCGTTACTGCCGGGACCTCGCGGGGAGAGGGTGTGGGCGTCGACATTACCCATTCGGTCCGGTCAGTCTCGCGGGTCGGATCATAGTGCGCACAGCGAACCCCGGGGTCTATATCACGGTCTGATAGTGATTAGTGCGACTCTTTACCGCCGGGCCGTCACAGTTCGGGTGTTTCGGACCGCGCAACTGCTGTTCACGCGACGTGGTCACGAAACCAATCGCAATAATCACTATGAAACCACCACACTGTCTCAACGTCGCGGTATACTGTCGGACGGAACTGTTGATACTTTCACTCGCCCCACGTGGAACGAGCAGAATATCATGACTTCCGTCCGACAGTATAAAGAACCACAACAATCCGTATGAGTTGGGGCGGCGGATCCGAAACGACGGCGGCCACCTCGTCGGGTCGAGACTGGGTGACGAGCCGTCTCCACCGATGACGTCCGAGCAACCCGCCGTGGCCACGAGGCCGGTCCCACCGACCAGCCCCAGGAACTGTCGACGGTACACACGTCACCGGACGATTTATCGGTATAACTCAGTTCTCGAGCATAAAAATCTCGCTTCAGCGGTCCCAGCCGGGGTGTGGCCCCGCAGTCCGACCGTCGTGCCCGGCAAGTCGGGACTCCACACACGATCTGAGCCAATCACAACGCCTTTGACGGCCAGTATCGAACGCTCAGACAATGATTCAGGTAGGCATCAACGGCTACGGAACCATCGGCAAACGGGTCGCGGACGCCGTCCGAGAGCAGCCCGATATGGCTGTCGTCGGCGTCGCCAAAACCCGCCCGAACTTCGAGGCACAGAGCGCCGTCGAGAAAGGTTTCGACCTCTACGCCGCTGTCGAGAAGCGAAAGCCACGCTTCGCGGAGGCCGGCATCCAGCTTGCGGGCGACGTCGAGGATCTGGTCGCTGCGAGCGATATCGTGGTCGACGCCTGTCCGTCCGGCATCGGTGCGGAAAACGCCGACATGTACCGCGAACACGACACGCCTGCCATCCTCCAGGGTGGGGAAGACGCCGACGTCGTCGACGCGAGTTTCAACGCTCGTGCCAACTACGACACCGTCGAGGGTGCCGACCTCGTCCGGGTCGTCTCCTGTAACACGACTGGCCTCTCCCGTCTCGTCGCGCCGCTGCAGGAGGCCTACGGCGTCGAGAAGGTCCGCGCGACGCTCGTCAGGCGCGGCGGTGACCCCGCACAGAGCAGCCGCGGCCCGATCAACGACATCCTTCCGAACCCCATCTCCCTGCCTTCTCACCACGGTCCCGACGTCACGACGATCTTCCCGGAACTCTCTATCGACACGCTCGGGCTCAAGGTCCCCGCGACGTTGATGCACATGCATAGTATCAACGTCACGCTCGAATCCGAACCCAGGGCAGCGGACGTCCGGGACCTGCTTGCGGACGAGTCCCGGACGTTCGTCATCCCCGAGTGGCTCGGTCTCGACGGCGCGGGCGCGATCAAGGAACTCGCACAGGACGCCGGCCGGCCGCGGGCGGATATCTGGGAGAACTGCATCTGGGGCGAGTCGATCACTGTCGAGGGCGTCCCCGGCTGCGACGGAGCAAGCGACCTCTACCTGTTCCAGGCCATCCACCAGGAGTCCGATGTCGTCCCTGAGAATGTGGACGCTATCCGTGCTACACTGGGCAGGAAAGCACAGGACGAGAGCATCACGACGACCGACGAGGCGATGGGACTCGACGAACCTCTCGCACCGACAACCGAGCGGACTGTCGCCGCCGACGGCGGGGAGTAGAGACGCTTCCTGCCCCTCCGGTCCGTCGCTCACCGTCCTCGATTCCTCCAACGGTGCGGTCGACATTGCCCATGGGCTTATCAGCGGCAGTCTCATACTGCCCTTCTGTCTTCTTGCTCTCCCGCACTCGTGTCTTTCCGTTCTCCTCGCAGCCGGCCTGCGGCAACTCCCATGACGCAGGGGGTCCGCCGACACGTCCCGGCCTCCATGGCAAACGTTATGTCTTGACACGACGTAGTAGATGGCATGAAAGAGATCGACCACAATCCGGCCAACCCGCCGACCTACGAGTGTCTCGCGTGTGGGGCGATAACCGAGGCGGAGACCCGTCCCGGCGAGTGCGACACCTGTGGAGAGACGGAGGCGCTCCGGAACCGGGGTCTTACACGGGAGTGAGACCGATCCCGGGCAGGTACTCCTGCCGTCGTGCGGTGCTCCGGTGGTAGCTCCTGATAGTTCGCTGTTCCGTCCGTCGCTCGTCGCCCGCGCACACTCCCGGGAGATGACGGTTCTCGACGAACTCTCGGGGTTCGAGTTCGAGGACGTGATGGGGGACGTGTTCCGCAAACTCGGGTACGAGAACGTCAGGAAAGCGGAGCGCGTCGCCGACGTGGGGCGCGACATCACGATGGAGGAACAGGTGGGCGAGGAGCGTCGCGCCGTCGTCGTGGAGTGCAAGCACACCGATTCGGTCGGGCGACCGGTTGTCCAGAAACTCTACTCGGCGGTTGCAACCTACGACTACGACGGCCCGAAGCGGGGCATCGTCGCCACGACGGGGCGGTTCACCGGCCCCGCACGGTCGTACGCCAGCGAGTTGCGGGCATTGCGCTTGCCGTCCTCCTGTTCGTGAGCCTTCTCGTGGCCACCGTCGGCATCGTGTGATACGGATTGTTGCGATTATTTTCACGACCGGATCGCGTATTTCCACGTTTCATACGGACGGTTGTGACTCTTTACCGCTCTGCTGTGACAACATACACGTTTCGCGGGCTGATGCGCCGTATATCGGACGTCCCTGCCGAAAATAATCACAACCGTCCGTATCAGACCCTGAAAATCCCGTTTTGTCCCGCCATGGCGGTAAAGAATCACGCACGACCGTATGAACCGGTCTACGGCCTCGTCCCGGTTCGAGAGTCCCCGTCTAATGACTGTCCGGGGAGACCGTCTCCTACAAAGTGTTTTTAGGCGCGGGCCGAGGAGAGGGGGTATGAAGGCTGTCGTACTCGCTGCCGGCGAGGGAACGCGGCTGCGGCCGCTCACCGAGGCCAAACCGAAGGGAATGGTAGAAGTCGACGGGAAACCCTTGCTCACGCACTGTTTCGAGCAACTGATCGAACTGGACGCCGACGAGTTGTTCGTCGTCGTCGGCTACAAGAAGGAGGTCATCATCGAGCACTACGGCGACGAGTTCGAGGGGACGCCCATCACGTACGCCCACCAGCGTGAGCAGAACGGACTCGCCCACGCCCTGCTGACTGTCGAGGAGTATATCGACGACGAGTTCATGCTGTTGCTGGGGGACAACATCTTCCAGGCGAACCTCGAGGACGTCATCAACCGCCAGCGCGAACAGCGTGCCGACGCGGCGTTCCTCGTCGAGGAAGTTCCCTGGGAGGAAGCCGGCCGGTACGGTGTCTGTGACACCAACAAGTACGGCGAGATCGTCGAAGTCGTCGAGAAACCCGACGATCCGCCGTCGAATCTCGTCATGACCGGCTTCTACACGTTCACGCCGGCAATCTTTCACGCCTGCCATCTCGTGCAACCCTCAAACCGCGGCGAGTACGAAATCAGCGACGCTATCGACCTCCTCCTTCACTCCGGGCGGACGATCGACGCCATCCGGATGGACGGCTGGCGCGTCGACGTCGGCTACCCCGAGGACCGCGACAAGGCCGAGCGCTTGCTCCGCGGTGCCGAGGAGGCGGCGGCGAGCGCCGAGTCGTCCGAGTGATACGGACTGTTGCGACTATGTACCGGTACGACCGCACGATTGGGTGCGGGCGCAACGGCACTGATACTGTCAGCTGTCCGTTCGGACAGATATTCGACACCCCCGGTGTCGGATCCGTTCACAATGGTACAGCCGGCAGAATGACTCGCCACAGTCCGTACGAGCCTCCCGCCTTTCGCTCCACCGTCTCCTTTTGCAACCCGGTAGTGGCGGTCGCGGGAGAGCTAAACCGCTGGAAGCCGAACGCGACCCATGGCAGACGAAGCAGACGTTGCGCTGTACGACTCGCTGACAGACCAGGTTGCGCTGGTCACCGGCGCGACCCGTGGTATCGGGGCAGCGATCGCCGCCCAACTCGCCGACCTCGGCGCGACAGTGTATGCCGGTGCCAGGGAAACTGACGACATCACCGCCCCGGACCAGCATCCGGTCGAACTTGACGTGACGGAACGCGCCCACGCTCGCGAGGCGGCGGCACGCATCGAGTCCGAGGCTGGCCGACTCGACATCCTCGTCAACAACGCCGGCATCTTCCGGCGCGCCGACACCCTCCACGACATGGACGTCGACACGCTCGATGAGACGGTCGCGGTCAACCTCCGCGGACCGATACTCGTCACCCAGCAGTTCGTCCCTCTGCTCCGCGAGCGCGAGGGTGGCCGGGTCGTGAACCTCTCCTCGAACCTCGGCCAGTTTACGCACGGGACGGGCGGCTCGTATCCCGCCTACCGCGTCACGAAGGCCGGGCTGGGTGCATTCACCGCGTATCTGGACGCCGAGTACGGCGACGATGGGCTGCTCGCGAACGCGGCGAGCCCGGGGTGGGTTCGGACCGACATGGGCGGGCCGGGCGCACCCCGCAGTCCGTCCGAGGGTGCCGAGACGCCGGTGTGGCTGGCGCGATTCCGGCCCGGCAGTCCGGGCGGGCTGTTCTGGCGGGACAAGTCCGTCATTGACTGGTAATCCCTGGCGGTCCGGGTGGAACTCACCGACTCTTCGCTGATTTCACCCTCCGTCCCGGAGCTGTCTGTCGGCTTCGCCCGGTGACCTCACTCCACCGTGACGCTTTTCGCGAGATTGCGCGGCTTGTCGATCGGCCGGTCGAGCATATCGGCGATGTGGTAGGCGACGAGCTGGAGCTGGACGTTCGTGAGTACAGCTGCCGCCCGTGGGTGTGTCTCGGGCACTTCGAGCACTTGGTCGGCGTAGCGCTCCGCGTCACTGCGCCCGTCGGTCACCGCGACGACGGGCGCGTTCCGCGCCTCGACTTCCTTGACGTTGCCGACGGTCCGGGCCGCCACCTCGTCGTCGCCGATGACGGAGGCGAACACGGGTGTTTCGCCATCGACGAGCGCGAGCGGGCCGTGTTTGAGTTCGCCCGCGGCGAACCCCTCGGCGTGCTCGTAGCTGATCTCCTTGAGTTTGAGTGCGCCCTCGAGTGCGACGGGATACTGGTAGCGTCGCCCGATAAAAAAGTACGCCCGCGCGTCGCGGTACTCTTCGGCGATCGCCGCCGCGTTCGAGTTGTCGAGGACGGCCTGCACGTTCCCGGGGAGGTCCCGCAGACTTCCGAGCAACTCGTGTGGCAAGTCGCCGGTCGTCGCGCCGGCGAGCAGGTTCAGCGCGACCAACTGGCTGGCGAATGTCTTCGTGGCCGCGACGCCGATCTCGGGACCGGCCCGGATGTAGAGTGCGTGGTCACACTCCCTGGCGGCTGTCGACCCGACGGTGTTGGTCACGGTAAGTGTGCGCGCTCCGCGGCTCCCGGCCTCGCGAAGCGCCGACAGCGTGTCCGCCGTCTCGCCGCTCTGGGTGATCCCGACTACGAGCGCGTCACCGATCGGCGGCACCGCAGTGGCGTACTCGCTTGCCAGAAACGCCTGTGCCGGGACGCCGGCGGCGCGAAACAGGTGGGCACCGTACACTGCGGCGTGATAGGACGTGCCACAGGCGACAAACTGGACGCCCGTCGGCGAGAGGTCGCCGATATCGTCGATATCGACTGCCCGCCCGAGTTCGTCGACCCGGCCCTGGAGACACTGCCGGAGCGCCCGGGGTTGCTCGTAGATCTCCTTGAGCATGAAGTGGTCGTACCCGCTCTTGCCAGTCTCCTCCGGGTCCCACGTCACTGTCTCGACTGTCGTCTCCACCGGGTCGCCCGCCGTGTCGGTGACGGTCCAGCCGCCGTTCAACCGCGCGCGCTCGCCGTCCGCCAGGTAGACTACGCTGTCGGTGAAATCCCGGAACGCGGGCACGTCGCTTGCGACGTAAAGGGGCCGGGGGCCGTTGCCTCCCGCCTCGCCCAACCCCAGGACGAGCGGGGAGTCCTGCCGCGTGGTGAACACTTGCTCGGTCCCCTCGACGACGCAGGCGAGCGCGAAACTGCCTGCCAACTCGTCGACAGCCGCGTGGAACGCGGCTTCGGCCTCCATCCCGTCGGCCAGGGCATCTTCGACGAGGTGTGGCACGACTTCGGTGTCGGTGTCGCTGGTGAACGTGTGGCCGGCGGTGACGAGGCGGTCGCGCAGCGACTGGTAGTTTTCGATGATGCCGTTGTGGACGACAGCGACCGCCCCGTCACAGTCGACGTGCGGATGGGCGTTCCCGTCCGTGGGTGGGCCGTGTGTACTCCAGCGCGTGTGGCCGATACCGACCGTCCCCGTGAGGTCACGCTCCGCCACGGCCGCGCGGAGGTCCTCGATCTCGCCCGCGGTTTTGCAGACCGCGAGTCCGTCGCCGACCAGCGCGACGCCAGCCGAGTCGTACCCGCGATACTCCAGTTTCCCGAGGCCGTGTAGCAGTGTCTCGAGTGTCTCCCCGCCACGACCCACGCAACCGATGATACCGCACATCAGGCCCCCACCCCTGTTCGGTCGGTGCCGTCACCGCGAGTTGCTGCCGTCGCGTCTCTCCCCGTCATCGTCGCACCTCCGTGTCCGCCGGTACCTCGCCGCGGACGTGCGTTCCTGCACCGACAGTCGCGCCGGGTCCGACGAGCGTTCCGGCCTCGAAGGTGGCCGCACCGCCGACGCCGACGCCGTCGGCGAGGACTGCACCCAGCCGCTGGTTCTCGAACACGGCACGATCGACCCGGACGTCACCCGGTCCGCCCGGGATCGTGACGTCGGCGCCCAGCCGCACGCGCTGGCTGAGTACCGCGTCGAGCAGCGTCGCCCCGTGGCCGACTCGCGAATCCGTCTCGACGACCGCCCGCTCGAGCGTGACGTTCGAGCCGACAGTCACGTTCCCGCCCAGCGCCACGTCCGGGCCGACGACCGTCCCGGCACCGACCTCACAGCCCGGGCCGACGACGACAGGTGGCTGGAGGGTTGCACTCTCGTGGATGCGGGCGTCCTCCCCGACCCAGATTCCGCCCCGGTGTTCGCTGACGCGGACCCGCCCGCGTGCGAGCACCTCCGTCGCGACTTCGAGCAGGTCCCACGGGTAGGTCGCGTCGATCCAGAGCCCGCTCACGCGGACGCCTCTGACACGACGGCTGTCGACCAGGCGGGCGAGGGTGTCGGTCAACGCCAGTTCCCCGCCAGTCCGGGGTGTCTCCTCGATGGCCCCGAATATCGCCGCCTCGAACGCGTAGACGCCGGCATTTATGAGCCGGAACCCGTCGGTCCCGGGCTTCTCGACGATTTCGGCTACGTCCCGGTCGCGCAACCGCACTGCGCCGTAGTTCCCCGCGTCTTCGCGCTCGATGACACCCATGGCCGCTGGCGCTGTCTCCCGCTCGAACGCCTCGACGACACTCGAGACGGCCTCGCTCTCGACCAGCTGGTCGCCGTTGACGACCACCAGCGGCCCGTCGACGACCCCTCGTGCCTGCAACAGGGCGTGGCCGCTGCCGAGTTGTTTGGCCTGACCGACGTACTCGATGGGCGTCCCGCGGTAGGCCGGCCCGAAATGTTCCTGGACGCGCTCGCGGCGGTACCCGACCACCAGCACGAGTCGCTCGATATCGGCCTCGACGAGGGCGTCGAGAACGTGTTCGAGAATCGGTCGGTCGGCAGCCGGCAACATCGGTTTGGGCCGGTTCCGGGTCAGCGGGCGCAGCCGCGTCCCCTCGCCTGCCGCCAGCACGACTGCTGTCCGTACGCTCATACAGTGACCTGCAGACCGTCGGGCATGAACTTTCGGGCGTCCACATTCCTCGCCAGGTGTCGCTTTGCGGACCGGCAGGCTTTTTCGCCCGAGTCGAGGACACCAACACATGACTACGCGCGGCCCGTTCGACGCCGTCTCGCCGCTCGATGGCCGGTACGCCCGCTCCACCGAACCGCTCGTTCCGTACGCCAGCGAGGGGGCGCTCATGCGTGCCCGCCTCGAGGTCGAAGTCGAGTATCTCGTCGCCCTCGCCGACCTGTCGGCGACGCCGCTCTCGCTCACCGACGACCAGCGCGCCCACCTCCGGAACCTGTACGAGGGATTCGCCGACGAGGACGCCGCCGTTATCAAGCAACTCGAGACATCGGGGTACGGCGAGTACGAAGCGACCAACCACGATGTCAAGGCTGTCGAGTACTTCCTCAGGGAGTCACTCCCCGACGGCCTCGACGCCGACCAGTGGATTCACTTCGCGCTCACCAGCGAGGACGTCAACAACCTCGCCTATCGGCTGCTCGTCAAACCGGCCATCGAGGAGGTCCTGCTGCCCGAGTTGCGAACGCTCAGGGACGATCTCGCGGCGATGGCCCGGGACTACCGGGACCTCCCGATGCTCGCCCGGACGCACGGCCAGCCGGCGACGCCTACCACGTTCGGCAAGGAACTGGCAGTGTACGCCTCCCGGCTGGGCCGGACGACAGCCAGACTGGCCGACGCCGTCGACGGGCTCTCGGGAAAACTCGCCGGCGCGAGCGGTACCTACGCGGCTCACACCGCCGCCTATCCCGAAGTCGACTGGCGCGCCTTCGCCGCGGACTTCGTCGCGGACCTGGGGTTGGCCCACGAACCGCTGACGACACAGGTCAACCCCTGTGACGACCTCGCCGCCGTCTTCGACGCGCTCCGGGCGGGCAACAACGTCCTGCTGGATTTGGCCCGCGACGCGTGGCTCTACATCTCGGACCGCTATCTCGGCCAGGAGGCTGTCTCCGGCGAAACCGGCTCCTCGACGATGCCCCACAAGATCAACCCAATCGACTTCGAGAACGCCGAGGGCAACCTCTCGAAGGCGAACGCCGACCTCACCTTCCTCGCGGGCTACATCACGACCTCGCGCCTCCAGCGCGACCTCTCGGACTCGACGGTCAAGCGGAACGTCGGCGCGGCGCTCGCTCACTGCTTCATCGGCTACACCAAACTCGGGGACGGGCTGGCGAAGGTCGTCCCCAACGAGAACGTGATGGCTGCCGACCTCGGCTCCACCCCGGAAGTCATCGGCGAAGCCGTCCAGACGATCCTCCGCCGGGAGGGCAACGCCGACGCCTACGAGCAGGTCAAGGCGCTCACTCGCGGCGAAGACGTCACCATCGCAGACTTTCACGATCTGTTCGACTCCCTCGACATCCCCGCCGAGGTACGCGAGGAGTTGCGAACGTTGACGCCCGCCGACTACACCGGCGTCGCCAGCGAACTGGTTGACGACATCCCGACCGACCGGGCGTAGAAAGGCAACCGGGTGTCGAGGCCCGTGACCAGGCCGACGATGCCGAGGAAGCTCGCGGTCAACACGAGCGTCGAGACAATCACAAACCCGCCCGCCTGCAGGACGTCCGCCTGGCTCCACCGCTGGTTCCGCAGTGCCATCCCTGTGCTGTCCCACCGGGGTCACAAACTTATACCGAGGTGGCTGCCGCCGCTACGGTCCTGTGGGTGTGGGGGCCGACCTTGTCTTGCGCGGTGACCTCGAGCACCGGTTTCGGCGTTGCATCCTGGCGTGGCGGTCTTTCAGTCTCAGCGCCGCCCGTCGCTTGCCAGCAGCGCCTCGACGGTCTCCCGGACGGCGTTCGCGGCGGTTTCGATGGCGTCGACGGGAACGTACTCCCGGTCGGCGTGTGCGATCGGGCCGTCCTCGTCGGCGAGTTCACCCGGGCCGAAGATGACCGTCGGCGCGTTCCCGGCGAAGTACGAGGCTTCCGTCGCCGCACCGAACGCCTGCACGTCGCCGCCGCTTGCCGCCTGCAGGGTCGTGACCAGCGGCGTGTCCACAGGCGTCTCGAAGGCTTCCGGATAGGGCTGATCGGGCCGGACTGGACCGACCGACAGTTCGTAGTCGTCGGTGAGCCAGCCGGACAGATGCGCTTCCAGGTCAGCGAGGAACGTCCCGACGGTCTCGGGGGGAACGAGCCGGCGGTCGAACCGGATGGTACACTCGGCGGGTACCTGGTTGAGCGCTTCGCCGCCTTCGATGACCGACGGGACCAGCGTTGGCCGCCCGAGCAGGCCGTGTTCCCCGGGGCCGTGGCGCTCGTCGTAGGATTCGAGCGCCTGCAACAGCGGGGCAGCCGCCCGGATGGCGTTGTGTCCGTCCTCGGGGCTCCCGGCGTGGGCGCTCTCCCCGCGGACCCTCACCTCCCCCTCGAACTGGCCGCGTGCGGCCCGACAGACGGCCAACCCGGTCGGCTCGCCGACGATGTACCCGTCGGCGGCCAGGGTTTCGCCGAGGTGGGCACCCCCCGTCTGGACTGTCTCCTCGTCGGGCGTCACCGCGAGCGTCACCTGCCCGTCGCTCACTGTCGCGGTAAGAAAGGCGTCGAGCAGTGCCGCGAGCGGTCCCTTCGCGTCACACGCGCCGCGACCCCGCACGACGTCCTCCTCACGTTCGTAGGGGACGTGTGGCGGCACGGTGTCGATGTGTGTGTTCAGGACGAGGTGTGTCCCCCTGTCGTCGCCCCGGGTGGCGAGCACGTTTCCCATTTCGTCGACGCGTGGCTCGACCTCCGCTGCCCGCAGGGTTTCGACGAGCAGCGTCCGCATTGCCCCGACGTCCTCGTGGGACGGGGTATCGACTGCCCGCCGGTGGAACTGCTCGCGGTCGAACGTCATGGGTCTCACTCGGTCCGCGTGGGGGAAAGCAATTCCGGAAGTCCGAGACGACGACACTGCAAAGAGGAGTTACCCACTCCGTCTAGAGGCGGCCGACGTCCTCGACGGAGACACTCTCGACGCCCTCGACCTCGGTGAACGCCTCCTCGACGGCCTCGGTCCCGCCGGCCTCGTCGGGGACAATGACAGTCGGAATCAGCGCGACCAGCCCGAAGGCGACGTCGTCGCGGTCGAAACCCTGAATCTTGGCTCCCTCGGGGAGGACCTGCTCCAGGCGCTCCTGGAGTTGATCGAGGTCGACGTCGGGGCTTTGCGGCATGACCTTGATGGCGGCTGCAACCTTTCCCATTGTTACGGTCCGGTGAATCCGCAGTCGGGACATTCGTACAGCGTACTTTGCTTCCGGCAGGTCTCGCAGCGGTGGATCTCGTAGCCACAGTCCGGGCACTTGAACGTCGCGGCGTTCGTGCCGGCGATGTTGACGCCACACGAGATGCACTTCTGTGTGTTTCGCTGTCGACTTTCACTCATACCTCCCCTTTCGGGGCACTCGTTTTAATCCTTGTCAAAACGTCTCCGTGACTGGTTCAGTACTGATCGACGCGGTTTCGCCCCGGACGATTTCGGCTCTCGTTCCGCTGGCCTCCCGCCAACCAGCCGTTTCCAGTACCGTTTTATTCCCCGGGAAGCCAGGTAGTATCAGTGTGAAAGGAGAGGAGTGGTACCAGGCCGACGATGTCGCGGAAGCCTACGAGGAAAAGCGGTTTTCCCGTGGCGGCCGACTCATCGACAGGCGTGAGAAGGAGGCAGTGCTCGACGCGCTCGGCCCCGTCGAGGACACCGATATTCTCGAGATTGCCTGCGGCACTGGCCGGTTTACCGTGATGCTCGCGGAGCGGGGCGCGGACATCGTCGGACTCGATATCTCCGGTCCGATGCTTCAGCAGGGCCGAGAGAAGGCACGGAGCGCAGGTGTCTCGGCTCGCCTCGAGTTCATGCGTGGCGATGCTGGCAGACTCCCGTTCCCCGACGACCACTTCGACGCCGTGTTCGCGATGCGGTTCTTTCATCTCGCCGACCGCCCCGACGACTTCCTCGCAGAGATGTGCCGGGTGTCCCGGCGACAGATCTTCTTCGATACGTTCAACCGCTTCTCGACACGGTCGCTTTACACCTGGGCGTTGCCGATGGGCTCCCGGCTCTACTCCGGCAACGAGGTGATGGAACTGCTCGACGGTGCAGGGCTCGAACTGGTCGACGCGGAGCACGACTGGGTGATGCCCTACGGCTTCTACCGGGAGATACCCAACTCCGTCGCCTCGACAGTCAGACGGCTCGACTCGACGCTGGGACGGACCCCGGTTGGGAAGTACCTCGCATCGGTGTCTTACTGGTCAGCAGAACTCGACGGCACGCCCACCCCGACTGGTTGACCGCCGGATACCCCCACGACGGCTTCGCTTTCTCACTCCGAGAAACGGTTTGCAGAAGGCTTTTGCTCCAGCCCTTGGTAGCCTCTGAGTAGTATGCCCGACGACCTGAACTGGGCCATCGGCGGCGAGGCCGGCGATGGGATAGATTCAACAGGCAAGATCTTCGCACAGGCGTTATCGCGCGCGGGGAGGCACGTCTTCACCTCCAAGGACTTCGCCTCGCGTATCCGTGGGGGGTACACCGCGTACAAGGTGCGAACCTCGGTCGACCGCGTCGAGAGTGTCGTGGACCGTCTCGATATCCTCATCGCGCTGACCGAGCGAACGATCGACGAGAACATGAACGAACTCCACGAGGGGAGTGTCATCATCTACGACGGCGAGCGGACAACGATGCAGGACGTCGAAGTCCCCGAGGGGATGGTCGGGCTTGACGTCCCGCTGAAATCGCTCGCCGAGGAGGCGGGCGGCGCGATCATGCGCAACGTCGTTGCGCTCGGTGCCGCCTGCGAGGTGGCGGCGTTCCCGATCGGGAACCTGGATGCGTCCCTCGAAAAGCGCTTCAGTGACAAGGGGACGGCGATCGTCGAGAACAACAAGGAGGCGGCTCGTCTGGGTCAGGAGTACGTTCAGGAGAACTACGACCACGACTACGGCTACGACCTGGAGACGACGGACAACGACTACGTTCTCCTGAACGGCGACGAGGCAATCGGGATGGGGGCCATCGCCGCTGGCTGTCGGTTCTACGCCGGCTACCCCATCACACCCGCGACGGACGTGATGGAGTATCTGACCGGTCGTATCGACCGGTACGGCGGCAAGGTCATCCAGGCAGAGGACGAACTCGCCGCCATCAACCTCGCGCTCGGTGCCGCGCGGGCGGGCGCACGCTCGATGACTGCAACCTCCGGGCCCGGTCTCGACCTGATGACCGAGACGTTCGGCCTCGTCGCGACGAGCGAGACACCACTCGTCATCTGTGACGTGATGCGTGCCGGCCCGTCGACGGGGATGCCGACCAAACAGGAACAGGGCGACCTCAACATGCTCCTGTACGGCGGCCACGGGGAGATCGGTCGCTTCGTCGTCGGGCCGACGACGGTCTCCGAGTGTTTCTGGAAGACCGTCGAGGCGTTCAACCTCGCGGAGCAGTACCAGATCCCCGTCTTCCTGGTGTCGGACCTCTCCCTTGCGGTTACCGAGCAGACGTTCCCCCCCGACACGTTCGACATGGACGAGGTCGAAATCGACCGCGGCAAGGTGGTCGAGGGGGCGGATATCGACTCCTGGACGGACGAACAGGAGCGGTTCCAGCCACACTTCCCGACAGCCGACGGTGTCAGCCCGCGGACCTTCCCCGGAACCGACGGCGGCGCCCACATGACGACCGGGCTGGAGCACAACGCCCTGGGCCGCCGGACGGAGGACACGGACGTCCGCGTCGAGCAGGTCAAAAAGCGCGACCGGAAAGTCCAGACGGCCATGGAGGAAGAGGAGTGGGACTACCGCGAGTTCGGTGATCCGGACGCCGACACGCTGGTCGTCTCGTGGGGCTCCAACGAGGGGCCGATGCGCGAGGCGATGGAGTTCCTCGCGGCGGACGGGATCGACGTCCGGTTCATTTCGGTGCCGTACCTGTTCCCGCGGCCCGACCTCTCAGACGAGATCGCGGCGGCAGAGACGACGATCGTCGTCGAGTGTAACGCACAGGGGCAGTTCGCGGACGTCATCGAGGGTGACGTGCTCGAACGTGTCGAGCGGATCAACAAATTCGATGGCGTGCGATTCAAGGCCAACGAACTCGCAGACCAAATTAGAACCGTCGTGCGACCCCCACAGGAGGCAACCAAATGAGCTCAGACGTTAGCTTCATCGACTTCAAATCTGACAAGCAACCGACATGGTGTCCCGGCTGCGGCGACTTCGGGACGATGAACGGCATGATGAAAGCCCTGGCCGAGACGGGGAACTCCCCGGACGACACGTTCGTCGTCGCCGGGATCGGCTGTTCCGGGAAGATCGGGACGTACATGCACAGCTACGCGCTGCACGGCGTCCACGGTCGCGCCCTGCCGGTCGGCATCGGCGTCAAACTCGCAAACCCCGAACTCGAGGTGATGGTCGCCGGCGGCGACGGCGACGGCTACTCCATCGGTGCCGGCCACTTCATCCACGCGGTCCGTCGCAACGTGGATATGTCCTACGTCGTCATGGACAACCGCATCTACGGCCTCACGAAGGGCCAGGCATCGCCGACCTCCCGCGAGGACTTCGAGACGTCGACGTCGCCGGAGGGGACGAACATGCCGCCGGTCAACCCGCTCGCGCTCGCGCTCGCGTCGGGGGCGACCTTCATCGCACAGACGTTCTCCTCGGACAGCAAGCGCCACACGGAACTCGTCCGGGAGGCGATCGAACACGACGGCTTCGGCCTCGTGAACGTCTACTCGCCGTGTGTGACGTTCAACGACGTCGACACATACGACTACTGGCGCGACTCCATCGTCGACCTCTCGGAGACCGACCACGACCCGGCCGACCGCACACAGGCCCGCGACCGCATCATGTCCGGCGACCGCGAACACATCGGGATCCTCTATCAGGATCCCGACTCCGTGCCCTACGAGGAACGCGAGGGTATCGACGAGAACATGGCCGACATCCCCGACGGTGCGCCCGACGACGCGATGGATCTCGTCCGCGAATTCTACTGACGCGTCGCACCGGTCCGGGCCGACACGCTCCCGGTCGACTCATACGGATTGTTGTGACTCTTTTCGGCAGTGCCGCCCAGGTATCGGCGTCCGGGAGTCTGAAACCGCCACACTGTTTCAACGTCTCGGTAACAAATCACACCAATCCGTATCAGTCGGCGTTGCCGACACGGATCGCCTGGATGAGCGAGTATACGGGGATTCCGCCGATCTCGTCGAGGCCCTGCTTGTCGACGAGCACGACACAGGCGACCGGATCGCCCCCGCGGTCCGTGATGCCCTCGATCGTCTCGCGCATCGTCGTCCCGCTGGTGATGGTGTCGTCGACGACGTAACACTCCCGGTCCCGGATGCCCGCGAAGTTCTGCGAGAAGGTCCCCTTCAACTCCTCGATGTCGCCGTCCTCCCACTGGTGTTTTCGGGGAGCGTAGGCAGCGATATCGGTGTCGAGTTCGCGCGCGACGACGGTCGCAAGCGGCGCGCCGGCTTTCTCGATGCCGACGGTCAGGTCGACCGCTTCGCCCTGTTTCGAGAGCAGGTCCGCCATCGCCATTCCGGTGTAGGTCAGCCGTGCGGAGTCCCGGCCCAGCGCGCTCCAGTCGACGTGGATGTCGTGTGGGCCGCCCGTCTTTTCGGTCGGCACGGCCTGCTCGGTATCCTGACTCCGCTCGACGAGCCAACTCGCCGTCTCGCGCGAGACGTTTAGTTCGTCCGCGATTTCGCCTTTCGAGAACCCTCGCTGTGAGAGTTCGCTCGCCCCGCTGATGAGGTCGTCGACGTTTTTCATATTCGTTCTTTGGAAGCGACTGTTATCATTTTTCCCGTGTCGGGAGACGGTACACACGTGGCGAGCAACTAAATGCATCCTCTCCGTCCGTTGGGGTATGGAACGGTACGATCTGCTGTATCGCCTCTACGAGGAGTTCGACACGCTGACTCTACGGGCCTACCAGGAGTTCGTCGACCTGTTTCCGCCGGTCGACTCCCGCGTCGCTCTCGACCACTGGGAGGAGGCGAGTGACGAACTCGACGACCGCAAAGACGCCATCCGGGATGCCTTTCCACGGGCCGGCGACACGTTCGCAACGCTCGCTTCGCGGGCAACCCGGGACCAGGCCTTCGCTGCGCTCGACGTTCACTCCAAATACGGTCGCGGCCTGAACGTTCTCGTCCTGGACGTCGACGAGACGCTGCGCTCCGCCGGGAGCACCGACAACGAAATCCCACGGGGAACCTTGCATCTTCTGACGCAGTTTCACGAGGACGGGGTTCCGATAGTCATCTGCACCGGACAGACGCTCGAGAACGTCAAGGGCTTTCTCATCCAGGGGCTGGGCAACGAGATGGTCCACTCAAGCAACGTGAGCATCGTCTACGAGGCCGGTACCGGCGTATTCACTCCCGGCCACGGGGCGGCCACCAAACGACTCCTCTACGAGGACCTCGATCCGGACACCGGGAACATCTTCGGTCGGGTCCGGTCGCGCGTCCTTCCGGACGCGCCCGACCTGCTCCAGCAGGGGTGTCATCTCCAGGGCAACGAGTTCAACATCACACTCAAACCCAACTTCGAGACCGGCAGTGACCGTGCCCACGAGGTCATCGACCGCGCGCTCGTCTACCTGCTCGACCTGCTCGAGGAAAGCGTCGCGGAGGTCGCCGATCTCGGTGTCGAAGACGGGGTCGGGGACGTGACGACCGGCGACAGTGCGCCAGCGGTGCCCGGCTACGCACGGGCGTACTACGGTGCACGCGACACGGAGATCCGGGATGTGCTCGCAGCGACTGACGAGCAACCAGGCGTCGACCCGGCGGACGTCCCCGACGCCTTCGAGGCGCTTTTCGAGCGCATCGACGTCGCGTACTACGAAGCGGACGCGGCGGAGGTCGGGTCCCTGGAGTTGAACAAGGTTGTCGGCGTCGAGGCTGCACTCGATGTGCTCGACATCGCGGATCCGTTCGCCCTCATCATGGGCGACTCGAAGAGTGACCTGCGCGTGATGGAGTGGGTGGCAGAGAACGACGCCGGGATCGCCGCCGCCCCCGACCACGCCTCGCCGGCGGTTCGCGACCACGTCACTTCGACCGACGACCTCATGTTCAGCCAGGGCGATGCAGCAGATATGCTCCGGACCGCGTACGCTCTCAACCAACTCGCGACCCTCGACTGACACCAGACGATGTCCAACTCTGCTCCTGCCCCCGGGACGGCGGACCCGCTCGGGATTGCCGGCGTCGTGCCACCGACCGTGACAGCGTTCGACGACAGCGGCGACGTCGACTCGGACGCGACCGCCGCACACGCCCAGTTCGTCGCTGCTGGCGGCGCGACAGCCGTGTTTCCGCTCGGGACCAACGGTGAAGGGCCGCTCCTCACGACCCCGGAACGCCGTCGAGTCGTCGAAACCGTCACCGACGCTGTCAGCGTCCCGGTTCTTGCCGGCGTCGGCGCGCCGAGTACACGCGAGACGGTTGCCCAGGCCGAACACGCCGACGCTGCCGGTGCCGACGGCGTTGTCGTCGTCACGCCGTACTACTATCCACTCGACGGTGACGGGACGGTTGCCCACTACCGGGCGGTCGCTCGCGCCGTCGACATACCGGTGTACGTCTACCACATCCCCAGCAAAACTGGCAACACGCTGTCACTGGAGACGCTCGCCCGTCTCGCCGCGATCGACGGCGTTGCCGGGGTGAAAGACTCCTCCAAAGACGTCCCGTGGCTGGCCCAGGCGCTCGACGCACACGCCGAGTTGAGCTTTCTCGTCGGTTCGGACTCGCTGCTTTTCACCGGGCTCGAACTCGGCTGCTCGGGACTCGTCAGTGCCGTTGCGAACGTGTTCCCGGAACTGGTGGTCGAGCTGTACGACGCGTACGCTGCCGGGGACGAGGCCGAGACCCGGCGGCTGCAATCGACCGTCTTCGCGGTCCGGTCGGCACTGAAGCAGGGGCCGTACATGGCCGGCGTGAAGGCGACCCTCTCGCTTCGTGACCTCCCCTTCGACGTCGGCGACCTGCGGCCACCGCTCCGGTCGATGTCCGATTCACAGCGCGCGACGCTGGGGACCGAACTCCGGGAGATCGGCGTCCTGTAACCGGCTCCGGGGAACCCGTGCCGATACCGGGAACGAAAATTATTCGCTGACGAGTAAACTATCTTGATTCAGCGAGAGAATCCCGCCGTTCACGGCGGTGACGAGACGCGTCGCGTCTCGTTCGCACACCAGAACGCGGAGCGTTCTGGGGACGGGCGTGAATCGCGTAAACTCTATGCCATAACCCCCGTGACTGCTGCCGGACTGAATACCCAACATAAGTATTTAGTAACCCGAAAACTTACAAAATTGTGTGCGAACCGACGTGGATATGGAGCGTGGTGGCGACCTACACGAACGAGTCAAGCAGTACGCTCGTGAGAAGGGTATCCGTCACCCACGAGCATACCGCGAGCTAATCGAGAAAGGATTAGAGGCTGATGCCGACTAATCACTAGAAGACACTCGAAGCGACACTCGCGCCACCAACAGCGCATAAAGAGCACAAACTGTGCAACCTGATCGAAACCTCCCGGGAGGGGCTCCACGAGGCGTTCAACGCCGAGTGTGACACGATGAGTGCCACCAGCCATGTGGTGACGCCCTAAGACCTACCGTATCAGGCGAAAACGGCACTGTGTAACTACGTCCCGCAACTTCACGACACCTACGACGCACAGGAGTTAGACGACGAGCATCCTGTGCGACTCACGAACCAAGCCGCTGAGTTCGACCACTCGGCGGCGCGAGACTACGAGTTTACGTGGTGGGCACCGCAACCCGGTCGTGGTAACTTCTGGATACCGCTTCGAATCAATCCCGCGCAATCGTGCACGGTGACGCTTCGGCAGGACAACTCCGACTGCAACGCCACCGCACGTCATGGACGCTCCACGTCACCGTCGAGTTCTCCGTCGAAGAACCAGACTACGAATCAACCGATGACGACGTAACACCAGTGGGTTTCGATATTGGTGAAGCCCACCTGCTCGCGGGCTGTGCCTGCGAGCAGGGAACTCCGACTGACCCACTACTCATCAACGGCGGTCGCGCTCGTCACCTTCGTAAAGAGATGTTCACGACGCTCAAACGACTCCAAGAGCGCGACGCCGCACAGTGGCGGATTGACAAGCGATTCGACCATTATCAGAACGCACTCACTGACATCATCGAGAAGGCGTCTCGACGTGCTGTTGAGTACGCCTCTCGATTCGAGAAGCCAGTCCTCGTGCTGGAAGACCTGACGTATATCCGCGAAGACCTCGATTACGGCGAGTGGATGAACCGCCGCCTCCACGCATGGGCGTTCGCCCGACTTCAACAGCGCATCGAGGACAAAGCACGAGAGGCAGGGCTTCCGGTCGAATACGTCCGACCGGAGTACACGAGTCAGACGTGTCACGACTGCGGTCACATCGGGCACCGGAACGGCGACGAGTTCCGGTGTACGAACGACGAGTGTTGGGTGTCGGAGTACCACGCAGACATCAACGCGGCGGTCAACATCGCTGACCGCCACGACCCACCGAGAGACGAGCGAGGAACCCTCTGCCAGCAATAGCCGCACTTAGCTGGTACTCCCATGCCGGGAAGCCGCGCCGTCGTCGGGCTATGCCCGACTGCCTGAGGGAGCTTCGCTCCCTCTCCGTTCACGGCGCGGAGGATGTCATCAACGCCTAAGTCGGCCGAAGACGGACGGGACAGTATGAGCCGAAACTACGGGTCGCTCCGCGAGCCGAACGTGGAGTACACGATGCGGGATCTCTCGCGGGAGGCAATGGGGACGACCCGGTCGCGTGGCGCACGTGATATCGAGATTACGGACGTCCAGACAGCGATGGTCGACGGCAACTTCCCGTGGACGCTGGTTCGCGTCTACACCGACGCGGGGGTCACCGGGACGGGCGAAGCCTACTGGGGTGCCGGGGTGCCGGAGCTCGTCGAACGGATGGTCCCGTTTCTCGTGGGGGAGAACCCACTCGACATCGATCGGCTGCACGAACATCTCGTCCAGAAGATGTCGGGTGAGGGGTCCGTGGAGGGGGTCACCGTCACGGCGATCTCGGGTATCGACCTGGCCCTGCACGACCTCGCCGGCAAACTCCTCGACGTCCCTGCCTACCAGTTGCTGGGCGGGAAGTACCGCGACGCCGTTCGCGTCTACTGTGACTGTCACACTGCGGAGGAGGCCGACCCGGTCGCCTGTGCCGACGAGGCCGAGCGGGTCGTGACGGAACTGGGCTACGACGCGCTGAAGTTCGACCTCGACGTCCCGTCGGGCCACCAGAAAGATCGGGCAAACCGCCACCTCCGGCCCGGGGAGATCCGACACAAAGTCGACCTCGTCGCGGCCATCACGGAGCGGGTCGGTGACCGTGCAGACGTTGCCTTCGACTGCCACTGGACCTACGCCGGGAGTTCGGCGACGCGCCTTGCCCGTGCGCTCGAGGACTACGACGTCTGGTGGCTGGAAGACCCCGTTCCGCCGGAGAACCTCGAGGTGCAAGGGCAGGTCACCGAGTCCACGGTGACGCCGATCGCAGCCGGGGAGAACCGCTACCGGGCGACCGAGCACCGCCGCCTCCTCGAAGACGGGACCGTGGATATTCTCGCGCCGGACGTCCCGAAAGTGGGCGGGATGCGCGAAACGCGAAAGATCGCCGACCTCGCCAACCAGTACTACGTTCCGCTCGCCCTGCACAACGTCTCCTCGCCAGTGGGAACGATGGCGAGCGCACAGGTCGCGGCTGCTATCCCCAACGCGCTGGCGGTGGAGTACCACTCCTACGAACTCGACTGGTGGAGCGACATCGTCGTCGAGGACGTCATCGAGGACGGACAGATCGTGATCCCCGAACAGCCGGGTCTCGGTGTGACAGTCGACAGGGACGTCGTCGCCGACCACCTCGTCGACGGGGAGACACTGTTCGACGAAGCATGAGCCGGCCCCGTTCGCACCTGCCGCCGGTCCGCTCGGCAGTCACACGACCGTCCCGGAGGGTCGCATGACCTCGCTCGTGACGTTCGGCGAGACGATGTTGCGGCTGTCGCCACCGGCGGGCCAGCGGCTCTCGCGAGTCGACTGTTTCGACGTGCACGTCGGGGGTGCGGAGAGCAACGTCGCCGCCGCGGCATCGACGTTCGGTGTCGACGCCGCGTGGCTGTCGGCGCTGCCGGAGACGGACCTCGGGGAGCGTATCGTCTCTGCGCTCCGCGCCGAGGGTGTCGAACCGGTCGTCACCTGGACCGAAACCGGGCGCGTCGGGACGTTCTACTTCGAGCCCGGCGGCAAGCCCCGCGGCCAGGCTGTCGTGTACGACCGGACGGGAACCCCGGTCAGGGACCTCACTCCCGGGGATCTCCCCCTGGACCGGGTTCGCGACGCCGACCTGTTCTTTACGACCGGTATCACGCCGGCACTCTCCGACCGCCTGGCGACGACGACCGGGGAACTGTTTTCGACTGCCAGCGACGCCGGCGTCCCGACCGCGTTCGACCTCAACTACCGGTCGAACCTGTGGTCCCCGGCGGAGGCCCGCGAGACACTGACCGCACTGTTCCCCGCTATCGACGTCCTGTTCGTCGCCGAACGCGATGCCCGTGGCGTGCTCGGTCGCAGCGGCGACCCGGAACCGATGGCCCGGTCGCTCGCCGACGACCACGGGCTCGAGACAGTCGTGTTGACCCGCGGCGACCGCGGCGCGCTCGCGGTCGACGACGGTACCTGCCACGACCAGCAGGCCTTCGAGACCGAGACTGTCGACCCGGTCGGTTCGGGCGACGCCCTCGTCGGGGGGTATCTCGCCCGGCGGCTGGTGGGCCACAGCGTCCCCGACGCGCTCGCGTACGGTGTCGCGACAGCTGCGCTGAAACGGACTGTCGAGGGTGACATGGCACGGCTCTCGGCGGAGGAAGTGACGGCGCTTGTTGCCGGTGACGGGGCGGGCCTGGACCGGTAGTGTCGGCGACGTGTACCGGGAGTGCATGGCCGGACTGGCTTTATATGTGTCATCTTCGTTGATATGTACGTATGGGAGACACACTTTCCTGTCCCGAATGCGGCGAGGAGGTCGAATCAGCCGAAGAACTCGAGACCCAGCACGACGTCCCCGAGGTCGAGGTGGACGACGACGGGTCGCTTACCCTCTTCGAGAACAACGACCTCTTTCTCTGCAAGAACTGCAAGAAACCGCTCGGTATGCCCCGAACGTGAACGCTGTCGGGATATCCGGTACCCTGGATCGTCGCGACCCTCGGTAGCGGACGCTGACGGCAGCAACGAGTCACAACCGTCCGTATCAGAGGCTTCGCCACCGACAGCACCTGGGGCGGTCCTACGTTTCGGTCGCCCAGTCGAGTGCTCTCCCGACGGCGTCGTCCCAGCGGCCGTACATCCCGTTGGCTTCCTCGCTTTCCATCTCGGGCTCGAACTCGCGGTCGACCCGCCAGTGGGCCCGCAGGTCGTCGATGTCGTCCCAGTAGCCAACGGCGAGGCCGGCAGCGTAGGCTGACCCCAGTGCGGTCGTTTCGTCGACTTCGGGGCGGGCGATGTCCGTCTGGATGATGTCCGATTGCAACTGGCAGAGGAAATTGTTCTTGACTGCGCCGCCGTCGACGCGGAGGCTGGTGGTTTCGACGCCGGAGTCGGCTTCCATGGCTTCGGCGACGTCGCGGGTCTGGTAAGCGATGGATTCGAGTGTCGCCCGGACGATGTGTTCGCGCCGCGTCCCGCGGGTTATCCCGAGGATCGTCCCGCGGGCACGGCCGTCCCAGTAGGGTGCTCCCAGTCCGGTAAAGGCCGGAACGATGTAGACGCCCCCGGTCGAGTCGACCGACCGTGCCAACTCTGCCGCCTGTATCGGGTCGTCGATGAAATTAACGTCTTCGAGCCATTCGATGGCGGCGCCGGTGATGAAGATGGCCCCTTCCAGTGCGTACTGGACGGGTTCGCCGGAGAGCTGGAAGCCGATGGTGGTGAGGAGGCCGTGGTCGGATTCGACAGCCTCGGTTCCGGTGTTCATGAGGTAGAAGCTCCCGGTGCCGTAGGTGTTTTTGGCGTCGCCAGCGTCGAAGCAGGTCTGGCCGAACAGGGCCGCCTGCTGGTCGCCCAGGGCGCCGGCGACGGGAACTTCCGCGCCGAGGAAGCTGTCCGAGTCCGTGGCGCCATATGTGTCCTCGTCGGAGGAGGGGCGGACTTCGGGGAGCATCGTCTCGGGGACGTTGAACTCCTCGAGGAGTTCGTGGTCCCAGGCCAGGTCGTGGATGTCGTAAAGCATCGTCCGCGAGGCGTTCGTCACATCCGTGACGTGGTTGCCGGTGAGTTTGTAGATGAGCCACGAATCGATGGTGCCCATCAGCAACTCGCCGGCTTCCGCACGGTCGCGGAGGCTCCGGGTCCGCGAGCGGGTCGGCCCGATGTCGTCGGAATTGTCGAGGATCCACTCGACTTTGGTGGCCGAGAAGTAGGCGTCGCACTCGAGGCCGGTTTTGCCGCGGATCCACTCGACTTTGTCCTCGGCTTCGACTTCCTCGACGCGGTCGGTGGTCCGGCGGTCCTGCCAGACGAGAGCGTTGTAGACGGGTTCGCCGGTTTCCCTGTCCCAGATGACCGTCGTCTCGCGCTGGTTGGCGACACCGAGCGCTTCGATCTGTGTCGGGTCGAGCGTCGAGTGGGCGAGCCCCTGTGTGACGACCTGTTTGGTGTTTTCCCAGATTTCCACGGGGTCGTGCTCGACCCAGCCGGGTTCCGGGTAGATCTGTTCGTGCTGTTCGTAGGCACTGCCCACGATCTGCCCGTCGTGGTCGAATATCATGAAGCGAGTGCCGGTCGTCCCCTGGTCGATCGTCCCAATATATGTGCGCTCCATCACTGGACACCGGAACGGTGTGTGTCGCTCATTTGCTCCACCTTTTCTCCCCGATATAGCAGTTCGGATGATAAAATACTATGGCTGCCAACCCGTCCACACGGGATCACGGCGCTCGTTCGTTTTTTTGCTTCGTTTGGCCCCTGTGGACTGTGAGCACTCGATTTTCCGATCCGGGGGTTCGCGTCTGCGGTCTACTGGACGTCAAGTACGTCTATCTCGAAGACGAGCGTCTTTCCCGCCAGTTCGTGATTGAAATCGACCTCGACCGCCTCCGGGGCGATGGCGGTGACGTCGCCGTGTAGCCCTTGCTGTGCCTCGACGTGGAGTCCGATTTCCGGCGGTTGGCCGACCATCGCCTCGAACGTCTCGGGGTCGTACTCCCGGACGCGGTCCTCCTCGTACTCCCCGTACGCGTCCGCTGGCGGGACTGTCACTGTCTCGCTCTCCCCGGGTGTCATCCCGACGACGGCCTCGTCGAGCCCCCGGATAACCTCGCCGTTGCCCACGGTAAACGAGAGCGGGGAGACGCCGTCCGGATCCCCGACCAGGTCGTGTTCTCCGGCGACGTCAGCCTGTGAGGTTGCAAACACCGTTCCGTCCGTGAAGCGCCCGACGTAATCGAGCGTTACCCGGTCGCCCGCAGTGATGCTCACACACACGTTTCGACGGTGAGCACATTATGAGCTTCGGTGGATCGCTGCGTTCAGGACTGCTGGAGGTCGTACAGCCGGCGGAACACCGTCGGTGGGAAGCGCAACTCGACCCTGCTCGGTGGGCGACCCTTGCTGTGTTTGGCTTTCGACTGCACCCGCTCGACGATGCCGATCTCCGCCATCTCGTAGAGGAACCGTTTGACAGTCCCCGCGGAGAGATCGACCGTGGGCCTGGAACTGATCGCTTCGGTCGTCGTGGTGACGGACGCCCGGTCCTCGGTATCGAGGTCGACAAGCTCCCGGAGAACGAGTTGCTTGTTGGCCGGAAGAACCAGCACCCTCCCCAGAGAGACGGAGGGGTGGGGTACCCCCTCACACCCGCTGGCGATATCCTCCTCGCTGAGCCGGCTTCGTCCCGCCTGGTTCGCCCGGTCGGCAGCGATAAACAGTGCCGCCAGTGCGTCGTGTGCGTTCCCGTCGGCCCAGTCAGCGATTTGCCGGGCCAGTTCGTGGTCGAGTGCCTGCTGGGCCAGTCCCTCGGACGCCCGGGTCATCAGTACGTCGACGAGCATCTGTCGCTGATACCGTTCTATCGGAATCGCGGTCGCCGTATACTCGGTTAACGCGATATTTTCCGGGACTCTCCTGCCAATCGCGAGCCAGCTCACGTTGCTCGGCAGGCCCGCAAACAGGTCGATGAGTGTATCGGTGTCGGTACTGTCCGGCTCGCCGACGTGGTCGACGCCGACGACGACCCCGGTCCGTGACGTGTCGAGTGTTTCGTGGAGGCGGGTACGGAGTTCGTCGGTACTGATCCCGTGTTCGGGGACCGGATCCTCGACGAGCGCGTCCAACACCCTGTGGTAGAACGCGAACTCGCTGCTTGTCTCTCGGATGTCCACGTAGATGAAACCCGGTGACGTCTGTGACCCTGCCCGCGTGCTCGTGTAAATGACGGAGCGCGTTTCGGTCGAGAGGCGCTCCAGATGGCTAAACAAGGCCGTTACGATCGCCGACTTCCCCGCCCCGAACGGGCCGTGAACGTACGCGTTTGGCGGTAATCCTCCCTCGAACACCGTGTCGAGGTGGTCGAGAAGCCGCTCGAAAACGGGGCCACGGTCCGACGGCTCGTCGATGTGTGCAACCGGGGAGAGAGCCTCGTAGTCCCGAATCAGTTGCGGACCATCATCCCGACGCTGTCTTCGTTTTATTCTCGCATCGATGTCCATATCGGATCTGGGTGTTCGTTATCGGTGGTTCTAGCTACATGATAAAAAGGACCGCGGTTACCCGTCGTGTACTTTCGCTGTCACGCATGGTCGGATTGCCGGTTGTGTCTGCTGCTTTGCAGTCCGTTCGTGAAGGGGGACACCGCGGTTCTCAGTACCCGTCGCCGACTGCACGGGCCGGGTTTATCAGTAGACTTGCTGTTCGAGTGTGTGTGGTTCGTGAACGGTTCAGCGGGGAGAGCGGATCCCTCTAGAGGTAGCCCGCGTTCGGCAGGATACCCGCGATCGAGAGGATCGCAATGATCAACATCGCGATCGCGATGGCCATCGCCGGCGGGTCGACGTGCGTCCCGGAGTGCGAGTAGAACAGGCGCTGGGTCAGTTCACCCAGGAGCCCGCTGATCGCACCGAACACACCGGCCGCGAGCAGTGCGACGACCGCACCCGTGGTCCCGACCGCCTCGACTGGGACGGTGACGGCCGACAGGTCGCCGAACGCGCCCGCCGCGACGACGGCCCCGACCGAGCCGATGAGGGTGATGTGGTGTGTCACCGGAATCTTCTCGACGCCGAGGTTCAGGAACAGGAGGCTGATGGCGGAGATCGCGTACCCCAGGAAGATGCTTCCCGTCTGGAGGTAGATGAAACCGGCCAGGATCCCGCCGACGAGACCGATCGCGGTGACGCCCGACCACTTGTACTGGTGGGGGAGCCACGGTTCCGTCGCCAGGCGGCCCTGGTGTTCGAGGGGCACTTCGCCGCCATCCGCAGTCGCGCGGGGTTCTTCGTGCTCGAACGGCGACATATCAAGGTAGCCGGACCCTGACGGCTTCCCGATGATCGGGTAGCCAAACACTGGCCGTGCGATGAACGCGGTTGCGAACACCGAGAAGGCGATGAAGTCAGTGGCTGCGGTCCCGTTGATGACGACGACCGCGTACCCGACCTCGGTGATCAGCATCCCGAGCACACCGAAGATAGCACCGACTGCGAGGATGTCCGGCTTCGTGCCGAACGCGTACAGGATGTTCTTCCCGAAGTGGTAGTCCCAGCCGTCGGGCTCCATCTCGGGATACTTCTTTCCGGCGTAGGCCGTCGCTGCGACACCGCCGGCGAAGGCGATGTGGGGCCCGGTGATGGCACCGAACCCGATCAGACCGGTGATGCCGCCGGAGAACGCCTCCTGCGGGATGGGCTCGACACCCGTGCTCCCGATGATCGCACGCCGGAGGATCGCAACGCCCTCACCGAGGAAGACCACAAAGCCCGTGAAGATGAACGCGGGGAGTGCGCCCAGCGCCGCACCGAACGCACCGCCCGCAAGGGCAGTGATAAACAGCAGGGCGAAGTCTTTCCACGGTATATCGAGGACCGGAACCTGGAGGAGTACGTCGTACATGGTTATTCCTCCGTTGCCCAGTCGAGTGATCTCTCGACGGCGTCGTCCCAGCGGTCGTACATCCCGTCGGCTTCCTTACTTTCCATCTCCGGCTCGAACTCGCGGTCGACCTGCCAGTTCGATCGGAGCTTGTTGATGTTATCCCAGTAGCCAACGGCGAGGCCGGCGGCGTAGGCCGACCCCAGCGCGGTGGTCTCGTCGACTTCGGGGCGGGCGATGTCCGTCTGGATGATGTCCGACTGGAGTTGGCAGAGGAAGTTGTTCTTGACGGCGCCGCCGTCGACCCGCAGCGTCGTCGTTTCGATGCCGGAGTCGGCCTCCATGGCTTCGGCGACGTCGCGGGTCTGGTAGGCGATGGCCTCGAGCGTCGCCCGGACGATGTGTTCCCGGCGGGTCCCGCGGGTCATCCCGACGATGGTTCCGCGTGCCCGCCCATCCCAGTAGGGCACGCCCAGCCCGGTGAATGCCGGGACCATATACACGCCGTCAGTCGAATCGATCGACTGGGCCAGCCGTGCTGTCTCGGTGGGGTCGTCGATGAGCTCGACGTCCTCGAGCCATTCGATGGCCGCGCCGGCGATGAAGATCGACCCCTCCAGCGCGTACTGAACCGGTTCGTCAGACACCTGGAAGCCGATGGTGGTAAGCAAGCCGTTCTCGGACTCGACGGCGTCGTTGCCGGTGTTCATCAAATAGAACGCCCCGGTGCCGTAGGTGTTTTTGGCGTCGCCTTCGTCGAAGCAGGTCTGGCCGAACAGCGCCGCCTGCTGGTCGCCCAGGGCGCCGGCGACGGGCACCTCCGCGCCCAGGAAGCCGTCCGGATCGGTGGAGCCGTAGGTCTCCTCGTCGACCGACGGGCGGACCTCGGGGAGCATGGTTTCGGGGACGTTGAACTCCTCGAGGAGTTCGTGGTCCCAGGCCAGGTCGTGGATGTTGTAGAGCATCGTCCGCGAGGCGTTCGAGATCTCCGTGATGTGGTTGCCGGTGAGTTTGTATATCACCCACGAGTCGATAGTGCCCATCAGCAACTCGCCGGCCTCCGCACGGTCGCGGACGTCCTCGGGCCGGATGCGCTGGAGTTTGATCGGATCCGCGTTGTCGAGGATCCACTCGACTTTGGTGGCCGAGAAGTAGGCGTCGCATTCGAGGCCGGTTTTGCCGCGGATCCACTCGACTTTGTCTTCGGCTTCGACTTCCTCGACGCGGTCGGTGGTCCGGCGGTCCTGCCAGACGAGGGCGTTGTAGACGGGCTTGCCGGTCTCCTTGTCCCAGACGATGGTCGTCTCACGCTGGTTGGTGATCCCGATGGCCTCGAGCTGCTCGGGATCGATATTCTCCTTGTCCAGTGCCTGCGTGACGACGTCCCTGGTGTTTTCCCAGATCTCCATCGGGTCGTGCTCGACCCAGCCGGGTTCCGGGTAGATCTGCTCGTGTTTCTTGTATGCCTTTGTGACGGCCTGCCCGCTGTGGTCGAATACCATGAAGCGAGTGCCGGTCGTCCCCTGGTCGATTGCGCCGACGTAGGTTTCTGTCATCTGTTGTAATCTCCGTGTGACGGTATATTTACTGCTACTACCGTCCTGAGAGTAAACAATATACTACATCACAATAAAAGTTACTCCTAATCGGGTACCTTGAATAAAGTTATCGTGTGCTTATCCGTCGTGCGTCAGTCTGGTATCGACCGGGACCGCCATCAGGTCACATCGTCCCCCGGGTGTTCGACATCTCCTCCGGGACGGATTGGATTGTCGTGTGTCGCTTCTTGCTACGCCATCGCGGGTACGATTTTTCACGGCTCCGCCTGGTACCGCCAGTCTTGTCACGCCCGACCCGCGCCCTGTGTCGGCACCTTTCCCGATCGCGAACCGACTCTCTCCGATGTCTTGGACTCACCCGCCACTCGCGTAACCGGTCAGTACAGACAGCAAGCGTCTGCAGATCACCTCCGAGCATATAGTTTATCTATATATTGGGTATTACAGTAAATAAACTCGGGTAAAAACAAATTGCAGTATATGGCGTGTAATAGTACACATACAGTCTATACTGCCGAGAAAGAGTCAAATACTTCGTGTTTTTGCGTTCCGTCGGCAGCACAGACCAGTGGCGGTACGGAACGAAATTGGCCTCTGTCGGGCCCACAGTTTGATTTACTGTAGTATCCGCACCGTCGATAAAATAAAGTGGTTCGCCTCACAACGCGTAAGAGAACAGATGGTACCACACATCGCCGTTATCGGCGGCGGTTCGACCGGGATCGGGATCGCCAGGGATCTCTCGATGCGAGGGCTCGACGTCACTCTCGTCGAGCAGGGCAACCTCACGCACGGGACGACCGGTCGGATGCACGGACTGCTCCACAGTGGTGGGCGCTACGCCGTCTCAGACCAGGCAAGTGCGACCGAGTGTATCGAGGAGAACCGCGTTCTCAGGAAGATAGCGACCCACTGCGTCGAGATGACCGGCGGCTTGTTCGTCAAACGGCCGGAGGACTCGGAGGAGTACTTCCAGGAGAAACTCGACGGCTGTCGGGAATGTGGTATCCCCGCGGAGGTCGTCTCTGCCGAGGAAGCCCGCGCCATGGAACCCCACCTGGCGACGGACATCGACAAGGCGATATCGGTCCCCGACGGGGCCATCGACCCCTTCCGCCTGGTCGTCGCCAACGCCGCCAGCGCGGAGGAACACGGCGCGCGCATCGAGACGCACTCGACGGTGACGGATCTGCTCGTCGAGAACGGGGAGGTCGTCGGTCTCGAGGTCGAGCACGACTCCGGCGCCGGCAAGCGCGTCCACGGGACCGAAGGGGGGGCCGAACAGATCAGGGCGGACTACGTCGTCAACGCGACCGGGGCCTGGGCCGGTCGGATCGGCGAGATGGTCGGCGTCGATATCGAGGTACGCCCCTCGAAAGGCGTCATGACCATCATGAACATCCGGCAGGTCGACACCGTCATCAACCGCTGTCGACCCAAGGGTGACGCCGACATCGTGGTCCCCCACGAGACGACCGCCATTCTCGGGACGACTGACGAGGAGGTCGACGACCCCGAGGACTACCCCGAAGAGCAGTGGGAGGTCGACATGATGATCGACACGCTCAAAGAGCTGGTTCCGATGCTCGAGGAGGCCCGAACGATCCGCTCCTTCTGGGGTGTTCGACCGCTGTACGAACCGCCGGACGTCGGGAGCGACGACCCGACCGACATCACCCGGGACTACTTCCTGCTCGACCACGAGGAGCGCGACGGACTGGAGGGGATGACCAGCATCGTCGGCGGGAAGTTCACGACCTACCGGATGATGGGCGAGGAGATCAGCGACCACGTCTGCGAGAAGTTCGGTATCGATGCTGACTGCCGGACAGCCGACGTCCCCCTCCCCGGGAGCGAGGATTTCTCGGTCCTGCGTGATTACATGGACGAGTTCGGTCTCCAGTCGCCGATCGGTCGGCGGAGCGTCGAGCGCCTCGGATCGCGGGCAGACGAGGTGCTGAAAACCGACGGGCCGAACCCGACGGTGTGTGGCTGTGAGGGTGTCACCCGCGCGGAGGTCCAGGACGCGATCGAGGGGTCGGGGTCGGACCTCAACGCCGTCCGTATCCGAACGCGTGCCTCGATGGGCAACTGCCAGGGCGGCTTTTGCTGTCACCGGCTGGCGAGCGAGCTCCACGACACCTACGACGAGGCGACGACCAGGCAGGCCTGGGACGAACTCCTCCAGGAGCGCTGGAAGGGCCAGCGCCACGCGCTGTGGGGTGAACAGCTCTCGCAGGCCATGTTGAACTACGCGCTCCACGCGACGACCCAGAACCGGGACCAGGATCCGGCAGACGGCGACCCGATCGACTTCGGAGCGTTCGACAGTGGCCGGTCGGAGGACTCGGCGTCGGGGCAGACGGGTGTCGCCGCGGACGGAGGGACATTCGATGGCGATTGAATCCGAGGTGCTGGTCGTCGGCGGCGGGCTCGCGGGACTCACGAGCGCCCTCGCTGCGGCCCGGGCGGGTGCGGACGTGCGCCTCGTTTCGTACAAGCAGAGTACCCTCCGGCACGCGTCCGGGCTGGTCGATATCCTCGGATACACCCCCGAGGGGAAGGGGCCCCTGACCGACCCCTACGAGGCCATTCCCGAACTGCCGTCGACCCATCCCTACCGTACTGTCGGCCGCGAAACCGTCCGCGAGTCGATGACGATGTTCGACGACGTCGCCCCGGACTATTGTGGCTCCCACACCGCGACGAACGCTCTCCTCCCGACCCACGGCGGGACGCTGAAACCGACCGCACGCTACCCGGCGGGTGCGAGTGCTGGTCTCGCCAGCGACGACCGCGACGTCCTGCTGGTCGGCCTCGAGTCGATGGTCGATTTCGACGCCGAGCACGTCGCGGCACACCTCGAGGCAGCGGGTGTCCCCTTCGACGTTCGCGGGGTCACGATACAGTTTCCCGGCGACCTGCGCGCCGACGCGAAGGTGACCCGCTACGCGAAACTGCTCGACACGAACGGCGAGGTGCCCGTCAGGGGCCGCGACCGCCCGGTTCGGGACGCCCTCGCCGAACGGGTAAACAAGGAACTCCACGGCGCGGAGCGCGTCGGGTTTCCGGCGATCCTCGGCGACGACGCCTCCGCGACGGTCCGGGCCGTCCTGCGCGAGAAACTCGGTACCGACGTCTTCGAGGTTCCGATGGGACCGCCGTCCCTCCCGGGTCTCCGGCTCGAAGACACCCTGTTCGAGGCGCTCGACGAGGCCGGCGCCAGCATCGAAACCGGCAATCCCGTGACCGGGTACGCGGGCGAGGACCGTATCGAGCGGGTCTTCGTCGAGAAGAACGGTGCCCGGATTCCAAACAGTGCCGACCAGTACGTCCTCGCGACGGGTGGGCTGGTCGGGAAGGGCGTCGAATCGGACCGCGGTCGCGTCTACGAACCAATCTTCGACTGTCACGTCCCCCACGCCGAGGACCGGTACGACTGGTTCGACGGGGACGTCTTCGGCGACCACCAGTTCGCCCGCTTTGGCGTCACGACGGACGCGCGGCTCCGCCCGACCGGGCCTGACGGGAGCGTCGAGTTCGAGAACCTCCGTGCCGCGGGGTCAGTGCTGGGCGGCTACGACTTCGCTGCGGAGAAGTCGGGCAGCGGCGTCTCGATAGCGACAGGCTACGCGGCAGGAACGGATGCGGCACAGGAGGCACGATGAGCGACGCAGAACACTCAGACACTGACTTCGACCCAGTCGAACCGAACACAGGCGAGGACTTCGAGCCCGTCGACGTCTTTCCGGACAGCGACGACTTCGACCTGCGCCCCGGCGCGGACTCCTGTTACAAGTGCTCGACGTGTGATACGAACTGTCCGGTCGCGGAAGTCGACGACGAGTTCCCCGGTCCGAAGTTCCAGGGGCCGGAACAGTGGCGTCTCAAACAGAACGAGGACGACTACGACATCGACGAGTCGGTGATGGAATGCTCGAACTGCATGCGGTGTGACAACGCCTGTCCGGCGGGTGTTCCGCTCTCCCAGATGCACAACACCGCACGCGGGGAGTACGTCTCCGAGAACATGTCGAAAACCTCGCTCAAATACTGGCGCAACCGGATCCTCGCGAACTACCGGCTGTCGGCCTGGTTCGCCAGCAAGGTCCCCAGGCTCGCGAACGTCGCCATGAACTTCGGGCCGGCACGCTGGGTCATGGAGAAAACGCTCGGTGTCACCCGTGAACGCGAGTTCCCCGCGTTCGCGCCGGAGACGTTTCGCGAGTGGTGGCAAGCGGAAGGCGGTGCAGCCGGGTCGAGGGAGCGTGCCCGGGCGAACCGGGAGCGCCGCGGCGACCCCGTCGATGCGGACAGGAAGGTCGCGTACTTCCACGGCTGTTACTCGAACTACAACACGCCGGAAGTCGGGCGGGCGATGGTCCGGGTGTTCGAGCACTTCGGCTACGAAGTCGTCGTTCCCGAGCAGAAGTGTTCGGGGACGCCGATGTTCGCAAACGGGATGCTCGACGATGCCCGCCGCCACGCCGAGGTCAACGTCTCCTCGATGGCGGACCTCGTCGACCAGGGGTACGACGCCATCGCCTCGTGTACGTCCTGTTCGATGGCGCTGCGCCAGGAGTACCCTGAACTGTTCGATATCGAGGGGATCGACGACGTGGCGGCAAACACCTTCGAGTCGGTCGAGTACCTGCGCATCCACGAGGACCTGCAGGGCGCACTCGACGCGGCGGAGATCGACGACGGACTCGCCGAGGAGTTCGCCTACCACGCCCCCTGCCACGCCCGCAACCAGGGACTGGACCGGCAGGCTGTCGAACTGTTCCGCGACCTGGACGGCGTCGGTATCGAGGACGTCGGTGAGTCCTGTTCCGGCATCTCGGGCACCTACGGCTGGAAAGCGGAAAAGTACGAGAAGTCGATGAAGATCGGCGAGGAGATGTTCGAGCACATGGAGGACGCGTCGGGCGAGGTGGGCATGACGGAGTGTCCGACCTGCGCGATGCAGATGGAACACGGCACCGGGTACGACATCCGTCATCCCCTCGAACTGCTGGAAGCGGCGCTCGTGGAGTAGGGAAATCGGCCTCGTTGAAATTCTCGATCGGTGAGACGTTCCAGCGACCGTGGTGAATACGGAGCGCGAATGCAGCACAGAGGGTTCCCCTGATCGGGACAGTTCGGATCGGTGGATGCGGAGGAACGAGGTACTGCGCCGGTACTCGGTCTACCCACACTCTGCTGGAGGATCATATCGACGGTTGTGACTCGTTACCGCTCTGCTGTGACAACATACACGTTTCGCGGGCTGATACGCCGTATATCGGACGTCCCTGCCGAAAATAATCACAACCGTCCGTATCACTCGTTGTCAGTCTCCTCGGTATCGTCCAGGCCCCCGTGCTGGATCACGAATACCGGACCCAGGAACTGCCTGGCGATCTGGTCCGCAGTCATCCCGAACAAGAAAGTCGTCACTGGTGGATCGGATTCCCCCATGACGGTCGCGTCGTAGTTGTCGGAAGTCTCGACGATCATCTCTCGAGCAGCGTCTCTACGTCGGCGTCAGTTTCGTCCTCTCGAGCGACGTGGTACAGGGTTACGTCGACGTCGATCGGCGCGAACAGCCCCGAAACTAAGCGGACAAACCGATCGATGCCGACGATCCCGCGGACCGCGACGAGGACATTCTCCAGCGGTCTCGTTGCGTTTGGAATCAGTACCGCGAGGCAGTCATGCTCGTCTGTCATCCGGTCGATCGTTGTCTGCCCATCGTGGGTGAACACGAGCTGGGATTCGACTGTCGCCCCCGCGTGTTCGAGTATCGCCGTGAAATCGTTGAGACGGCGGGTGGCCTGGTCTTCGAACTGGCGTCGCGCCTGATCGGTCGCGGTCTGGTCTCGCACGACGTGGTAGCCAAGCAGGACGACGTGTGCGTTCGTAAGGAGTTCGGGAACACCCTCCGGAATTGATTCCCCCTCGAGAACACGTAACGGGACTAAGATGCTGGGTCTGTCGGGCATTGTCTGAACTCTCTGTCGGGTCTGATTGGACCAAGTACCTTTCCAAGTACGCGCTGATAATAGAGGCAGTGAATCACCACGTGGTACAGGTACTCATACTGTCGGCTATAACTACGTGAAGATATTCGACCCCGCGGGGGTCGAAATTGCTCACAGGCTTATAGCCGGCAGTATCAGACATCCAGTTCGGAGTAGAACCCACCCACCGTGCTGAACCCGTCTCTCTCATCAGCAAGTCATTTAGGACAATAAATAAGATTTTGAAACGGCCAATTTGTGAATTGATATCGAAATTCCACTCGTGTTTTGGGAACACCGGCTTCCACTTTTATATATACCACCGCGTTAATTTCGGTATGGAATATACGACACTGGGTAACACAGGGTTGTCAGTAAGCAGAATCTGCCTTGGCTGTATGAGTTTCGGGTCGAGCGAGTGGCAGGAGTGGGTGCTTAACGAAGAAGAGAGCAAGGAGATTGTCGAGCGGGCTATCGACCTAGGGATAAATTTCTTCGATACGGCAAACGTCTACTCTATGGGGGAGTCGGAGCGCATTTTGGGAAACGTCCTCGATGAGTACGACCGAGAAAGCCAGGTCGTGGCCACAAAAACCCATCCGAGGTACACCCCCGAATCATACCCTCCCGGGAAAGGTAATGGCCTCTCACGAAAGGCAGTTGAACAAGATATTTCCCACAGCCTCGAACGTTTGGGAATGGATACCGTCGACCTCTACCAAATCCACAGGTGGGATTACAATACGCCAATCGAGACAGTGCTCGAGACGCTCGATGATCTCATCAGACGCAATCAAGTGCGGTACATTGGCGCTTCCTCAATGTGGGCTTACCAATTTGCCGAGGCTCTCCAAACGAGCGAGCGACGGGGCCTCGAACAGTTTGCCACTATGCAAAACCACTACAATCTCGTCTATCGAGAAGAGGAGCGCGAAATGTTGCCCCTCTGTGAGAGAGAAGACATCGGAGTCATTCCCTGGAGTCCACTGGCACAGGGATATCTGACCCGCCCGCACGAGGAACTGACTACGACGACACGCGGGGAAACGCTTGAGGACCGACACGAAGAGTACCGGTCAGGCGGCGGGCCGATTATCAACGAACGGGTCGCGGAACTCTCCGACGAGTACGACGCATCGATGGCCCAAATATCGCTGGCGTGGCTACTTGGAAAGGACGCTGTCGATGCCCCGATCATCGGGACGACGAGCGTTGAACACCTCGAGGATGCGGTCGAGGCAGTCGAGTTGGATCTTGATGACTCTGACGTGGCCTGGTTAGAAGAGCCGTATGAACCACTTCCGGTGTCGGGCCACGAGTGAACTACCCTGACCTACCGCGCTCGGGGCTACCCGCCCCTCGCTTGTTGAGGACAGGGCTTCCTGTTTCTGTGTCGGAATTTATACCCGACGTGGGCACAGGGATTCCAGACTCCGCAGGCGACTTCCCTTCACGGGTGGTTTGGAGTGTCCCACTCCTCCCTGTTGGACACTCGACCACAACCGATGGTGCGCGCTTCTTGTCGCGCTTGAACACCATCGGAGACGTGGTGAGCATCGTACTATCGACTTCGACCGCAGGGGTAGTAAGGCCATGCCGTGCAGTGAAAATAAAACGATGACGGCGCTGTATCCCCTCCCTGCTCGCTCCCGCAGGTTGCTCCTTGAGGAAGGGGGCTTACGCCTGCAATCAGCTAATACTGCCGGCTGTCCCATTGTGAACGAATTCGCCACCCCGGGGTCGCGAATATCTTTACGAACGTACAGCCGGCAGTATACTGTCGGACGGAAGTCATGATATTCTGCTCGTTCCACGTGGGGCGAGTGAAAGTATCAACAGTTCCGTCCGACAGTATATAACCTGACGTAGCTGGAGTCCGGAAGGCAGGGGCAAAACCCTGAGGACGACTCACAGAATCGAGTAATGGCAGCAATTCGGCTGGCGTAGAACTCAGGGAGTCACCACGCTGTCTTCCCTGACCAATAGAGCACCTAGCGGCAGTATAAGTCGCCGAGATTTTCTACGGAGCCGGGGCGTCGTCTTCGCGACCAGGACACAGAAGACAGACTCTTTACGCACCAGTTTGAGTACCTGATATGGAAGACGACGACCTCTCTGGGCATCTCGAACGCCTCGGAGAGCGCTTCGACTTCGGCGAGTACGAGATCGAGGCGTATCTCACCGTTCTGGACCACGGCAAACTCACCGCGTCCGAAATCGCCGAGAAGACAGACATCCCCCAGCCACGGGTGTACGACACTGTCAGAAGTCTCGCCGACGACGGCTTCGTCGAACTCCGGGATTCGCGCCCGCTCGAAGTGCTCGCGGTCGACCCGGAGGAGGCGTTCGACAACGTCCGCGTGACGCTCGACGACCTCGTCGAAGATCTCACGAGACAGTACACGTCACCGTCCCGGGACGTCGAGGCCGTCTGGCTGGTCACATCACGGCAGACGATTCTTCGGTATCTCGAGGACGTCATCGCCGGGGCGGAGTACGAACTCGTGCTGTCGCTTTCCCCCCGTCTCCTCGGGCGGTTCGAGGAGCAACTGGCAGCCCGGCAGGACGAGGGGGTGTCCATCGAACTGCTCGTCTCGCCCGGTGTGGACGTTCCCGACCCCGAGGAGTTCGACTACACCCGTCTCGCGACGGTCGTCCGCGCACGACGCGGCCTGACGACCCCCATCGTCGCCGTCGCCGACGGGACCTACTCCGTTTACACGACGCGGACCGCCCTCCACAACGGCGGCGACGACTACGGTGTCGTCTTCAACCGCTCGGAGCTGGGGTTTCTCGTCCTGGGCTTTCTGAACACGGTGGTCTGGCCCTCCGCCAGGACGCTGGTCGAGAGCCAGGAAGCGCACCCGTTTCCCCGCCGCTACGCGACGATCCGCCGGTGTGTGCGGGACCTCCAGAACAGCGACGGCCAGTTTTACGCCTCCGTTCGAGGCCGCGACGTCGAGTCGGGCGATCCCCGGTCGGTCGAGGGTGAAATCGTCGACATCGAAGTGAGTACGAACCGCCAGACGGCAGCGATCACGCTCGATACCGACGACGGGACTGTCGATATCGGCGGGCAGGCCGCGGCCTTCGAGGACGTCGAAGCCTACGAACTCGTCATCGATCGTGAGAGCCCTCCCGGACTCGGTTCCTGACGCAGTTCGGGAACGCGGTACGCTCTCCTACCGGGTCTGTTCTGCGAGACGGTCACCACAGTGTGGACACAACCCGATCGCGACTCCCGCCGGCGCGGTGTATCCACAGGGCGCACATTCGTAGTACGACTCGTCCGATTCGGCTGTCAGCGTTCCAGTAGTCATCTCTTGTTGTCTATTCCGGACTGTTCGGATATAAATCTTTTTCATATACGAGTAAATATTTATACTGCCGTTCCTCCGGGTGTGCAATCTTTATTCTATACTGAGTAAATTTTTTACGGAAGGACCTCCTCGTTCCGATATGGCCGTGAAAAACACCGACCGCGACGAACTCTATATCGAGGGACGATGGACGCCGACCACGAACCAGATCGAGGTGACCGATCTCGCCGACGGGGGGGTGTTTGCCACCGTCGCAGCCGCGACGCCCGCCGAGGCCGAGCGGGCGCTTGCCGCTGCAGCGGGCGCGGAGGTCGCCATGCGTGAGACGACGGTCGTCCAGCGCGCCCGCTGGGTGACGGCAATCGCTGACGGGATCGAGGAGCGAAAGGAGGAACTCGCGGAGGTAATCGTCCGCGAGGCCGGCAAACCGATCAGCAGCGCGCGCGGCGAGGTCGACTCCGCGGCGGAACGGTTCCGGCGGGCCGCCGAGGAAGCGCGCTCGCTCGAGGGCGAGTACGTCGAGGGGACGACCGAGGGCCACGAGGGATGGCGCGCGATCGTTCGGAACGAACCCGTCGGCACCGTGCTCTGTATCACGCCGTACAACTACCCGCTCTCGACGACGGCGCTACAGGTCGCGCCGGCGCTCGCCGCGGGCAACGCCGTCATCCTGAAGCCGGCGACGAAGACGCCGATGAGCAGCGCGATCCTCGCGGAGATCATCGTCAACGCGGCACCCGACCTCCCGGAGGGCGCGTTCGGGTTCGTGCCGGGCCGGGCGAGCGACATCGGCGACGTGCTCGCCGGCGACGACCGGATCAACGCCATCGCGATGACCGGTTCCTCGAACGCGGGGAAACACGTCGCCTCGGTCAGCGGCATGGTCGAACTCCACATGGAACTGGGCGGCAACGCGCCCGCTGTTGTCTTTCCGGACGCCGACCTCGACGCCGCGGCCCGTGCCGCCGCGAGCGGTTCGCTGAAGTACGCCGGCCAGCGGTGTTCCGCCGTCTCCCGTGTCCTCGCCCACGAGGATGTCCACGACGACATCGTGGAGCGCATCGACGCCGAGATGGGCGAGTGGGAGGCGGGGGACCTGTTCGACCCCGAGACGTCGCTGGGGCCACTCATCTCGGAGGATCAGGCCGACTGGGTTGAGGGGCTCGTCGACGACGCTCTCGAACGCGGCGCGCGGCTGGTTCACGGCGGCGAACGCGACGGCCGCTTCTTCGAGCCGACGCTGCTCGCAGACGTCCCCCAGGACGCCCGCATCGTCCACGAGGAACAGTTCGGGCCGGTCGTCGCCGTCACGACCTTCGAGGACGAAACCGAGGCGATCTCGGTTGCGAACGGCGGCGACCTCGGGCTCGACGCGTCCGTGTTCACCAGCGACTACGACCGTGCGATGCGGATGGCAGACCGTCTCGAGGCCGGCGGCGTGCGGATCAACGGCGCGCCCAGCCACGGCCTCGGGGACATCCCCTTCGGCGGCGTGAAGGACTCCGGCATCGGTCGTGAGGGTATCGGGTATACGATCGAGGCATTCGTCCAGCAAAAGAGTATCATTCTCTGATGCGACGAGCCAAGATCGTCTGCACGGTGGGTCCTGCCTCGGACAGCACGGAGGCGATCGCCGGCCTCGTCGAGGCGGGGATGTCGGTCGCGCGGCTCAACGCCAGCCACGGATCGACCCAGCACCGGGCGACGCTCATCGACAGGGTTCGGGCGGCCAGCGACAGGTCCGACACCCCTGTCGCGACGATGCTCGACGTTTCGGGGCCGGAGGTACGGACCGCGCCGCTGTCGGAACCGGTCGAGGTGGAAACCGGCGGGAGACGGCGCCTCGTCGAAGGTGACGTCGTCGACGGCGAACGGATCGGGCTCTCGCGGTCGCTCGGCCCCGTCCAGCCCGGTGACAGGGTGCTGCTCGACGACGGACGCATCGAGACGACGGTCGAGCGCGTCGAGGACGACGGGGTCGTCGTCAGTATCGACTCCGGCGGTTCGCTCGGCGGGCGCAAGGGCGTCAACGTGCCCGGTGTCGACCTCGGTGTCGACTTCGTCACCGACGACGACCGCGACGAACTGCGACTGGCCGCCGACAAGGAGGTCGCCTACGTCGCGGCGAGTTTCGTCGGCTCGGCGGAGGACGTCTACGCTGTCAATCAGACACTCGAGGAGTTCGGCGCGGACCTCCCAATCGTCGCGAAAATCGAGCGTGCGGCGGCGGTCGACAACCTCGACGGCATCCTCGAGGCCGCCGACGGCGTGATGGTCGCCCGCGGTGATCTGGGCGTGGAGTGTCCGCTCGAGAAGGTCCCGCTCATCCAGAAACGCATCATTCGCAAGGCACGCACTGCCGGCATCCCGGTCATCACGGCGACGGAGATGCTGGATTCGATGATCCACGAGCGCCGACCGACGCGGGCCGAGGCCTCCGACGTCGCAAACGCCGTGCTCGACGGGACCGACGCGGTGATGCTCTCGGGCGAGACTGCCATCGGCGACCACCCCGTCCGCGTCGTCGAAACTATGGACCGCATCGTCCGCGACGTCGAAGCCAGCCCCGAGTACGACGAGAGCCGCGAACAGCGCGTCCCACCTGCTTCGGACACCCGGACGGACGCCATCGCGCGCTCCGCGCGCTATCTCGCCCGCGACGTCGAGGCGACGGCTATCGTCACGGTCACCGAGTCGGGATACACCGCACACAAGGTTGCGAAGTACCGGCCGTCAGTGCCGGTGGTAGCCGTGACTCCCGACAGGCAGGTTCGCCGGCGACTCGCACTGCTGTGGGGTATCTCGCCGCGATACCAGCCAACGCCGGAGGGCGGTGCTGCTGACCTCATCGAGCAGTCGGCGAACGCGGCGATCGACGCCGGCATCAGTGCAAGCGGCGACACGGTGGTCGTTCTCGCCGGGATGATGACCGACCTCGAAGGCGCAAACACGACGAACACGCTGAAGGTGCATCTGGCTGCCGAGGTGCTGGCGAGCGGTCGCGGGATCCAGGGTGGTCGTAGTGCGGGACCGGTCTGGGTCGCCCCGGACGGTGACCTCACCGGGTGCCCGGACGGTGCCGTCGTCTCGATCCCCGACTCGTTCGACGGGGAGTTCGTTGGCGACCTCTCGAAACTCGCGGGTATCGTCGCAGCCGACAAGGGTCAGACGAGCTATCCGGCTGTGATCGCCCGGGAACTGGATATCCCGATGGTGGGTGGGATCACGTGGCCGATCCCGGGCGGAACGGTCGTGACCGTCGACGGTGACCGCGGTGTCATCTACGAGTCCGACATCGAGGAGCGGTGACCGGTGCCCGATTCAGCCGGCGTCCCCGGCGGTGAGCCCCTTGAGCAGCGCCGTCGCGCTCGCCCGGTTGGTCGCCAGCGGCACACCGCGGACGTCACAGATGCGTAACAGTGCGCTGATATCCGGTTCGTGTGGCTGGGCGGTCATCGGGTCGCGGAAGAAGACGAGCACGTCACACTCCTCGTTGACGATCGCCGATCCGATTTCGAGGTCGCCACCGAGCGGACCGGAGGTCATCGGCGTCACCGCCAGTCCGGTCTCCTCGATGAGCCGGCTGCCCGTGGTGCCCGTTGCGATGAGGTCGTTCGCCGCGAGAATCGACCTGTGCTCTTCGGCCCAGTCGACGAGCTCCGCCTTCTCGTCGTCGTGTGCAATGAGCGCAATACGCATGCCGACTGGAGGTGGGGGTTGTCCTAAAGCCTGCGGCCCGTGACTGCTCGCGGTGCTGCGTCGGAGCGAGCGCCCGCCTCCTGGCTGTCACCCGGTCGATTTCATGCCTGCGGCGATACCCTTGACAGTCAACCGGAGCGTTCGCTGTTCGGTTTCGGTGAGTTCGTCGCGGTCGAGCAGACTCACCTGCAGGAGGTTCAGCGGATCGACGTAGGGGTTCCGGCGCTCGAGGTTCTCCGCGACCCAGGCACGCGGCGGCAACCGATCCCGGCCGGTAATCTCCCGCACCAGTTCGGCAGCGCGGGAGTACTCCGCCGTGATTCTGGCGAAGAAGGTGTCCCGGTGGGACTCGGCCAGCGCGGTGTACTCGGACGCGATCTCGAGGTCAGTGCGCGCGAGCGAGAGGGCCGCGTTGTCAAGCGTTGTCCGGAAGAAGGGCCAAGCCTCGTAGAGCTGTTTCAGGGTCCCGATATCGCCGCCGTCGTCGAGGTACGCCTCCAGGCCAGTGCCGAGGCCGTACCACCCGGGAAGGATACAGCGGGCCTGTGTCCAGGAGAACACCCACGGGATCGCCCGGAGGTCTTCGACTGTCCGTTCGCCGGTCCGCGAGGCCGGCCGGGAGCCGAGGTTGAGGTCCTCGATGACCGTGATGGGCGTCGCCTGCTCGAAGAACGACACGAAGCCGTCAGTCTCCAGCAAGTCGCGATACTCCTCCCGTGCCGCGTCGGCGGCGACTTCGAGCGGTTCGTGCCATGCTTCGGGAGCGTTTTCCTCCGTGCCCTCCGTGAGAACCCGGTAGCGCGCACGTATCTGTGCGTTCAGCATCTGTTCGAGGTTCCGCTGGGCGATCCGCGGGTTGGCGTACTTCTCGGCGATCGCCTCCCCCTGCTCGGTAAATTTCACCTGCCCGGTCACTGTCTCCCTCGGCAACGCGAGCAACGCTTCGTTCATCGAGCCACCGCCGCGGGAGATGGAGCCGCCCCGACCGTGAAAGAGTCGGAGTTCGATGCCGTGGTCGTCGGTAATCGCCGCCAGCCGCTTCTGGTTGCGGTGGAGCGACCAGTTGGCCGCCAGAAAGCCGTTCTCCTTGTTCGAGTCGGAGTACCCCAGCATGATTTCCTGGAGGTTGTCACGGGCTTCGAGCGCAGCGCTGTAGGCCTCGTTCCGGAACAGGGTCCCCATGATCCGGCGGGCGCCGGACAGCGCCGATTCAGTCTCCAGCAGGGGAACGATATCCAGCCCACAGTACTCGGGCAGGTTGACGACGCCAGTCTGGTCCGCGAGAAACAGGACTTCGAGGACGTGACTCGGCTCCTCCGTCATGCTGATACAGTACGTGTCGATGGCGTCGACGCCGTACTCGCGCTGCCAGGTAGCCAGTTCGTCGAACCGACGGAGGACCCGCTCGGTGGTCCCCTCGTAAGCGGAGACGTCGGAGAGGTCGACGACGGCCCCGGGCTGCAGGATTGCGTCGGTCAGCACCTCGACTCGTTCCGTCTCGCCCATCCCTTCGTAGTCGACACCCTCGCGCTCGAAGACGGTTGCGACCGTTTCCGTGTGATTTGCCTGGTGGTCCCGGAGGTCGAGACTGGCGAGGTTGAACCCGAAGGTATCCACCTGTCTGGCGAGCGGGTCGACACGTGTCTCCGCGATGGCGTCGGCCCCGTTCGCGCGGAGACTGGCCGCGATGGTTTCGATGTCCCCCAGCAGTTCGTCGGCGTCCGTGTACTCCCCTTGCCTCACGTCGCCGACACGCGCGAGCCGCTCGCGCATCAGCGTCAATTTCTGTCGGTACGGTTCGTTGGTGTACTGCGCCTCGACGTCGCTTGCCACGCCGGGCAGTCGGTTCTTGTCCGCAGCGAGTCCCTCGGCGAACCGGTCGCCGACTGCAAAGTCCCGGCTGTCCTGGCTCAGCACGCCCGACAGCGCCCCGAGTTCCTCGCGGTACTTCGAGAGGACGACCGTTCGCTGTCGTTCGAGCGTCTCGGCGGTCACCTCCGGCGTGACGTACGGGTTGCCGTCGCGGTCGCTGCCGGCCCACGACCGGAACTCGAAGAGTTTCGGGACCTCGATCTCCGGGTAATTGTCGGCGAGACTTCGCTCCAGTTCGTCGTACACGGTGCCGACGACGTCGAACAGGACGTTCTCCAGATACCACTGGACGTTGAGTGCTTCGTCGGTCACCTCCGGGCGTCGGTCCCGGATCTGCGGTGTCTGCCAGAGGCTCATTATTTCAGCCTCCAACTCGCGCTCGATGCGGGAGCGCTCGTTCACCGTCAGTCGCCGCTCGTCGAGCGTCTCGATGATTCCGGCGACCTCCCGGAGCTTCGCTTTCACTGTCTTCCGGCGAGCTTCCGTCGGGTGGGCCGTGAAGGTCGGCTGGATGAGTGTATCCTGCAGGACCTGTTCGACAGTGTCCGGATCGGCGTCCTTCGCGACCAGACGCTCAACGACTGCGGCCAGACTGTCCGCGAGCGCATCCTCGGAACTCCCGTCACGGATTGCCCTGACGCGTTCTCGCTCTTCGGCGAGGTTTGTCAACTCGAAATACGTCGCGAACGCGCGAGCCACAATCTCTCTGGTTTCCGGGTCGAGACTGTTCAACTCCTCGTACAGCGTCGAGCGCGATTTCGTGTCGTTGCGACGGTACTCGATCGCCCCCGTACGCACGTTTTCGACGGTTTCGAGTGCGCCGGGTGAGGACTGGTCGGCCAGGACCGTCCCGAGTAGCGTACTCAACTCGCGGACGTCCTGTTCGACGTCCCGGGCATGCAGTGACATACCAACCCTCTGCCGTTCGAGCAAATAAAGGCTGTCGCTTTTTGAGAGTGTTTTACTCGTATCCGAATAACAAACATTCTCCCTTCGAGGCCGGCCGGACCCGCGCTCCACACCGCAGGGGACGGCAGCCGTCCTGTCGGAGCGCGGACCGGACCGGTAGACGGTCCGTTCCCCTGTCCGCTCCTGTATACCCAACTAGATTGGGCGTGCCGTCTTGTCACTCCAGCGGTTAGGTTTCGCATGCACGTCTTCTGGCACCGGCGGGACCTCCGAATTCCCGACAACCGCGGGCTCGCCCTCGCGGCCAGCGACGGGCGCGTCCTCCCGGTCGTCGTCCTCGAGGCGGATATGCTCACACAGCTGGGTCGGCGACAGCGAGCCTTCCTGTTTGCTGGAATCCGGACGCTCAAGCGGCGCTACCGGGAGCGTGGCGGTGACCTGCTCGTCCGGGCCGGCACACCCACAGAGGTTCTTCCACAGGTCGTCGACGCCTACGGCGCCGACCGGGTCTACTACAACCGCCACTACCGCCCGGCGCGGCGCAACCGCGAGCGCCGTGTCGCGGAGACGCTTCCGACGACGGCGGCGACCGACCTCGTTCTGGTTGCCCCCGACCAACTCTCGGAGCAGTACCCGACCCACAGCCGGTTCTACGACGACTGGCAGGCGGAGCCGAAACGCCCCCCTGCCGAGCCGCCCGACGGGGACCGGCTGGTCGACGCTGCCGACGGAACCATGGCCCCGGCTGTCGGGGCGGATATCTCCCTCCCCGACGCCGGCTATCCGGCTGCACGGGACCGGTACGACCGGTTTCTGGAGGCGGGGATCGAGACGTACAGCGATACGCGGGACGACATGCAGGCTGCCGTCGAACGGCCAGTGGGTGCGGTGTCGCGGCTGTCGCCGTATCTCGCTGCAGGGATGATCGGTATCCGGGAGGTGTGGCGGGATGCCAGCGAGCGCAAGGACGCCGTCAGCGGTTCGGCGGCACGAAACGTCGAGAAGTTCCGGTACGAACTCTCCTGGCGCGAGGCGAACTACCATCTCCTCTTTCACAACCCGGCGCTGCTCTCGGAGAACTACCGGTCGTTCCCAAACGCGGTCGCCTGGCGCGACGACGAGGCCGATATCGAGGCCTGGCAGCGCGGCGAGACTGGCTACCCGTTCGTCGACGCCGGGATGCGCCAGCTAGAAGAGGAGGGATACATCCACAACCGTCCGCGCCAGAACGTCGCCTCGTTTCTCACGAAACACCTGCTCGTCGACTGGCGGACTGGTGCCCGCTACTTCGCCCGCAAACTCGTCGACCACGACCCCGCAAACAACTACGGGAACTGGCAGTGGATCGCCGGGACTGGGACCGACTCAGTGGACGTCCGTATCTTCGATCCCGTCGCACAGATGCGCAAGTACGACGACGATGCGACCTACGTCACCGCGTACGTGCCGGAACTCCGGGACGTCCCTGCCGACAAAATCGTCGACTGGCCGACCCTCCCTGCAGCCGAGCGGGCGGACCTGGCTCCCGACTACCCCGACCCGGTCGTCGACCGCGATGCGGCCTACGAGCGCGCTCAGCGGGTCTTCGAGGAAGCACTCGGCAAGCGGTGACCGTCCTCTCACCCCTGGCGATCGTTTCCTTCCTCGTTTTCCGCGTCGATGTACTCCTCGAGATCCTCGGGTCCGGGGGCCTCGTCCGTCACGACCGGCGTGTCGTCGGCCCGGTCCTCGTGGATGCGGAACGGGCCATCGACGAACATCTCCTCGCGTTTCTCGTCTTCGGGCGTCCGGTTGCGCTCGGCCCGCTCGAGCAGGTACGCGAAAAAGCCAAACACGGGGATGGCAAAGGAGACGAGCGCCCACTTCCTGGCGTCCATCCCGTGGTCCGGGGCGTCGATGTACGCGAAGATGGCACAGACGCTCATCACGAGCAGGGGAAAACTGAGTACGAGTGCCACGAAGGCAAGGTCCACCATACCCCGACGTAGGCGCTCTATCGGCTAAAACGTTCCCCGGTCGCCGCTGTGACCCCAGCCAGCGTCACAGCGCTTCGCTCGTCGCTTACAGGTCGAGGGCCAGATGTCGGCCAGCGGCTGACGGTTCGTCGACGTCGAATCGCTCGGCGAGCAGGCCATGCCCCAGGGTCCGGGCGACTGTTCCGGCACCCCCCCCGAGCACGTCAGCAAAGGCCGCCTCCCCGGGTATCCCGTCCGACGCGAGCGCGCGCTCGATGTCGCGTTCGTCCGGGTCCGACAGTTCCGCGGCGACCTCGCGCAACGAGAGCGCAATCCCCACACCGGCGACGAGGTACTCGGCAGCGGTTGCCGCCGGCTCCGTGACCGATGGCACGGTGGAGAGATACCGCGCGGCGCTCGTCTCCTCGATATCGACTGCCCCGGCGAGAAACGCGCGCAGGTCGTCCGCTGCCGGCGGGGTCGCGAACTCGTCGACGGCCAGCCTGAAGAGTTTCCGCTCTTCCTCGGCGATATCGTGGAACACATCGCCGACGACGACGGCATCCGCACCGGCGTCCCGGACCGCGTTCACGTTCTCGCGGCTGTCGAGACCGCCGCCATACCAGAGACGCGGCCAGGTGACGGCGTCGTCGATCGCCTCGAGGATGTCGAGGGCTTCCTCGCCGCCGAACCGGCCGGAGTACTCGAGATAGATGACTTCGCTGTCGAGGTGATACTCGGCCGCGAGCGCCCGCTGCTTCGCGGTCTCCGGGTCGATCAGATCATCCTCGGTCACGTTTGCCTCGCGCGCCGCTGCGCTGTCGAGATTCATGATGATGTACGCCTCGAACACCGCCTGCTGCATCATGTACCCCGCCGCGAAGTTTCCAACGCGGTCACCGAAGAGACCGTCGAGGGACACCCCGAGTTTGTCCTCGACTATCGCCGACGAGAGCTCCTCGCGGACGTAGTCGATCCCTTCGCCGAGGGTCCCGACGAGCGCCTGGCTATCCCCGTTGAGAACTTCCGGTACCGCCAGGAACTCGCCTTGCTCGCGGGTGCGGTCGGTGACGTGGCTGGCGGCGCTTGGTTCGTGAAACGCCGGGACATCCGCCATATTCACGAGGTCGAACGTCTCCTCGGTGTTGCGGTAGGTAACGTCGCGGGACCCGCCAACCGATACCGCGCTCGTCTGTGAGAGATACAGCGGGTACGCGAGTGGCAGGCGCTTTTCGCCCTCGGGGTCGACTTTCGTGATGTGGTCCCACTCGGATGGCACGGGGTTCGTGTCGAGGCCGAGCAGCGTCTTGCTCCCGACGAACGCCGTCGACGCCGCCGACTCGAGCCGTCTGACTATATCTGACAGCGACATTCCTGTCTCTACAGTGCCCAGTGGTGAGTAAAAAGCACTTCCCTCCGGCGTCAGCGGTACCGGCGTTTCTCGTTCTGTTGATTGTGCCCCTTCAGTCCCATCCGGGAAGCACCTCAGGTGTCCCCGAGAGCCGGATATACTCCGTGGCAATACTGGTTAGCGCCGAGTCGGCGGCTGTTGCTTCGGCCTGTGCCCGGTCGAGATACGCATCGCTCACCTCGACGACTGTTTTTGCCGCGGTCGCGTCGTCCTCTGCCAGGAGATACTCGGCAGTCACGGGCGTTAGCTGTCCCTCGCGCATGTCCGCACTGTAGTCGTCGATATCGTCGAGCCAGAGCTGTGCGCCGGTGATAGCCAGCACGATCGAACGGTGAAAGGCGTCGGCTATCGGCAGGTCAGCACTCCGGTACATCCGGATCATCCCGTCGTAGATGACGCCAACGCGGTCGTACTGTGTCTTGAGGTACGGGAGCGACAACTCACTCCCGGTGAACAGTTCCGGCGGGTCCTCGAACTCGGCGTGCTTGTACTCCCGCCTGATCCGCTCGCGTGCGTCGGCTGCGCCGTCCCGTGCTCGCTCCATCAGGTCCCGAAAGTCGGCGTCGGCTGCCTGGTGGCGCTCGGAGACGTCGACTGCCCAGTCGTAGGCGTCCCGGACTGCCGGCGGGTAGTCGGCGAACTGCGCGTCCACGCGGGCCTGCAGTACCTCCTGGGCGGTAGCCCCGATGCGTTCGCGGTCCGCGCGGTCGGTCTCGAAGTCGACCTCGAAATCCTCGAACTCCCCGTCGTTCAGCGCATCCCGCATGTCCCCATCGACCAGCGCTTCCACAGCCAGTCGGGTGAGTCCCTCGGCACGGTGGTGATCGGTTTCCGGGAGCGTCCGGTAGCAGTAGCCGAGCGTCAGCCGGGCCGGCATGACGAGTTTCGTATCGTAGCTGAAGGAGACCTGCCCGTAGCCAAACTCCTCGGCGATCGCCGCTTCGACGTCCGCGAACGCCTCCTCGAGCATCCTGTCGACCGTCTCGTCGACACGGCGTTTCAGCCTGAGACTCGCGTAGTCGAACACGCCAGTGTTGGCGTAGTGTCCCAGCACCGCCCCGACGCTCGTCGGGACCTCGGGTCGTTGCGATAGCCAGCCAGCGCCTCGTCTGAGCATCGATCCGGCTGGTGGTCCGTCCGTTGCCGGCTTTATATTGTCGGTCACGTATCAGCCAGCTTTTTTACCACGCAGGGTGCAACTCTTGACAAATGACAACAGAAATCCGTGACATCGTGGTCGTCGGCGGGGGGACGGCTGGCTGTTTCGCGGCTGCGACGGCGGCACAGGAGGGCCTCGACGTTGTGCTTCTCGAACGCAAGTCCCGGGAAGACGCGGGGCATATCGCGTGTGGCGATGCGATCAAGGGCAAGAGCACCTTCCCCGACGTCATCGACCTGGACCACCTCCGCGAGGAGTCGTTCACGAACGAGAACATCCGTCGGGCGATGTTTCTCAACCCGAAAGGCGACGACATCGATATCCCGTTTCAGGGTGGTTCCGGTGCAGTCGTCGACCGGAAGCGCTACGGGGAGGTACTGCTCGAGGAGGCAGAGCGTGTCGGCGCGGACGTCCACTACAACACCGTCGTCCAGGACATCGTCCAGAACGGTCGCGTCCGCGGTGTCACGGGCATCCGGGAGGGTAATTCCATCGAGTACGAGGCGGAAGTCGTTATCGACGCCGCGGGGGCGCTGTCGATACTGCAGGACAAAGGAGACTTCGCGGGAACGACTTTCGATACGAACGTCGACTATTCGCAGTTCTGTTCGGCCTACCGTGAGGTTATCGAGACGACCGAACCAGTCGAGTACGACGACGCTATCGTGTTCAAACCGACCGAGGAACTGGGTTACCTGTGGTACTTTCCGCGGTCGGAGACCGAAATCAATGCCGGCCTCGGATTCCAGATGAACAAGCCACCGTTGCCCCTCGTCGACGTGCTCAAACGCGACCTCGAACAGCGCCCGGAGTTTCGCGGTGCCGAAGTCAAGGACAAGCTCGGTGCCGCCCTCCCGACTCGCCGCCCCTATGACTCCGCAGTCGCCCCCGGCTACATGGCGGTTGGCGACGCCGCCGGCCACGTCAACCCGACGACAGGCGGGGGGATTCCCGGCGCCGCGAAGGCCGGCCACTGGGCAGCCGACGTCGCCACGGAGGCGATCGCCGACGGCTCGGTCGACGAGGACTCGCTCTGGGCGTATAACCGCCAGGTTCAGACCGACTTCGGCAGGCGGTTCGCCGCGATGGACCTCTACAATATCTTCGGCTCCGCGCACGACACCGACGAGTTGACCGACATCGTGACCGCACTCCCCGGCCAGATGCTCATCGAGCTGATGGGCAAGAAGGGCAACGCCTCGCTCTCCCTGGCCGAGAAACTCAAAACCGGCCTGGTGACCGGCATCAAGACCCGCGGCCACTGGAGTACGCTCTACGAAGCCTACAAGGTCAACGAGGTCGCCACCCAACTCAAGGAAATCTACAGCGAGTATCCGACATCCCCCGACGAGTTCGCAGACTGGCAGGCACGCCGGGATCGGCTCATGGAGGACGTCTACGAAATAACCGGCGCCGACGCGAAATACTGACTGCGCCGTCCCCGGCCTGGCTGACCGCCTCTCCCCACTGCTCGTCCGCGTGACCGGGCGCGCGGGCCAGATCGATTCTTCTGCGACGGCTCACCGGACTCGCTTCCCTGCTGTGCGTTTAGAGCTCCTCGACGGAGACAGCGATGTGATCCAGCGTCTCGCGGTCGGGGCTGACGGTGTCGGTCTTCGGGTCGGTCCGCAGCTGAATTTCGCCGTGTTCTCCCCCGACATACACGTTCGTAACGCCGTCGAGCGTGAACGACCACTTCTCTTCGAGTCCGAGCGCGTCGACGAAGAACTCACGTGCCTGTTCGATATCCGAAACCCAGGTCGCGGTATGGATGACGTCCATACACGCCGTACGACCGTATCTGTGTTAAAAACACACGTGAGCGTCCCCCCGTGATGGCGTACTTGATTCGATTTCAGAACCCGTTTAGGGCTCACAGTCCCAGTAACGAATATGGCACCGACACCAGCGGACGTCCCGACGGCGAACGGGATGCCGATGCTCGGCTTTGGCACCTGGGAGAACGACGTCCACGACCAGTGTGTAGAGAGTGTCCGGACGGCTCTCGAGACGGGATACCGGCATATCGACACAGCACAGATATACCGCAACGAGGAAGCAGTCGGCGACGGAATCGCTGCGGCGGACGTCGCGCGCGAGGACATCTTCCTCGCCACGAAGGTCTGGACTTCCCGGCTCTCGCCCGAGGCTGTCGTCGAGACGACGCGGGAAAGCCTGGAGAAACTCGGCACTGACTACGTCGACCTGCTGTACGTCCACTGGCCGGCCGGCGAGTACGACCCCGAGGAGACGCTCGGGGCTTTCGACAGGCTTGCCGACGAGGGCTCGGTCCGGCACGTGGGTGTCTCGAACTTCGAGCCCCACCACGTCGACCGTGCCCGGGAGGTACTCGACGCGCCGGTTTTCGCCAACCAGGTCGAGATACACCCCTTCCTCCAGCAAGAGGAGTTGCGCGAATATGCAGCCGAGACCGACCTCGAACTCGTGGCGTACTCGCCGCTTGCCCGCGGGGACGTGCTGGGCGACGAGACCCTCGAATCCATCGCGGACAAACACGACGCGACTGCGCCACAGGTCGCACTCGCGTGGCTCCGCGACCTGGACATCACTGCCATCCCGAAGGCGACGAGCGAGGCACACATCCGCGACAACTGGGAGAGTCTGACGGTCGACCTCGACGAGGAAGACCACGAGCGAATCGCCAGCCTGGACCGCGGGACGCGCCAGGTTTATCCGGACTTCGCGCCGGACGCCTGGGCCTGACGCGCCGGCCGTCCCGGCACGACCGGCTTCGCTTTGGCGGTTCGATCGTTTCGGGCTCTCGACCATCGTGTCACTACGGGCCAGCGTCCCGTCACTCCCGCGGGGATTCGATGGACCTGGATACGAAAGCATATACCGGGGGGTGTCAAAAGTGGCGGATATGGCTGCTGGGAGCCAACAGAGTCTCGTCGACGCCATCAAATACGACGTGCGCGTGATGCACGAGACCTGGATGGAATTTATTTATCCCCGCCAGCGCGGGGCCGCGGACACCGTCCTCGGCAAGTGGCAACCCGAGGGCCTCCGACAGACGTTCTTTTACCGCGTGTGGTCGCTGCTCGGCGTTCCGGTCGTCAGTATCGTCTATCCGCTCGTCCTGCTGGGATACTTTGTCCGGTTCCAGGCTCGGCAGGTCAACGTGACCGCCGCCCGGCTGGGCGTGATCGGGGTAGTCCTCGTGTTTCTGCTCCTGTGGGGTGGACTGGTTGCGCTGGTCTGGTTTCAGTTCTCCGGCACGTTCACCCGTGTCGAGACGATCGCGATCGCCGCTGCAAGCGGTGTCGCTGTCCTCTCGGCGGCACTCTCCTACGGCTTCTGGCAACTGGGCGGGCGGGGAACGACCGTCTTCCTCGCGTATCCCTTCGCGATGACGGCGATCTTTCTGCCACCCGTCGTCGCGGCGCTGTTTCACCCGGCGCTCGAAGACGTCATTATCGCCCGCAGTGACGAGATGGCCCGCTGGATGTTCCAGAACGGCCCCGACACCCTCACTGACCCGCTGGGTCAGATCGACCGCCAGGAGGGCCACCACGTCATCATCTGGTTCGTCATCTCCTTCCCGGTCGGCTGGTTTCTCGGCATCATCGTCTCGCTCGCGGAGCTCATCCGCCCGACCGAGTGACTGGGTGGGTCGACCCTCCTCTCACCGGACCGGGGCATCCTTGCCCTGTTTCCCGCCCAGCTTTCTGAAGGTTTTTGCGACCGTAGCCCTCTACAGTCGAGTATGAAGTTCACCCTTCCCGTCGCAGCCGGCATCGTCGTGGCCATCATCGCCGCCGGACTGGCCGGTATCACGGTCGGAACGCCGATGACCACCGATACGACGCTGATGATGGTGCTGCCGTCGATGCTCGCGTTCGGAGCGGTCGTGTTCGCTCTCGGGGTCAAGCACGGCGAGTATCGTACAACTGCCCGGTGACGTCCGAGGCGGCCAGTCCGCCCTTCTCAGGTTTCGTCCCGACGACGAGCGTCGCATCGACCTCTCCCGCAGTCTCGTCTACCCTCGGCAGGTAGATCGTCGCACCTGCCACGAGCGGCGCAACGACGCCAGCGACGAGCGCCCCCGGTTCCGTCACGGGGGCTGCGAGCCCGACCCGATCGTCCGCGCCGAGACCGTACTCCTCGACGACTGCAGTCGCGACGTCGAGCACCGTTTCGTGGGAGAACTGCTCGCCGTCGACCTGCAGGAAGATATCCGACGGTTCGACGGGGTCGGGCGGCTCGATCGGGTTCTCGCTCCAGGTTTCGGTCCCAAAGTGTGCCACGTTGGCCGCCTCCGGGGGGCCGCCGTAGGCGATCACCGAGCATCCCGGTGCCGTCTCGTACCGGCCGAGCAGGCCGGCAGGCAGGACGAACGTACGGGTGTCGACCGGCTGTGCGGGCGTGATGTCCACCGTGGCAGCAAGCGTCGCCCCGCCGAGAACCGCCTGTAAGGGCTCGGGCGAGTCCGGATACCCGACACGCTCCGTCTCCCCACCCTCTTTCGGCCCGACGACCACGGCCAGTCGCGCGTCCGGGCGGATGCCGTAGTGTCTGAGCAGGTTTCCCGTCTTCCAGACGTTCGTCGAGAAGTCCCCGTAGGCGTAGGGGGCTGTCCGGCCAGCCGCGTCGATCGCCTTCCCCTCCCTGTCGCGACCAGCCGCGACGACGTCCCCGAGCGTGTTCATCTCGCGTATGTCCATTCTGTGTACGCGTTGGTCCGGACAGGCTTGACGCTTTCACCGTCGACGGGGTCAAGACACTGCTCGAACTCCCGGGTACGGTGTCCGTGTGACAGCAGTCCGCGTTTACCGGGTTCCTCCCGTCAGAAACTGTTTCGCAACCGGTCGAAAAAGCCTTGGCCGACCTCGATGTTCTCGCCGCCGGCCTCGGCGAACTGCTCAAGCGCCTCCCGCTGCTCCGCGTTGAGATTCTCGGGGGTGACGACCTGCACCTGGACGTAGAGGTCGCCTTGCCGCCGCCTGCTGCGCAGTTTCGGCATCCCCTTGCCCTCCAACCGGAACGTCTCGCCGCTCTGGGTGCCAGCTGGCAGGTCGAATTCGACTGGGCCGTCGAACGTCTCCACTTCGATAGTGTCGCCAAACACTGCCTGCGGGAAGGAGATCGCTTCGCGTTTCTTGAGGTCGTCGCCCTCCCGGTCGAACTCCGGATGGTCGCGGATGGATATCTCGACGTGCATATCGCCCTTGCGCGCGCCGCGTTCGCCCGGCGCGCCCTCGCCGTCCATCCGCAGAGTCTGTCCGTCGCGGATGCCGGCGGGGATCTCGACGGTCAACGTCGCGTCGTCGCGGACGACGCCGTCGCCCCCGCAGGTCGAACACCGCTCCTCGTAGATGGTCCCCTCTCCCTCACAGCGCCGACATGTCGCCCGCTGTTGCATCCGGCCGAACGCGGTCTGTCTGACCTGTGTCGTCTGGCCGCGACCGTCACACTGCGGGCAGGTCCGGGCGTCAGTTCCCGGCGGGTGGCCCCGGCCCTCACACTCCCCGCACACGTCGGGGCGCGTGACCGAGAGTTGCTTTTCTGTCCCGTGGTAGGCTTCCTCGAGGTCGATCTCGAGTTCGGTCTTCAGGTCCCGACCGCGACTCGGACGGCTACTCGACCTGCCGCCGCCGAAAAACTGATCGAAGATATCCTGCATGTTGCCAAAGCCGCCACCGCCGCCGAAGGGGTCGCCGCGGGCACCCCCACGGCCAGCGCCGCCCTCCTCGGTCGCACCACGTTTCTGGGCCTCGATGAACTGTTCGTGGCCCATCCGGTCGTACATCTGGCGTTGCTCCTCGTCGGTGAGGACCTCCTTTGCCGTCTTTGCCTTCTTGAATTTCTCCTCCGCGTCGGGGTCGTCGCTGACATCCGGGTGGTACTCCCGGACTGCCTCACGATACGCGTCCTGTATCTCCTCCTCGGACGCGTCCCGGGAGACGCCGAGTATCTCGTAGAAATCTTCCGTCATCAGTTACCGATACATAATCCGTTCGGACACTAAAGATATCCGGGTTCCGGACGGCCACCGCTACACCGCGTCCCTGGGCGACCTCCGCGAACGCCTCGGCGCATTCGGGGAGTCCCGGGAGGCTTCGGCGACCGGTTGCTCGGTGACCTGCCCACGCGACCGGCAAACGACGAGGCGATCATTGCGCTCAATCTCCCGTGGGGGCGACTATCTTCACGTAATTATAGCCGGCAGATTACATTCCACTCTCGTCGTCTTCCTCGTAGTCCTCTTCGTACCGTTCGAGGGCCATCTCGTAGCTCTCGGTGGCGAGTTCGAGTGTCTCGCGCATGTCCTCAATTGGTGTCTCGGTAGCGTCGACCCGGAGATTGTCGTACGCCGGCGTGATGGGCCGATCCTCGGTTCGTTCGACGACCACTGCGGCGCTCTGGACGTGAAGTTCTTCGCGCTTGTCCCCGCCCTCGGCGTGACCGGCGGCGAGTGCGTCCACCAGCCGTTTGGCCAGCGGACGGTCCTCCCCACGGCTCTCCCGGTAGGTGCTTGCAGTCTCGTCGATGACTGCCTTGCCCGTCAGGAGGTTGCCGGCGACGGTGAAGTTGTCCCCGACGGTGTGGCCGTACCAGTCCTTGCACTCGACGCCGGAGAAGGCAAACTCCCCGTTCTCCCCGACGCCGTGGAGCTGGCGCTGCTCGCTGCCGTCGTCCGCGTTCAACAACGCCTGCATCGCGTCTTCGACGGCCAGCCCGTCGTCCAGGTAGTCGATCGTTCGCCGTCCCAGTTCCACGTTCACGAAACTCTGGGTTGCGGCTGCGCCGTTCGCGCTGGCGAACGGACACAGTGTTCCGACGCCAGCGAGCCGTGTCGTGACTGCGACGCCGTACCGTATTTGACTCGTCCCCTCGTCGTCTTCGTACGCTTCGCGTACGCAGATGCTGAACGTCATACAACCACCCATGCGCGGGAACCGCAAAAAATTCAGCCCGTGACGCGGCGACTCCGCGTGAGCACCTCGACACCGGGGAGAGGCTTCCCCGTCAGGGCGTTGATGTACGCGCCGCCGGCGATGGAGACGTGCGAGAAGTCCGACTCGTCCATCCCGTACATCTCGATGGCCCGCGACGTGTCCCCGCCGCCGACGACCGAGAAACAGTTACACCGTGCGAGTGCTTCGAGTACACGGACCGTACCGGTCGAGAACCGCTCGTCCTCGAACAGTCCCAGCGCGCCCTTCACGAAGACGGCCTCGGAATGCGCTGCGATGTCCGAGTACTGGGTGGCGGTGTCCCGCCCGATATCGAGGTAGTCGTGGTCCTTGTTTTTGACGTCAGTGACGGTCACCTCCGCGCGCTCGTCGTTTTCGTCAGCGTACGCGAGGTCCGTCGGGTAGACGATATCGCTCGGGTGACTCTCGATGAGTGACTGGATACGCTCCCTGTTTGCCAGCCACTGGGTCTCGTAGATGTCCTCGTCTTCGATATCCCGCCCGACGTCGTAGCCGATGGCCCGCAAGAAGAGTTCGCCCACGATGCCACCCAGGAGGAAGTTGTCCACTTTGTCTTTCAGTGCGGTCATCACCTCGATGACGTCGGTCGCTTTCTTGCCGCCCGCGACCATCGTGACTTCGCCGTCGAATTCACGGGTCGCGATCGCGGAATTCGCCTCGTACTCGGTCTCCATCACCCGGCCTGCGTACGATTCCATCACCAGCGGGAAGCCGACGATGGAGGCGTGGCTGCGGTGGGCCGCCGAGTAGGCGTCGCTGACGAAGACGTCGAACTCCGGCGCGAGCGTCCGGACGAGGTCGCTTCTGGCGTGTTCCTCGGGTGGTCTCTCCGGCAGCTCGTCGTCGGTCATCCGAACGTTTTCGAGCAGGACGACCTCGCCGGCGTCGAGGTTCCTGATTGCATCGAGCGCCGGCTGTCCGTCCGTGTCGGGGACGTACTCCACGCGGTGGCCGAGGTGCTCGGCGAGAATGTCAGCGTGCTGTTCGAGCGGGAGGAACGTGTCCCGCCCGGGACGACCCTGATGAGCGAGCAGCGCAACCCCGTGTCCCGCGTCGAGGAGTTCGTCGACCGTTCGCGCGTGTCTCGCGAACCGGCGGTTGTCTTCGACGACACCGACCGACACGGGCGAGTTGAGGTCGAGCCGGGCGAGCACCCGCTGTCCCCCCGCGAGGTCGGCAAGCGTCCGGTAGCTCATTACGGCCCTCTCCGGCAACCAGCTACTAGTACTCCCCGGTATCGACACGCACCGTTCATCGCCCCGTGGCACCCGACGGGTCGAATCTTCCGCCCACGTTTTCGCGTGATTTCACTTTCACTTTCCGGCGTTCATTTAATTCAGCATGGCACGAAGCTTTCGACATGTCACAGACAACGCTCGACGACGAGGAACTCTTCAGTGAAGCGGCCTCCGAGATGCGCGAGGACGTCGAGGCGTCGCTCGCGGACGCCCGCGACGAACTCCCCGACGCCGACGCAGTCTGGGAAATCGAAGGGGACAATTCGCTTGGCTTTCTGAACTCCCTCAAGTCCGCGCTGGGCGTCGGCGGCGCACGCGAACACCTGCGGGACGCGAAGAAGTGGTTCACGGTCGGCAAGGAGGCAGACGCCTTCGAGGACGCCGAGGAACTGGCCGAGGAAATCGAAACCGTGGAGAGTCTGGTCGCGGACGTCGAGACGGCACACGAGCAGGTCGGTGACCTCGCGAGTACGATTCCGCAACTACAGGACGCACTCGAGTCGGCAGACGGTGCTGATACCGACAGCGATACCGGAACGGCAGAGGCCTGATCCCCTCTCGCACTCTCTATCTTTCCTCCGAGTGACGCCTCTCCGGCCGGTCGATATCCCGCCGTTCGACCGTCTCGAGCAGTTCCGCGAGTCGTTCGCTTGCTGCCGCGAGCAACTGTTCTCCAACTGCCGAAGAGCCCGACGACGGGTCGCCGACGATACCGCTCGCGGTGAACTCCGCGCTGTCGTACGAAAGGTTGACGCCGTGCAGGAACTCGCCCCAGCCGTCCGCCCCCCCGTCGCGGGCCTGCTCGAAGCGGTCGCCGTGGACGAGGTCCGGTCGGAGGTGGCTGACGAGACTCGTCTCGACCGGGCCGCCGTGGCCCATGGCCCTGTCACCAGCCAGCGCCTCGATGTCCTCGATATCGACGGCGTCGAACCAGGTGAACGGCACGGCGTACGTCTCTCCCTCACGGGTGACGCGTCCACAGACCTCCCGGAGCGAGGCAACGTTGCCGCCGTGCCCGTTGACGACGACGATGCGGTTCCAGCCGTGTGTCGAGAGGCTTTTGACGATGTCGCGTACGTACGAGCGAAACGTGTCCGGGGACGCCCAGAGTGTTCCCGGGAACTGTGCGTGCTCCTCGGCGACACCGACAGGCACAGCAGGTGCGACGATCGCGGTCCCGTCGTAGCGGTCGGTTCCGGCTGTTGCGACTGCCGTTGCTGTCACCGTGTCGGTGCCAAGCGGGGCGTGTGGCCCGTGTTGCTCCGTGCTGCCGACTGGGAGAACCGCCAGGTCCGTTTCGGCGTCGTCGGCGTCCGTCCATGTGCGCTCGGCGAGGTTCATACCCGACGTTCGGGGGAGCGGGCCAAAAAAGCTGGAGGTCTGCATTCCCCTGTCCGGGCCACAGACGGTCTCGAACCCCGTCCTCTCCAGAGGCGGGGGCGGTCCGATCCCAGTCTCTTCTCGTACTCCGTCTTCCGAAATGTATAAGATAGGGTGGTCGTAAGCATCAACGAATGCTGGACATTGGACATCCCATCCTGTCTCTGCTCGGGCACGTATCACCGGCGCAAGCCCCCCGTACGCAGGCGGACGTGTTCGACAACCTCTTCATTATCTTCCTTATACTCGGAACCATCGTCGGCGTTATCGTCGTCTCGTACATTGTGTACAACGCGTACAAGTACAGAGAGACCGGCGACGCCGACGACGGATACGACATCTCCGAGACCGACTACGAGGAGGAAGACGAGGTTGCACGGCCCCAGCTCGGGGAGATCCCAACCGGTGCGGGTAAAGGCGGCGGTAAGAAACTGTTCCTGTCGTTCGGTCTCAGCGCCATTATCGTGCTGGGACTGATCGTGTATGGGTACTCGTTGCTCCTGTACGTCGAAGGGACGCCCGACGACCACGAGGATGCGATGGAAGTCGAGGTCGAGGGCTTCCAGTTCGGCTGGCAGTACGAGTATCCGAACGGACAGGAATCCGACGAACTCCGTGTCCCGGCGGGAGAGGTGGTCGTTCTGAACATCACCTCGCTGGACGTGATGCACAACTACGCTATACCGGAACTCAGAGCGAAATCTGACGCGATTCCGGGTCAGTACACACAGACCTGGTTCCAGGCTGACGAAGACCAGGCTGGCGAGACCTACGAAGCAGTCTGTTACGAACTGTGTGGTTCTGGACACTCGAATATGAGGGGCGATGTTCAGATTATGGAACCCAGCGAATTCGAGGAATGGTACGATGGGGGTGACGGCTGATGAGTGACCTGCCGCCGCGGTCGACCGTCAAGCGCTGGCTGGTGACGACAAATCACAAGGACATCGGCATCCTCTACCTGTTGGCGTCGCTTTTCACGCTGGTGCTTGCCGGCGCGATGGCGCTGCTTATCCGCATCCAGCTGTGGACGTCCGGCGGGCTCATTCTGGAGGGTCTCGGGTACAACCAGGTCGTCAGTTCCCACGGGCTGTTGATGGTATTCTGGTTCCTGTCGCCGTTTGCGTTCGGGCTCGCAAACTACTTCGTGCCGTTACAGATCGGCGCGGACGACCTCGCGTTCCCGCGGCTGAACGCGCTGAGTTTCTGGCTGTATTTCTCTTCGATACTTCTGTTTATGGCGTCTTTCTTCCAGGGTGCGACCTTCGCTGGCGGCTGGACGCTCTACGCGCCGCTCAACGTCCCCGCGTTCATTCCGCCGGTTGCCGAGGTCGGGTCCATCGCCGTTATTCTCGCGCTGGCACTTTTCGTTGCCTCGGTCACCATCGGGTCGGTGAACTTCATCACTACCATCTACCAGATGCGCGCAGAAGGACTCCGTATCCGGGATATACCGCTTTTCAGCATGTCGATCTTCCTGACGGTCTGGATGATGCTGTTTGCCTTCGCGGCGCTGCTCGCCGCAGTCCTCCTGCTGGGCGCCGACCACGTCCTCGGGACGGCGTACTTCTCGAGTGAGGCCGGCGGCTCGATGCTCTGGACCCACCTCTGGTGGTTCTTCGGTCACCCGGAGGTCTATATCGTCTTCTTCCCGGCCCTGGGTGTGATGGCCGAAGTCGTCCAGACGTTCTCCGGGCGCCGCCTGGTTGGTCGCAAGTGGTTCGTCATCGCGATGGCCCTTGTCGCCATCCAGAGTTTCATCGTCTGGATGCACCACATGTTCCTGACGAGCATCAACCTCCCGATCAAGACGGTGTTCATGGTAACCACCATCGGCATCTCCCTCCCCTTCGACCTCATGGTGTTTGCGCTCATCTACACGATGATCAAAGGGAGAGTCCGGTGGAAGACACCGTTCCTGTTCGTCCTCGGCGCGCTTTTCATCTTCATTCTCGGTGGCATCACCGGTGTTTTCCTCGGCGCAATCGTGCTCGATTACACCTTCCGCGGGACCTACTGGGTGACGGCGCACTTCCACTACGCGATGGCGTCGGGCGCCATTGGGCTCATCGGGGGCGTCTACTACTGGTTCCCGAAGATGACCGGGAAGATGTACAACGAGTTCCTCGGGAAGGTGCACTTCGTCGCGGCCTTCATCGGCTTCAACATGCTTTATTTCCCGATGTTCATCGCCTGGGAGACGCCGCGACGCGTGTTCGTCTACGACTCGGGGCTGACGATCTGGCACCGCGTCGCGACCGTCGGGGCGTTCCTCTTTGCCGCCTCGTTCCTGGTCATGTTCTACAACCTCGTCAAGAGCATGTATAGCGACCGGGATGTCGGCGAGAGCCCGTGGGCCTACACCTCCTCTTCGGAGTGGGCCGTCTCCTCGCCCCCGCCGCTCGAGAACTACCCGGGCAAGCCGACCTTCGCAAGCGGGAAGCTGAACTTCCTTACCGGGTCGGAAGCCACGGACGGCGGCGTCGAGGGAGGGCAGGCAAAGCCCGACGGCGGCGTTGCCGAGGCTGCCGTTCGCGAACCGCACGCCGAACAGCACGCCGACCACGCCAGTTGGTGGCCGGCGTTGCTCAGCGGGGCCGCGCTCCTCACTGCGCTTGGCCTCTCCGGCCTCGACATGCAGTATGTCGTCTGGCCGTTCGTCTTCGCCATCCCGGCGTTCGTCGCGCTGCTTGGCATCGAGGGGGCCCGTCGCGAGGGGTTCACCCCGATACACGGCACCTACATGGCCCTGTCGATGCCACTCCTGGTGTTGCTCATGGTCCCGTTCCACATCACCCAGGGGATCCCCGACGGGTTCATCGATGCCGGTATTTACTTCTGGATCACCGTTGCCGGAGCCGTGGCTGGTGCGTACTCCTTCGCGGGCTTCGGCTGGGAGTCGTTCCACGTCCCGGAGCCGGACCTCGCCGAACAGTGGCCGTTTGATTCGGTCTCGACCACGAAACTCGGGATGTGGACGTTCCTGGGCTCTGACATCGTGCTCTTTGGCGCGCTGATCGGCTCGTACATCTTCACGCGATTCCAGTTCGGCTGGCAGGAGTTCTTCCACGTCGCTGGCTACACCCACAAGCCAACCTGGCCCGGCCTGCTCAACACGTACATCCTCCTGGCGAGTAGTTTCACTGTCGTGCTTGCGCTCTACTATGCGCGCAAGAAGAGCCGCACGGGGACGCTCGCCTTCCTCTCGCTTACGTTCCTGGGAGCAGTAGCGTTCATGGTGAACAAGATGGTCGAGTGGGTCGACCTCTACTTCCACCAGGGCTGGACGTTCGGTTCCGACCCGATGGCATCGACGTACTACTTCACGACGGGGCTGCACGCGGCCCACGTGATCGTCGGCATGCTCGTCATGCTGTACCTGATCATGCGGGTGTCAAACGGTGCGTTCCTCGGCGAAGAGAAGGCCGACACGATCGAGCACTACGGCCTCTACTGGCACTTCGTCGACATCGTGTGGCTGTTCCTCTTCCCGCTGTTCTACATCCTGTAGGTGATACACAATGGCATCAGTCAAAACATACACGGCGATATTCGTTGTCCTGATGAGTATCTCGACCACGCAGTTCCTGTTCGAGATATCGGGATTACTGGAAGACTACTACCTGCCGATCCTGGCCGTCATCATGATCCTGTCGAGCATGAAGGCAATGGCGGTCGCGGGCTGGTACATGCACCTGATCGACGAACCGCGCGCGATCACGTACCTGGCGATGGGCGGTCTCCTCTGCGTCGTTGCCCTCACCGCGGGCGCGGCCTATTCGATCATCTGAGGACCGTCGGCAACGCCGGC